>JANYEE010000119.1 GCA_025363275.1 Burkholderiales bacterium | reverse complement strand
GCGGTTGCCCGAGAAAAGCATTTCGGCAAAGGCGCAGACGCCTGCCATGTTTCTCAGCCCACCCTGAGCGTGGCGATCAAGAAGCTGGAGGAGGAGCTCCAGGTCAAACTGTTCGAGCGCAACGCGAATGAAATAACCGTGACGCCGCTCGGCGAAGAGATCGTGCGCCAGGCGCAGAGCGTGCTGGAGCAGGCCGACAGCATCCGGGAAATTGCCAGGCGTGGCAAAGACCCGCTGGCGGGCAGCCTGCGGTTGGGGGTGATTTACACCATAGGCCCTTACCTCCTGCCGGACCTGGTGCGCCAGATGATTTCGCTGACGCCTCAAATGCCGCTGATGCTGCAGGAGAGCTTCACCGTCAAGCTGCTGGAAGAGCTGCGCAACGGCGAAATTGACTGCGCCATCCTGGCCGAGCCTTTTCCCGACACCAACCTGGCAATTGCGCCGCTGTATGACGAGCCCTTTATGGCGGCTGTGCCCAGTGGCCATGCATTGGCCAAACGCAAAAGCATCACCGCTGAAGAAATCAAGAAGGAAACCATGCTGCTGCTCGGCAACGGGCACTGCTTTCGCGACCATGTGCTGGAGGTATGCCCCGAGTTTGCGCGTTTTGCCAGCAATGCCGAGGGTATCCGCAAAAGTTTTGAAGGCTCATCGCTAGAGACCATCAAACACATGGTGGCGGCTGGCATGGGTATCACGCTGGTGCCCCGCCTAAGTGTGCCCAAGGGCGCTTTGAGCGCTAAATCTCGCCGCCAGGAAGATCCGTATGTGAAGTACCTGGCCGTGCACGACGGTCCTAAGGGCGAGCCCCCCACACGGCGGGTGGTGCTGGCGTGGCGGCGTAGCTTCACGCGCTACGAAGCCATAGCCGCGCTGCGCAACGCTATTTACGCCTGCGAATTGCCCGGCGTAGCCCGTTTATCCTGATTTAAGTACTAAATCGGGCTGTGGCCCTAGTGAAAACTGCCTGAGTAGCTCCTAAATATATAGCATCGTGTTAGAAAAATTACGCCTCTATCTCGATCTGATCCGCTGGGATCGCCCGGCTGGCTGGCTACTGTTGCTGTGGCCGACACTCAGCGCCCTGTGGCTGGCAGCAGGCGGTTTTCCCGGCTGGCATTTGTTGCTGGTGTTCACGTTGGGAACCGTGTTGATGCGCAGCGCTGGCTGCTGCATCAACGATGTGGCAGATCGCGCGTTTGACAAACACGTGAAGCGTACTGCCAACCGGCCCGTGACCAGCGGGCGTGTCGCGCCGCGCGAAGCCCTGCTGGTGGGTGCCGTGCTGGCGTTCGTGGCATTTGCTTTGGTGTTGACAACGAATCTGGTAACCGTGCGGTGGTCATTTGCAGCCTTGGCTGTCACAGTGGCCTATCCGTATGCCAAGCGCTACGTGTCTATGCCACAGGCGGTGTTGGGTGTGGCGTTCAGCTTTGGCATTCCGCTGGCCTTTACAGCCGTGCAGGGCGGTTCGGCTTGGTCGCCGGCCGCGCCCTGGTCTACGGTGCCAGCGGTAGCCTGGTTACTGATGCTGGGTAATCTGGCCTGGGTTCTGGCCTATGACACCGAGTACGCAATGGTGGACCGGGACGATGATTTGCGTATCGGCATTCGTACCTCGGCCATCACGTTGGGCCAATGGGATTTTGTTGCCGTGTTGCTGTTTTACGGTGTGCATCTTGTTGTCTGGGCTACGGTGCTGCTGCAGGCGCTGGCTTCACCGTGGTGGTGGCTGGGCTGGACGGCAGCCTGGGCTCAAGTGGTCTGGCACGCCACGCTGATTCGGGACCGTTCGCGGGAAGGATGCTTCAAGGCATTTCGCGCCAACCATTGGGTGGGCTTTGCGCTATTTGCAGGCATTGCTGTTTCCACGTAAAAAGCCCGCGCGGTTTACCTGGGCGGGCTTTTTTCGAGATTACTAAGACAGCTTATTTGGCGCTCAGGCATTCTTTCATGAATGTTTTGCGCTCGGCTCCTTTCAGTGCCTTTGTTTTGGCATCGGCATTGCAGGTCGTCATCTTGCCTTGCTGTGCAGTTTTGCCATCCGCTGCAGCGGCGGGTTTTGCGCTCAAGCATCCCTTCATGAATGTCTTGCGCTCGTCGCCCTTGAGGTCTTTGGTTTTTGCGTCTGCATTACAAGTCTTCATCTTGCCCTGCTGCGCCGAGGGCGCTTTGTCGGCAGCATGCGCGCTGCCCACTGCCAATGCCAAACCCAAAGCTACGAAAGAGATCAGTTTTTTCATCAGTTGTCCAATCAAAAAAAGGCAGCACCGCCGCCATTACAGAAAAACCCTAACAAAAAGGAGCATATACCTAAAAATCGGGTTTGTGACGAATCGCTAGCCCTTATCCGCTTGTTTGAGGCCGCCACGGCTCGGCCCGTAAAATCGCACCATGCTTAACGTCAAACACGAACTCCTGCAGGCGCTGGCCGCTAGTCTGGACACCCTATCTCCCGGTGCAGGTGCCAAGGCCGCCTTTGAATCACCCAAGGTAGCCGCCCATGGCGACCTGGCCACCACGGCCGCGATGCAACTGGCCAAGCCGCTCAAGCTCAACCCCCGCCAATTGGCCGAGCAACTGCGTGATGCATTGCTGGCCCACCCCGCCTATGTGGCCTGGGTGGACGCGGTGGAAATTGCTGGCCCCGGCTTTATCAATATCCGCTTGAAGCCCGCTGCCAAGCAGGAAATCGTGCGCGAAGTGCTGGACCAAGCTGGGCAGTTCGGTCATCAGCCTCAAAGGTCGGAAGAACAGGGCCAGCGCGTGTTGGTCGAATTTGTCTCTGCCAACCCCACTGGTCCGCTGCACGTGGGCCACGGTCGCCAAGCCGCGCTGGGCGATGCCATTTGCAACCTGCTGGAAACACAAGGGTGGGACGTGTATCGCGAGTTCTATTACAACGATGCGGGCGTGCAGATCGGCACCCTGGCCAGCAGCACGCACCTGCGCGCCCAGGGCTTCAAACCAGGGGACGACCAGTGGCCCAGCGGCGAAAAGGCTGCGGCCTACAACGGCGACTACATCGCCGACATCGCAGCCGACTTTCTGGCTGGCAAGACAGTCAAGTCCGACGACCGCGAGTTCACGGCCAGCGGCGACATTAACGATCTGGACGGCATGCGCCAGTTCGCCGTGGCCTACCTGCGCCACGAGCAGGACTTGGACCTGAAGGCGTTTGCGGTGAAGTTTGACAACTATTACCTCGAAAGCAGCCTCTACACCAGCGGCCGTGTGGACGACGCAGTGAAGCGCCTGCAGGCCGCCGGCAAGACCTATGAGCTGGACGGCGCGCTGTGGCTCAAGTCCACTGAATACGGTGACGACAAGGACCGTGTCATGCGCAAGCAGGACGGCAGCTACACCTACTTCGTGCCGGATGTGGCCTACCACATCGCCAAGTGGGAGCGCGGCTTCACCAAGGTGGTGAACATCCAGGGCACCGACCACCACGGCACCATCGCGCGCGTGCGCGCCGGCTTGCAGGCCGCGGGTGTGGGTATTCCTCTGGGCTACCCTGATTACGTGTTGCACACCATGGTGCGCGTGGTTAAAGGCGGCGAAGAGGTCAAGATCAGCAAGCGCGCGGGCAGCTACGTGACACTGCGCGATTTGATTGAATGGACCAGCAAGGACGCCGTGCGTTTCTTCCTGCTGTCGCGCAAGCCCGATACCGAATACACCTTCGACGTGGATCTGGCGGTGGCCAAAAATAACGACAACCCGGTCTACTACGTGCAGTACGCACATGCGCGCATCTGCTCAGTGCTGGCGACCTGGGGTGCAGACGTAGCCAACCTGAAGGCAGTGGATCTGTCAGCACTGCAAAGTCCGCAAGCTCAGGCCCTGATGCTGCTCTTGGCCAAATACCCCGAGATGCTGACTGCCGCCGCGGCCGACGAAGCGCCGCACGACGTGACCTTCTACCTGCGCGAGCTGGCCGCGAGCTACCACAGCTACTACGATGCCGAGCGCATTCTGGTGGATGACGATGCGGTGAAGTTGGCGCGTCTGGCGCTGGTCGCGGCCACGGCGCAGGTGTTGCACAATGGCCTGGCGGTGTTGGGCGTGAGTGCCCCGCAGAAGATGTAAACAAGAACTTTGCGAAACCCACCAGAGGGTGGTTGTTTCTAACGGAAGGCGAGAGTATGACGCGTGAGCTTGGAGGAACCCTGCTGGGGTTCATCATTGGTGTGGTCGTGGGCCTGGGAGCCGCCTTGGCCGTGGCTGTGTATGTGACCAAAGTACCCGTCCCTTTCATGAATAAAGGGCAGAGCCGATCTGCTGAGCAGTACGAGGCCGAAGCAAAGAAAAATAAGGACTGGGATCCCAATGCGCCGCTGTATGGCAAAAATCCAGCTAAAACTGCCGCGGCTCCTTCCGTAGCGCCCACACCCACATCCACGCCTTCTGCGCCTGCAGCCAAGCCGGTGCCTGCCAAGCCTGATGCCAAGCCCGAACCCAAACCTGCGGTAACCGCAGATCCTTTGGGCGACCTGGCCAAGGCCAAAATGGCGAGTGCTGAGCCCTTTAGCTACTTCATTCAGGTAGGAGCCTACCGCAATGCGCAGGACGCTGAGGGGCAGCGCGCCAAGCTCTCTCTGAGTGGCATTGAGACCAAGATTTCTGAGCGCGAACAATCGGGCGCTGTCGTTTACCGTGTGCGTGTGGGACCTTTTGACAAAAAAGAAGAGGCCGAAAAATCCAAAGAGAAGCTGGAAGCTGCGGGCCTGGAAACCGCACTGGTGCGCGTGCAGCGTTAATTGCGGTCCGCATGTCTCACGGAACTAAAGCCATTGGCGTCGGTCTAGAGACTATTTACTGGAGATAAAGCAACATGAAGCGTCGTGATTTTTCCCTGGCCGCACCGGCTTTTGCGGTGTTGTCCACCGCTCCTTGGATGTCGGTCCAGGCCCAAACGCTTAAGCCGGCGGAGGGCTCGGATTACTATGTTCTGGATAAGCCGGTTGCAGTGGAGGCGCCCCCGGGAAAAATTGAAGTGGTGGAGTTCTTTTGGTACAAATGCCCCCATTGCAATGCCTTTGAGCCAGCACTGGAAGCTTGGAGCAAAAAATTACCCAAAGATGTGGTGTTGCGCCGCGTACCTGTGGCCTTTCAGGACAGCTTTGCGCCCCTGCAGCGATTGTTCTATTCCCTGGAAGCAATGGGGCTCACAGCCAAGTTGCACGCCAAAGTTTTTAATGCAATCCACATAGAGCGCCTCAACCTGGACAAGGGCGAGGCAATTATTGAATGGGTTGCCCAGCAAGGCGTCGACAAAGCGAAGTTTGTAGAGCAATTTGGCTCCTTCTCAATCAATTCCAAGGTGACCAAAGCCACGCAACTGCAAAACGCTTACCGCGTTGAGGGTGTCCCGGCGCTGGGCGTCGCAGGGCGGTTTTACACCGATGGAACAATCGCTAAAAGCATGGACCGCGGATTGCTCGTGGTGGAAGCGTTGGTGGCAGACCTGCGCGGTAAGCGGACCTGATCCTTGGGCGGCGCAATGGCCAGCGTCGGTTCTGCGAGCCGTGCGCCAAGCGGGGCTAGAATACAAAAACAACATTCGCCCACTTGAGGAGTCCGCATGGCACACACGAAGTTTCGACTGGTCACACGCAGCGATTTTGACGGACTGGTTTGTGCCGTACTGCTCAATGAACTGGAGCTGATTGACGACATCAAATTCGTCCACCCCAAGGACATGCAGGACGGCAAGATTGAGGTGACCGATCGCGACATCACCACCAACTTGCCGTTCGTACCGGGGGTGCATTTAGCGTTTGACCACCACGCCTCAGAAGCCATCCGCAACTCGGGCGAGCGCCCTAATCACATCATCCACCCTGACGTACCTTCCGCTGCGCGCGTCGTGTTC
Organism: Burkholderiales bacterium; assembly: GCA_025363275.1. Lineage (GTDB taxonomy): Bacteria > Pseudomonadota > Gammaproteobacteria > Burkholderiales > Burkholderiaceae_C > Allorhodoferax. Next base: position 25,783 of record JANYEE010000119.1, on the reverse strand, counting down.
GATCACTACGGCGGTGCCAGTCGATTCCCCGCGCGTTTTCACGCCATGATGGAGGCGGTGGACAAGGGCGATTCGGCCCAGTTCAGCCACGATGAGATCATGGAACCCACCGACTGGGTGTTGCTGAATTTCCTGATGGATTCACGCACAGGCCTGGGCCGCTTCCGGGAGTTCCGCGTCAGCAATTACCAGTTGATGATGGACCTGATCAAGTACTGCCACGACCACGATATTGGCGAGATTTTGCAGCTCCCGGATGTGGTGGAGCGGGTGGACTTGTATTTTGAACACACAGCGCAGGCGCGGGAGCAAATCGAGCGTTGTTCGAAGGTGCACGGCAAGCTGCTGGTGCTGGATTTGCGCGAAGAGGAAACTATCTTTGCGGTCAATCGCTTCATGATTTACGCCATGTACCCGCAAACCAATATCTCGATCCATGTGATGTGGGGTGTGCAAAAACAAAATACTGTGTTTGCCACTGGCAAGTCAATCACCAACCGCAGTTCCAGGACCAACATCGGCGAGCTGATGCTGGCCTATGGCGGTGGCGGCCATGAAAATGCAGGTACCTGCCAAGTCGACAACGACCGCGCTGCAGCCGTACTGCAAGAGTTGGTGACACGCATTAACCAAGACGGCTGAGCAAGCCGTGGGCAGAACCCGCTAACGCATGAATGTGCGTAGTGCAGCGGCCGTAGCGTCGGGCAGTTCTTCTGGGATGAAATGGCCTGCTGACAGGCGCTGGCCGCGCACCTGAGCGGCGCATTGCGCCTGCCACAGCGCCAGGGGATCAAACAGGCGGTGCACTACCCCACGTTCGCCCCACAACACCAGGATCTCGCAGGCTATTTTGTCGCCGCATGCCCGGCTGCTGCGGTCGTGCTCTAAATCCACTGCAGCGCTGGCCCGGTAGTCTTCACATGCGCTGTGAATACCCTCGGGTGAGCAGAAGCAGCGCGCGTACTCCGCGAGCGCCTCGGGCTCGATGTGGGCGGTGCCGCAAGTCCCCCAGCCCCCCAGTTTGTGGTGCAAGTAGGCCAGCGCGTTGCCGCCAATCATGGTTTCCGGTAAAGGGCTGGGCTGTATCAGATGGAACCAGTGGTAGTACGCACGGGCAAACTCGAAGTCAGTGCGGGCGTACATATCCAGCGTGGGCGCAATGTCGATCACGCACAGCTTGCGTACGCGGCTCGCATGGTCCAGTGCCAGCCGGTGGGCCACGCGGCCACCGCGGTCGTGGCCGCACAGGAAAAAGTCTTGCACACCCAGCGCATCCAACGTGGCTATAACGTCGGCGGCCATCGCGCGTTTGCTGTAGTTGCTGTGATCTGCCAGGCCTGCTGGTTTGGCAGAATCGCCATAGCCGCGCAGATCGGGCATCACCAGAAAAAAGTCGTCTTGCAAGGCTCGCGCAACCCTGTTCCACATGGCGTGCGTTTGTGGGAAACCATGCAACAACACCAGGGCTGGCTTGTTTGGGTCGCCGCCGAAGCGCACAAAGGTATTCGAGTCAGGTGTTGGGACCGACCGGGTGCGAAACCCCGCAAACCAAGTGCCTGCACTCGCCTCGGCTTGCGCGCCGTGATCGGATATAGATCGCATCGGTTACCTCCACTGTGGCAGGGGTACAGGCAAAAAAATAGCTACAGGCGCCGACAATACGGTGCTTGTAGCTGGCTAATCCCATTGCATGGCTATGGCACTGCTATCGTGCGACCCACCGTAGTGGGACCCTTGAGGCGTTTTAGCCGCCTTTTGTAGGACGCTTGCCAGGGTTCTTTTTGCTGCGGGTTGAAACACCGCGCTCCAAGCTCACCTTTTGGCCGCGGCCGCCGGTGGTCAGAGACATGCCAGGCAATGGCTTGGGTGCGGGGGTAGCTTTACGGTCTGCTTCGGTAACGATTTTGTTGCCCATGAAAATTCTCGGTTTTAAAGTGGAAAACCATTATTAAGCCATACCCGAGGCCGGGTTTGCTGCTGGGGCTCAGTACAATTGTCATTCGGCCCACATTGCAAGTTTCGTGCCTTTATGAAAAACCTTATAAATTTACTCGTTTTCCTGTTGGCTTGGCTGGGGTTCGCGGGTGGGGCCTGGGCAGAAAAAACCGATCGCAACAAGCCCATGAATATTGAGGCGGACGCCTTGCGTTACGACGACTTGAAGCAAGTCAGTGTGTTTACCGGCGCGGTGACCCTGACCAAGGGCTCGATCCAGATCCGCGGTGCCCAGGTCGAGGCCCGCCAAGACCCCGAAGGCTTCCAGTTCGGCGTTGTTACAGGCTCAACGGCCAGCCCGGCGTTTTTCCGGCAAAAGCGCGACGGCGTGGACGAATTCATCGAAGGCGAGGGCGAGGTCATTGAATACGATGGCCGCGCCGATACCGTCAAATTCATCAAAAAAGCCGTAGTGCGGCGTTTGCGCGGCGCTGTGCTGGCTGATGAAATCATCGGCGGGTTGGTCGTTTACGACAACCTGTCGGACACTTTCAGCGTAGATGGCAGCGCCAGCAAAGCAGCTGGTGGCGCCCCCGTGGGCCGTGTGCGCGTGATGATGACGCCCAAGGCCGAAGGTACCGCGACGGGAACCAACTCTCCTGCCCCCACGCCTGTAACGCTGAAGCCCGCCAACACGCTGGGGGGCGCGACCAAGTGAGTGATATTGAGGTAGCTGTTTCACACGGAGAGGGGCGCCTGGAAGCGCGCCATCTGCAAAAGTCGTACGGCAAACGCCTGGTGGTCAAAGACGTATCTTTGGCTGTGCGCACCGGCGAAGTGGTCGGTTTGCTGGGTCCCAATGGCGCGGGCAAGACCACTTCTTTCTACATGATCGTGGGCTTGCTGCGCGCGAGTGCGGGCGACATCACGATCGACGGGCAGTCCATCGAGCACATGCCGATTCACCGTCGTGCACGCCTGGGGTTGGGTTATCTGCCGCAAGAGGCGTCGATTTTTCGCAAGCTCAATGTCGAAGACAACGTGCGTGCTGTGCTAGAACTGCAACTGGATGACGATGGCAAGCCGCTCAAGCACGACGAGATTGAATTGCGTCTGACCGCCTTGCTCAGTGAGTTGCGGGTCGAGCATCTGCGCCAATCACCGTCACTGGCACTGTCGGGCGGCGAACGCCGGCGTGTGGAGATTGCCCGCGCACTGGCCACGCGTCCGCGTTTCATTCTGCTGGACGAGCCCTTTGCTGGTATCGATCCAATAGCGGTGATCGAGATCCAGCGCATCATCAATTTCCTGAAGGCGCGTGGCATTGGCGTGTTGATCACCGACCACAATGTGCGCGAAACCCTCGGCATTTGCGACCACGCTTACATCATCAGCGATGGCACGGTGCTGGCAGAAGGCACTCCCACCGAGATTGTTAACAACGCCGATGTGCGCCGCGTCTACCTCGGCGAAAACTTCAAAATGTAGGCCTGATGAAACAGGGTCTTTCCTTACGCGTCTCGCAGCATTTGGCGCTGACGCCGCAATTGCAGCAGTCTATTCGCCTGTTGCAGCTTTCTACGCTGGAGCTGAGTCAGGAAGTGGAGCAGATGCTCGATGACAACCCGTTTTTGGAGCTGAACGCGGAAGAGGCCGTGCGCGAAGAGTTTGGCCTGGCGCAATCGGACGCGCCGGTGAGCAATGCCGAGCGCGATGCCGACGTGCAGAGCAGCCCGGATACAGAAGCGACCTACTCGGTAGCCGACTACGCGGACGCGACCACCACCATCAGCAGCAAAGACGAAGAAACAGCCCCGCTGTCCAGTGACGATGGTCCTGACTGGGACGGCGACGGCACCACCGAGATGGTGCCTGACGATAGCGAATGGGGCGGCGACGCCAAAGCCCGCGCCAACAACCTGGGCGATGGGGATGACGCGGATGCGTCGGAGCTGGCGCGCAGCCATGAGTCGCTACAAAGCCATCTGCACCGCCAAGCTCTGCGCCTGCGCCTGGGTGAATCTGATTGCGCTGCTTTGCGCTTCCTGATCGAATCTCTGAATGACGACGGCTATCTGGAGGACACCCTGGACGACTTGGTGCGCGGTTTGGCGGCGGACGACCCCGAGCATTTGGAGGACCTGCTGCACCACTTCACCGTGGCGCTGGGCTTGCTGCACAGCCTGGAACCCGCAGGGGTAGGCGCTCGTGATTTAGGCGAGTGCCTGCGCTTGCAATTGCGTGCCTTGATAGAGTTGGCCGATGCAGGCAGCGACCACCACACTTTGCTGGAGTTGGCATTTAGCATGTGCAAGCTGCCGATGGAGTTACTGGCCCGGCGTGATGTGAAAACTTTCATCCAGCGCTGCTGCGGCACCGATGCCCAGACCCGCGCCGCTATTGCGCTGATCGCGCGACTGGAGCCGAAACCCGGTCGACGTTTTGTGGACGTAGAGCGCAACATCGTGGTGCCCGATGTGCTGGTGCTGCCCGCTGGCAAGGTCGGTGGCAGCCCGCGCTTCAAAGTGCAGCTCAACCCGGATGTGATGCCCAAGCTGCGCGTGCATGACATTTATGCCAATGTGCTGCGCAATCATCGCGGCGGCAAAGACAGCGTGAGCCACGCAGCCCTGCAGCAGCGCCTGCAAGAAGCGCGTTGGTTTATCAAAAACATCCAGCAGCGGTTCGATACCATCCTGCGCGTCAGCACGGCGATTGTGGAGCGACAAAAGAGCTTCTTTACCCATGGTGAGCTGGCGATGCGCCCCCTTGTCTTGCGCGAGATTGCGGATGAACTGGGCCTGCATGAATCCACCATCAGCCGCGTGACCACGGCCAAATACATGGCCACACCCTTTGGCACGTTTGAGCTGAAGTATTTCTTTGGCTCGGGCCTGGGTACCGAGACCGGCGGCAACGCCTCCAGTACCGCGGTGCGCGCGCTGATCAAGCAGTTCATCAGTTCAGAGAGCAATACCAAGCCTTTGAGTGACAACCAGATATCGGAAATGCTCAAAGAGCAGGGCATTGAATGCGCCCGCCGCACGGTGGCCAAATACCGCGAGGGCTTGAAGATTGCCCCCGCCTCCTTGAGAAAAGCATTGTGAATTCACTCCAACTTTTTCTACCCTGCGCCGCTGGCGTTGAGGATTTCCTGGCCGCCGAAGTGCATGGCCTGACTGGCTTGCAGGGTGAAGACCTGCTGACACGCCGCGGCGGCGTGATGGTACGGGCCTCCTGGCGCGACGCCATGCTGCTGAACCTGCATATTCGACTGGCCCAGCGCGTGCTGGTGCAACTGAGCTATACCCAGTACCGCTCCGAACAAGATCTGTACCGCGCAGCGTCTGAGGTGGCCTGGGAGATCTGGTTCACGCCCAAGCAAAGCATCAAGGTGGAAGTGACGGCGCAACACAGCCCGCTCACCAGCCTGAACTTTGCGGGACTGAAAATCAAAGACGCGGTCTGCGACCGCTTCCGCGATAAGGCCCACGGCGTGCGCCCGGATGTCAACACCCAGTGGCCCGATGTACGCATCTACGCCCACCTGACCACCGACACCTGCTCGCTGTACATCGACACCTCGGGCGAGCCGCTCTTCAAGCGCGGCTGGCGCGAGGACAAGGGCGATGCGCCGTTGAAAGAAACCCTGGCAGCCGCCATGATTGCAGCCTGCGGCTGGGCCGATGGTGATGACGACCTGCTGCCGCTGTACGACCCCTGCTGCGGCAGCGGCACGGTGGCGATTGAAGCGGCGCAGATCGCCTGCAATATTGCGCCAGGTTCGCGCCGCCACTTCGCCTTTGAGAAGTACCTGCCGTTTCAGGCGCACGTCTGGTCTGCTATCAAAACAGAAGCTGCTGCGGCAGAGGTTGTGCGGGCCCCAGGCCAAAAACCCTTGATTTTTGGTAGTGATGTGTCGCACCGCATGGTCGACTTTGCCCAGCGCAATGCCGAACGCGCCGGTGTGGCCGACGTGGTGGAATTTCGCGGTGGTGACGCGCTGCAGCGCATGCCACCCAGCGATGGGCCAGGCGTGATGCTGCTGAACCCGCCCTATGGCGAGCGAATAGAGGTGGGTGGCGTGGCGGGCGAAGGCGCCGGTGGACGCTTTGGCCAGCGCGAGCAGGCCCACACTGAAGACGGCGGCGAGTTCTTCGGCCAACTGGCGTCGCACTGGAAGAAAAACTACAGTGGCTGGAGCGGCTGGATTCTGACGCCTGACCTGAAGCTGCCCGGCAAGATGCGCCTGAAAGAATCGCGCCGGGTACCGATGTGGAATGGCCCGATCGAATGCCGCTTGTTCAAATTTGACATGGTGGCAGGTAGACTGAAGGCGCCCGCCGAGTCCGACTCTGCACCCGCCAGGCCAGGCGCTGTGCCCGCTGCGGACCAGGGATGACAGACCCGGCCGAGCACCTGGCGCTCGTGCTGGACACCAACATCCTGCTGGATGTGTGGGTGTTTGGCGATGCCGCCGCTGCACCGCTGATTGCGGGCCTACCGCAGGGCCAGTGGCGTTGGCTGGCCACGCCCCCGATGCGCGAGGAGCTGGCCCGCGTACTGGCCTACCCGCAGATCGTCAACAGCATGGCCCATCACCAGATCAGCCCCCAGTCGGTGCTGGAGCAGTTTGATGCGCGCGCCGAAATGGTGGCCGTGGCACCCAAAGCTAGCGTGACCTGCAAAGACCCCGACGATCAAAAATTCATCGACTTGGCAGTGGCATATCGTGCCACGCTACTGAGTAAGGACAAAGCTGTACTTTCTATGTCAAAACGCCTTCTAGCCCTAGGCGCGACTGCCCGGGCAGCTATTAAATAAATAGCACCACTGCCAACTTCAGGCAGCCACTGCGGCCTGAAAACTGCCCGACTGCGCCAGCGGCCAATTCAGCCGGTAAATCAGCGGCAATGCGGCAATGCTGTCTTCCAACAGAGCGCCAGTAGGCAGCTGGGTCAGGATGGACTGCGCCAGCGAGCGCACCCGGTTGTCGCTGGAGCGGCGCACGATGTGGTGGGCCGTAATCTCATTGGGGTGATTGACGCCCGCGGCCTGCACCAGTTCTTGCAAGGCGTGCAGCGTTTGCTGGTGGAAGTTAAACACCCGCTCAGCCTTGTCCGGTACTACCAGCGATTGCTGGCGCAGCGGGTCTTGGGTGGTCACGCCGGTGGGGCAGGCTCCCGTGTGGCAGTGTTGGGCCTGGATGCAGCCCAGCGCAAACATGAAGCCGCGCGCGCTATTGCACCAGTCTGCGCCCAGTGCCATCAGGCGGGCAATGTCAAACGAGCTGACGACTTTGCCGGCGCAACCCACGCGAATTTTGTCGCGCAAGCCCGCGCCGCGCAGCGTGTTGTGCACCACTAGCAAGCCTTCTTGCAGCGGGGAGCCGACGTGGTCAGTAAACTCCAGCGGCGCCGCGCCGGTGCCGCCCTCGGCTCCGTCCACCACGATGAAGTCAGGGGTGATGCCGGTGGCCAACATCGCTTTCACCATGGCAAACCACTCCCAGGGGTGGCCGATGCAAAGCTTGAAGCCGGTGGGCTTGCCACCGGAGAGCTGGCGCAGGCGGTCGATGAACTGCAGCATCTCCACCGGGGTCGAAAACGCGCTGTGTGCGGCGGGAGACACGCAGTCCACGCCCTCGGGTACGCCACGCGCTGCGGCAATCTCGGAGGTGACTTTGGGACCGGGCAGTACGCCGCCATGGCCCGGCTTGGCACCCTGGCTCAGTTTCAGCTCAATCAGTTTGACTTGTGGGTCCGCCGCGTTGGCGGCAAATTTATCGGCGTTGAAGCTGCCATCGTCGTTGCGACAGCCAAAGTAGCCTGAACCAATTTCCCAGATCAAGTCGCCGCCATGCACGCGGTGGTGGGCGGAGATCGAACCCTCACCCGTGTCGTGCGCAAAGGCGCCGCGCTTGGCGCCGGCATTGAGTGCCAGGATCGCATTGGCGCTCAGGGCGCCAAAGCTCATGGCCGAGATATTGAACACGCTCATCGAATAAGGTTGCGCGCGATCAGCGCCCACCATCACGCGAAAGTCATGGCCACTGAGTCGAGTGGGGGCTACCGAATGGTTCATCCACTCGTAGCCCTCGGCATGCACATCCAACTGCGTGCCAAAGGGGCGCTTGTCAGGTTCGTTTTTGGCGCGCTGGTAAACCAACGAGCGCTGCGCCCGCGAAAAGGGCGTAGCCTCGTTGTCGCTCTCGATGAAATACTGACGGATCTCTGGCCGCACGAATTCCATCATGAAACGCAGGTGTCCGATGACGGGGTAGTTGCGCAAAATCGAACGCTTGGTTTGACGCAGGTCGTACACCCCAACACCCACCAGCCAGGCAAAGATCAGAAATGCCCCAGCACCCACCCCGAAAACGATCAGACTGAATAGGCTTAGCGCCAACCCCATGGCACTTAAGCCCATGGCGAGGTAGCGAACAGGAAACAGCGTATTGAGAAAATTCAGCATGGATAGGCTCTCCTAGTTGCGCACGATACCAGCCTCTGCAGGCCAAGGCAAAATACGGCCTGCCCGATTTCACCTGGATTGCCCATGAACACACCCGCCGCCCCAGTCACACCCGAAGCGTTTGATGAAATCGACGCGATTTTGGATGACCTGCGCAGCCGCAATGACGAGACACCGCAGTGGGAGTTTTGTGAAGGCTTCTTGGCGGCTGTAGTGTGTTGTCGCCGTCCCATCCCGCAAGCCGAGTACCTGGACGTGCTGCTGGGCATTGGTGAAACCGAAGACATGCCAGGCGACAGCGCATTTGCCGATGCTGCGCAGCGCGCCCGCTTCATAGAGATTTGGGACCAGCGTTTGCTAGAAGTAAATACTGCGCTGGATACGCCGACCGAATCCCTGGACAGCGACACTGCTTACCACCCCGAGGTGCTGGATGTGCGCGGCGCCATGGCGTCGTTGTCAGAAGAAGACCGTGCCGCCATGCCTGAGGGCACTGCGGATGAAGCGTTGCCAGCTTTTGCCCAGGTTTGGGCGCTGGGCTTTATGTTTGCGGTGGAGGCCTGGCCCGAAGAATGGACCCCCCCGCGCGACAAAAAGGCGGCTAAGTGGCACGACCTGGCCCTGCAGTGCATGGTGGCGCTGACTGAGGACGACGAGGGCGAGCTCTGCGTTTCGCCTTTCAGCGACGACGGCCCTCCCACCATGAGCACCGAGCGCCTGGACGCCTTTGCCGATGCCGTGTGGTCGGTATATGACTTGCGTGAAATTTGGCGCGGTATCGGTCCCCGGATCGAGACCGTGCACCGCGCCGACACGCCGGGTCGCAACGATCCTTGCCACTGTGGCAGCGGCAAAAAATTCAAGAAGTGCCACGGCGCCTGAGCGGTTCATTCGACCTGACGATCGGCTGACGCATGCTGAAAAACACGGGTTAACCCTTGTTTTTTTTGAGCGTCTTTAGCGCACATTGGAAGCCTTGCTACACCAGAGTCGTGGCGTGAATTAAATGGGCCAAGTGGCTGAAACTTTTTCAGCAGGTGGTGTGGCAAATCGTCGGCCTCAGTGGCTGGGCCGTAAGGCTTGGGTGGGGTTGATTGGGTAAATTTCAGTTTTCAAACTGGGCTCCAAGACCCGGTTGTGTATGCGGAGTGGGGCGATGGCCCTGTGGCAAGTTTTTTTGAAACACATTGGAGACAACATGACTATTCGTTTTGCCAAATTGGCGTCCAGCGCAGCATTCGCTTCGGCACTCATCAGCTTGTCCGGTTTGGCCTTTGCTGCCGACACCATCAAAATTGGTGTGAGTGGCCCCTTCACCGGCGGTTCCTCGTCCATGGGCGTCAGTATGCGGGACGGCGTGAAGCTCGCTGCTGACGAAATCAACAAAGCCGGCGGCGTACTGGGGCGCCAGCTTCAGTTGGTAGAGCGTGACGACGAAGCGAAGAACGAGCGTGGCGTGCAAATCGCCCAAGAGTTGATCAACAAGGAAAAAGTGACCGCCACCGTGGGCTACATCAACACCGGTGTCGCATTGGCCTCGCAGCGCTTTTACCAAGAAGCCAAGATTCCTGTCATGAACAACGTGGCGACGGGCTCAGCCATCACGCACCAATTTGATGACCAGCCGGAAAACTACATTTTCCGCAATGCTGCGCATGACTTTATCCAGGCCCCCATGCTGGTGGAAGAAGCCATCGTTCGCCGCAAGTTCAAGAAGGTCGCCATCCTGGCTGACTCCACCAACTACGGTCAACTCGGCCGCGCTGATCTGGAAAAAGCCCTGGCATTGAAAGATATCAAACCTGTGGCGGTGGAGAAGTTCAACATCAAGGATGTGGACATGACGCCCCAGTTGCTCAAAGCCAAAGAAGCCGGCGCGGAAGCCATCCTGACTTACGCGATCGGGCCCGAGCTGGCCCAGATCGCCAACGGCATGACCAAGCTGGGCTGGAAGGTGCCGATGATCGGCAGCTGGACGCTGTCCATGGCCAACTTCATCGACAACGCTGGCCCTGGCGGTGAGGGTGCGCGTATGCCCCAGACCTTCATCCAAGCACCCACGACGCCCAAGCGCCAGTCGTTCATCATCAACTATCTAAAGACCTTCAACCCCAAGGGCGGTCGCATTGACTCCCCTGTGTCGGCAGCCCAGGGTTACGACTCTATTTACCTGTTGGCCGCTGCCATTAAGCAAGCCAATTCCACCGAAGGCCCTAAGGTCAAGGCTGCTTTGGAAGATTTGAAAGCGCCCGTGGAAGGCGTAGTGACGACCTACAACAAGCCATTCACCGCCAAGGACCACGAGGCTATCACCGCCAACATCCCGGTGTTTGGCGAAGTCAAGGGCGGCCGTGTGGAATATGCTTACCCAGAAGATCAAAAGAAGGCTTCGGAAGTACGCGTGAAAGACGTGAATGCCAAAGGCGCTTTGGCTGTTAAAAAGTAAGTAAGCCAGTCTGCATGCCGCAGCGTGAGGCACCGCTTGAGCCTTTGGGCTAAGGCGGTGCTTTTTTTAAGCCCTGCGCTCTTTTTTCCTTGTTTTTTGGTGGGTGATTTCTATGGAAATTTTGCTTCAACTCATTTATAGCGGTGTCGCGCTGGGCATGATCTATGCGGTCATCGCGTTCGGTTACCAGCTGACATTTCAGACGTCAGACACGCTGAATTTCGGCCAGGGTGACGCGCTGATGTTGGGCGCCATGGTGGGCCTGACCCTCGTCAACATGGGCGTGAATTACTGGCTGATGCTGCCGTTGGTGGTGGTGTTTGGCCTGGTGCAGGGTGGCTTTGTGGAGCGCATCGGTGTGCGCCCCGCGATCCAGATTAAAAGTGAATTCGGATGGATCATGTCCACCATTGCTTTAGGCATTATTTTTAAAAATGTGGCGGAAAACATCTGGGGTCGCGATGACTTGAAGTTTCCTTCACCTTTGCCAGAATCACCGATCAAACTTCTGGGTGCCAACGTGCTGCCCATGGAAATTCTGGTCGTCTTTGGTGCGGTGCTGATGATGCTGGCTGTTGAGTTCTTCAACCGCAAGACTATTTACGGCAAAGCGGTGGTGGCCACCTTCAATGACCGCGATGCTGCCAAGCTGATGGGTATCAATACGGGCTTGGTAATCACTTTCTCGTACGCACTCTCCAGCGCTACCGCTGCCTTTGCCGGTGCGCTGATTGCACCTCTAACGCTGACGGGTGCCACGATGGGTGCGGTGCTCGGCCTGAAAGCCTTTGCGGTCGCCATCATCGGCGGCCTGACCAGCGGTCTGGGCATTATTGTGGGCGGCATCATTCTGGGTGTGGCCGAGACCACCACCGGCTTTTATATTTCCACCGGCTACAAAGACGTACCCGGCCTGGTGTTGCTGCTGTTGGTACTAGCCTTCAAGCCCTCGGGCCTGTTTGGTAAAACCGCGATCAAGAAAGTGTGATGATGAACCGCAAGACTCTAATCGCTGCTGCAGGCTTGGCCGTTTTGGCGGCTGCGCCTTTCTACACCAGCAACCCGTATTACATCCACATGATCGGCACGATCATGATTTATGCCATCCTGTTGTTTGGCCTGGACATCGTGGTGGGTTATACCGGCCAGGTGTCGCTGGGACACGCCGGATTGTTTGGGGTGGGCTCTTACACCGCTGGCGTGTTGTTCCTCAAGCTGGGTGCGCCGCTGTGGGTCATCATCCCGGCCAGCGTGGTGGTCACGGCGGGCTTTGGGGCGCTGCTGGCGCTGCCGGCCTTGCGCGTGACCGGCCCTTACCTGGCCATGGTAACGCTCGCGTTTGGCACCATCATCCAGATCCTGATCAATGAAATGGATTTCCTCACCGAAGGCCCGCTGGGTCTGAAAATCCCCAAGCCCTCGCTGGCTGGCATCCAGTTCGATGAACATGGCTTTTATTGGCTGGTATTTGGCCTGATGGTGGTCTCGCTGGTGGTGGTAGACCGGATTCTCAAATCGCAACTCGGACGCGCCTTCGAAGCCCTGCGCGGCAGCCCGGTAGCGTCTGACTGTATGGGCGTGTCGGTGTACCGCTACAAGGTCTATGCCTTCGTGATCAGCGCTGGTTTTGCGGGTCTGGCGGGTTGCCTGTATGCGTATTCCGAGCAGTACATATCACCCAACACTTACAACTTTGAACTCACCGTGTTGTTCTTGTTGGCCGTGATCATGGGCGGTCGTAAGACCCGCTCGGGCGCTTTACTGGGTGCGGCGATCATCGTGATTTTGCCCAAACTCTTGGATGACTTGGAAATGTTTCGACAGGTGGCCTCGGTGCTGGCGGTGCTGATGACAGTGGGCGCGATTGTGGGCGTCGTCAAAAAGATCACTACACCCAAAGCAATGATCATCCCCGTGGTCGGCACCATTGCGTTGGCTGGCTTCTCGTTTTGGCTACAGTCGATTACAGACTGGCGTCTGTCCATCTTCGGGCTGATGATTCTGTTTGTGGTGTATTACCTGCAAGACGGTATCGTGGGATTTGTGCGAAGCTTGTTTGTGCGTAAAGGCTCCCGCATCAGCGTGGGTGCGGTGGCCGTTATGGATGCTGCCAAAGACGCCATTACCCAGGCGGGCAACACAGGGCATATTGCCGTCGGTAGTGATTTGCTCACTGCCAAAGGGGTGCTGATGCAGTTCGGCGGCTTGAAGGCGATCAATAACGTGGATTTGCACGTCAAGCGCGGCACCATCCATGGGCTCATTGGACCCAATGGCTCGGGCAAGAGCACGATGATGAACGTGCTGACCGGCATTTACGTGCCCACGGCAGGCAGCATCGATTTTGCAGGCAAGTCGGTCGTGGGTCGTACGTCGTCCGATATTGCTTTGTCGGGGATTGCGCGGACTTTCCAAAACGTTCAGTTGTTTGGCGAGATGACGGCACTGCAAAACGTGCAGGTCGGTTTGCACCACAGCTTCAATAGCAACATCGTTGATGTGTCCTTGCACACGCCGCGCTACAAGCGTGAAGAATCGGCTTCGGTGGACCGCGGCTTGGGGCTGATCAACTTTGTAGGCTTGGGCGATCTGGCGCATGAAGAAGCGCGCAACCTGCCTTATGGCAAACAGCGCTTGCTTGAAATTGCCCGAGCCTTGGCGCTGGACCCGCAGTTGCTGTTGCTTGACGAGCCCGCTGCGGGCCTGACTGCGCCGGATATCAAAGAGCTGGTGGCCATCATCCGCAAAATCCGTGACCACGGCATCACCGTGATACTGATCGAGCACCACATGGACGTGGTGATGAGCATTTGCGACCAGGTGTCGGTACTCGACTTCGGCCAAAAAATTGCGGAGGGTAAGCCCACCGACGTGCAGGCTGATGAAAAAGTGATTGAAGCCTACCTCGGCGGCACCGCTACATAAGAACACAGGACCGACTATGTTGAGTATCAAAAACCTCGAAGCTGGCTACGGCAAAGTGCAGGTGCTGCACGGTATTTCCATCGAAGTGCCCAAGGGCAAGGTGGTCACGCTGATTGGCTCCAATGGTGCCGGCAAGACCACCACCATGCGGGCAGTGTCCGGCATGATCCAGCCTACTGCCGGTGAAATTTCACTGCACGGCAAGCGCATTGATGGTCTGGAGTCCTACACCATCGCCAAGCTGGGCATGGCCCACTCGCCCGAAGGCCGTCGCGTGTTTGCCACGATGACGGTGACCGACAACCTGATTCTGGGCGCCTTTCCGCGCCTGACCGGCAGCCGCCCAAAGGGCGATGTACCCGGTGATCTGGAGCGCGCGATGGAATTGTTCCCCCGTCTCAAAGAGCGGCGCAACCAGCTGGCGGGCACCCTGTCGGGCGGCGAGCAGCAAATGCTGGCGATGGCCCGTGCGGTGATGCTGAACCCGGAGATTGTGCTGCTGGACGAGCCCTCCATGGGTCTGGCCCCCATCTTGGTGGAAGAGGTTTTTCGCATCATTGGCGATTTGAAATCGCGTGGTGTAACCATGCTCCTGGTGGAGCAGTTTGCCGCCGCGGCGCTCAAGGTCGCTGACTACGGCTACGTGATGGAAAACGGCCGCATCTCCGTGCACGGCGATGCAGCCAAACTGCGCGACGACCCCGCGGTGAAGGCCGCTTACTTAGGCGGCGGGCACTGACCTACCAAGGCAACGGGCTGCCGTCGTGGTTGAAGAACCCACCCGAGTCGCTCGCGCCTAAGTCATCGATCACCCGCAGCAGACGCGTCGCCGCAAACGCTGGGCTGACAACATCCAGGCCAGCCTTGGCAAACGGCGTCGACAGGCCGGTCTCCACCGTGCCCGGATGCAAGGCCACGCACAGCGCATCAGGGTGGCGCCTGCGCAGCTCAATGGCGGCAGTGCGCACCATCTGGTTGAGCGCGGCCTTGCTGGCCCGGTAGCTGTACCAACCGCCCAGCCGGTTGTCGCCAATGCTGCCGACCTTGGCGGACAGCGTGGCGAATACGGCTTTGCCCTGCCGGGGCAACAGCGGCAGCAGGTGCTTCATCAGCAACGCAGGGCCCAGCGTATTGATAGCAAATACCTCGGCCATGGCTGCAGCATCGAGTTGCGCCCAGCTTTTTTCGGGCGGGTGCGGCTTGTGCAGCGTGCCGGTGGCATTGATGACCAGGCGCAAGTCTCGGCCTGTGGCTTGGCATTGGTGGGCGATAAACGCTGCCGCATCTGACATGCTGTGTTCATTTTGCAAATCCAGCCTCGGCACACTGCTTCGGGACAGCGCCAGTACGTGTCCTTCGGGTAGTGCCGCGTGCAGGGCTTCTGCCAGGGCGCTGCCAATGCCGCCGCTGACGCCGACCACCACCACTAGGCTATCCGCGGGAAATGTAGTCAGGTTCACAGAGTGCTTTCGGAGTGCTGCCGCAGCGCGGCGAATAGGACTATGATGACCCAAAACCCCCGTGAGAGGACTTGTCGTGATGGAAAACCGTGTGCCGGGTGTGCGCCGTATCGCGCCGCAAATCGTGGGGGCCTTGGTCCTGTTCAGCGGGCTATCGGCTGTGGCGTGGGCTGAAGATTTGCGCCTGGTCACCGGTGAATTGCCGCCCTACGCCACCCACGAACGGGCCGACGACGGCATTGCTCTGCACATTGTGCGCAAAGCATTTGCCAACGCGGGTAGCACGGTCAGTTACACCTTCAAACCCTGGACACGCTCGCTGGAGGAAGCCCGTGCGGGCCAGTGGGATGGTACGGCCTACTGGGGCAAGAATCCCAGCCGCGATGTGGGCTTTCTCATCAGTGACAACGTCCTGACCGAGCAGTGGGTGTTCTTGTACCGTCAGCGCACCGAGGGTGGCGAGCAATTTAACTGGGACAGCCTGGCTGACCTCAAGGGCCAGCGTATTGCGGCCGTGCAGTCCTACACCTACACCCCCGAGTTCTGGGAAATGCAAAAGGCCGGCACGCTCAAAGTAGAGTTGGCCCAGGACGACTTGGGGAATTTACGCCGTCTGGTGGCGGGGCGGGTGGATTTGGCGGTCATTGAGCGCAATGTGGCTTGCTACTTGATGAATGCACATTTCACCGCTGCAGAGGTGGCCGGGCTGCGCGCCCACCCCAAACTACTCACCAACCAATTCACCACCCACCTGATGCTGAGTGAGAAATTACCGCAAAGCGCGCAGCGCATGAAAGCCTTCAACCAGGGTTTGGCACAGTTAAAAAAAACCAAAGACTACGCAGCCTTGTTGCAATATCCACGCTGCAGCCTGGCGGCACCCGCCAAGCCCGCCAACTAGACCGACAGCAGGGTCAACAGTTGACGTAGCGCGTGTTGTACGGTGGCCGCACGTACGGCAGCGCGGTCGCCGCTAAAAAGCTGTGCCTCGCTGGTGGTGCCGTGTGGCGTGGCCCAGGCGAGCCAGACCGTGCCCACTGGCTTGGCCGCACTGCCACCCCCGGGGCCGGCAACGCCAGTCACCGCCACAGCGACCTGGGCTTGCGAGCGGTCCAAGGCGCCGTGCGCCATCGCGCGCACTACGGATTCGCTCACCGCACCGTCGCGTGCTATCAACGTAGCGTCCACACCCAGTAGCTCGGTCTTGGCCGCGTTGGAATAGGTCACAAAGCCGCGTTCAAACCATTGGCTGGAGCCCGCCAGATCGGTGCAGGCTGCAGCAATCAGGCCCCCGGTGCAACTCTCGGCGGTAGCCAGCATCCAACTGCGTTTGAGAAGCGAATCGGCCAATAGCCCTCGTAAATCCTGCTCGTAGCGCTCTGAATTTAATAGCAAACGGGTCATGCCGACATCCAAAACCGCCACAGCGCGATCACCAGCAGCGTGCAGCCTGCAGCCACCAAGTCATCGAACAAAATGCCAAAACCCGCCTTGCGCCATGCCGCGGGGTCGGTCTGCGGATCGACGCCGTGAAACAACTGATCGGCCCAGCCCACTGGGCCTGGCTTGACGGCATCAAAGAAACGAAACAGGCCAAAGGCCAAGACCTGGCCGACCAAGCCGGTGGGGGCTATCAGCCACAGCACCAGCCAAAAGGCCACCACTTCGTCCCACACAATATTGCCAGGGTCCAGCACGCCCATGTGGCGAGCCGTGATAGTGCAGGCCCACCAGCCCACGGGTAGGGAGAGGCCAATGACCCAGGCCCAGGCCAAGTCATTGAACCAGGGCGCCAGCGCCGCAAAGGCCGCCCAGGCCCAGAGCGTTCCCGAGGTGCCAGGTGCTAGACGGGACAGGCCCGAGCCCAGGCCCAGCGCCACCAGGTGCGCAGGGTGGGAAAGCATAAAGCGCGCTGAAGGATGCGACATAGGTACGGTGGGCTTCGCATCCACCACCTGGGTCGCAACCTGCTTCGAAAAATACTCGCTCAGATTCATGATTTTTTAGCGTCTGCGTTCCAGTTTAATTTCAACTTCAGGTAGCCCCGGCCAGTTTCAGATAACTGCAGGGCTTGGCCACTGCTTCAGCGGTTGCGCAGTGTCTCCAGCAGGTCCACCGGTAGCGCCAGGTTTTGTCCTGGCCCCAGCTTGTGTTGGTAAGTCGTGATGCCGATCAGGCGTCCCTCGCCATCAAACAGGCCACCGCCCGCCGCTCCGGGCGAGATCGCAGCGGAGGTTTGAATCAGGGTGACGCCTTCTAATTGGCGCAGTGCAGAAACCTTGCCCTGTACCACCGCACGCTGTGCGCCTTGGGCGGCGCCCAGCGCAAAAACGGTTTGCCCTACTTGGACGCTTTTGGCACTGCCCCGCAGTGCCGCAGGAGCACTCAGGCCTGGTACCCGCAGCGAACACAACTCCAGTACCGTGTCGGTGGTATCCGCCATAGCGGTGTATTCGTTGCTACCCGAGCGTACCCGCACCGCTGCGGCGTATTGCACAAGGGGGCAATGGGTGATCACCACCTCCGGGCCAATCACCACCGCACTGGCGCGATGGGCGACTATGCCCCTTGGGTTCAAAGTCTCTATCAGCAATACGCTGGGGGCCGCGTTTGTGGACAGAGCCTCGGGGTTGATGCCATCGGGCGCAGCACCTGCGCTGGCAGCACCGGGTTGCCGGGGCGCCGTCGCATGGGCTGCGGCGGGTGCGCGAAGCGCCTGCGGCTTGACCGTGGGAGCCAAGGTGGCGCTGACTGCCGGCATGGTCGCTGATTTGTGCCGGTTCCAGGCATAGGCTGCACCCACCAAAGCCACTGCGAGGGCGGCCACGCCCAAGTACAGCGGCCCACGGCGTTTGGTTTGCACGAGCGCTGGGCGAGGGGCGCTCGCTGATCGCCCACCTATCCCGCTGGGCGGCTTAGGAATGGTCCGCAAGCTGCGGTCATAGGTGGTTCGGCGTTCGGGGGAGCACAGGGTGTCGCGTGCGTGGCGCAGGCGTACGCGCTTGGCGCTGTCGCTGGTTACTGACAGCGCACTGGCGCATGCTCGCTCAATCGCCTCAGCATCCGCCTCGCGCGGCACGCCCAGCAGCGCATAGTGATCCTGTTTCAACACGGGTAGGCCATTCCAGCAACAAACGATAGGGCGAGTTTAGCCCCGTACCCGCCCGGCGGCAGCGCTGCAATGTTCACCGCTGAACAGTTGGGTTTGCGGCAATGCTTCAGCCCCGTTTCAATGAGGTTGCACGCTGCCAAAGGGGCAGAGAACTCCCATTGTTGATGCCATGAACCTTCTTCCATTCAAACTCAGCCGCTTTCTATCTGCCCGGTCGCAGGGCACCCGGCCGCACGTGGCAAAGCTGATCGCCAACAAAAACTTGAGCGTGGTGTTTCAGCCCATTGTGGGCCTGCAAGACGGTGCCATTTATGCCTATGAGGCGCTGGCCCGCATCAACCAGTTGCAAGCGGCGGGCAGTGCCGAGGCGTTGTTTGACGCGGCAAAATCGCAACACCAGGAAAAGCCGCTGGAGCTGGCCTGCCTGGAGTTGGCCATCGAGCAATGGGCCAAGAAAACGAATGGCGCCCAGCTCGCGCTCAACATCAGTGCGGCCACCTTGGTGCAGCTAGAGCACGGCCCTCTAAACGGCCCTTTGCTGCAGCTCATCGATAACTGCCGTCTACCCTCCCGGGTGCTGACGCTGGAGATCACCCACTTTCGCAAAGGCATTTCATCTACCGCGCTGGCCACGGCGGTGGACAAGCTGCGTAAGCAGGATGTGCACATTACCTTCGACGATTTCCGCTGCACCGAGAGCCACATGAAGCTGTGGTCCCAGCTGACACCCAGCATCGTAAAGATGGACATGCTGCTTACCCAGGGTATTGCCCAAGACGAGGCCAAGCAACGACGCGTGCGCGCGCTGGTGGCCATGTCCAAGCGCTTTGGCAGCCGCCTGGCCGCCAAAGGCATTGAAAACGCCGAAGACATTTGCGCCCTGAACGAAGCCGGAGTGGATTTGGGACAGGGCTACTTTTTGGGCAGCCCCGATGCCAACCCGGCCGATGGCCTGAACCTGCGCGCGCGCCAAGCGCTGGAGTCGGGTTGGGGCCCGATCGATGTGTCAAATGCCACCCTCAGTACAGCCAAAAAATCCGCCAGCCTACGGCACTAGCTCGTACCAGTCGCCCGGTCACCGGCGGCTGAAATCGCAGGCCTTCAGCTCAGCCAGCAGCTGCGCCATCGTGGGTGACAAATGGCCGGTATCCAGTGCGCGTTGGCGCTGCGCAAAGCTGTGCCATGCCAGGGGCGATAGCACCTCCAGCTTACCGTACGACAACTTGAGCCATTGGTCGTTGGCCAGCGCCTGCGCAAACTCTGAAAACAGTGTGCGCGATACCCCGCACAGCGAGGCCAGCGTGCTCTGTGGAATCGGGATCTCCAGCCCATCACCAAAACCGATGGTGGGGGGGCGCTCCGAACGGTAGCTCAGCGCCTCGGCAAACTGGGCCAGGCCCATCACCACCCGCAGGCAGGGGTTGCCTAGCTTCATCAGCATCAGCGTCTCTGAGGTCTTTTGTACCCGCCAGGCCACCAGCTTGGCCACAAAGCGGGCGAACTCGGCGTCTTCCAGAAACAGCTGGTCAAAACGCTCGGCCGGCATGCTCAACACCTCGGTCGGCACCAGGCACACATAGGCCGCATAGCTGGGCTTGCGGTTGATGATGGTCTGCTCACCAAACCAGGCGCCGTCGCCATACACGCTAATCGGCGTGGAGTCGGAATTGGCCGTGGGAATGGCGGCAGACACCAGGCCGTGCAGGATCAACATCCACGACTGAATCATGCTGCCCTTGGCCCAAATGGTTTGTCCCGCTTCAAACGAGAGGACCTTGATGTCGCGGGCGACCAGGCGTGCCACCGGTTCCGATAAACCCAAGTGGCGCAGTCGCTTGAGGATGTAACCGTCGGAGCGACTGGGTAGCTCGTTCATGACTGGAAGTGGTCAAAGGACGGGAAATGGCCACTGACGCTCTTGCCATGGCCGTCCATGAGGCGAATCCCAGGCGCGGCTTCGATGGTGCCCACCCGCGTCACGACTGTGGCTGATTGCGCGGCAGCCTGGGCCACCTGGTCGCGATCTGCCGCTGCCGCGGTAAAAACTAGCTCGTAATCGTCACCACCGGCTAAAACCCATCGCAAGGCCCTCGCATCGTCCATTTTTGGATCAAATCCGGCTGAGGCCCAGGTAGAACCTGCCCGAACAGCTATCAAATTAGTAGCAATATCGGTGTCGATGCGGGCGCCGACCTGGGAGGCTTGGAGCACGTGGAGCAAGTCGCCAAGAAAGCCGTCGCTGACATCAATGGCCGCACTGGCAATGCCGCGCAGCGCCTGGCCCAGCGCCACGCGCGGCGTGGGCTGCTCCATACGCAACCGGGCCTGCTCAAACACGCTGGCGGGCACCTGCTGGTGGCCGCGAAACACCTCCAGCGCCAGCCGCGCATCGCCCAAATTCCCGCTGACGTAGATATCGTCGCCCACCTGCGCGCCCGAGCGCAGCAGGGCCTGGCTTTTGCCATTCATCACCGGCACATCGCCCAGCACGGTGATACAAATGTTCAGCGGGCCCTGGGTGGTATCGCCACCAATCAGCTCGCAGCCGTGCGCATCGGCGAGTGCCAATAGCCCTTTGGAAAAACCCGCCAGCCAAGCGGCATCGACCCGCGGCAAGGCCAGCGCCAGCGTGAAGGCGCGCGGCGTGGCGCCGCAGGCAGCCAGGTCGCTCAGATTCACGGCCAGGGCTTTGTGGCCCAGGCGTTCGGGCGATACGGTAGATAAAAAATGCCTGCCCTCCACCAGCATGTCGCTGGAGATAGCCAATTGCGTGCCTGGTGTGGGTTGCAGCAGGGCGCAATCATCACCTACACCCAGTACGGCCTGGCGCACCGGTCGTTTGAAATAGGTGGCAATCAGGTCAAATTCGCCCATACAGGTGGACCTATCCTCGGTCAGCAGCGCCGTTGGGGGACTCAGGAGTCGGCCACAAGAACGAGCTAGGTGCGCGGCGCAGCCGCTGCCAAATGGCGCCACGAATATGGGCGCGGTCTAGCACGGACACGTTGTGGGCCGTCAGGGCCACCCGAAATGCCAGGTAAAAACTCACCCCCACGTTGAGCACGCCAATAAAGGGAATGCTGGCCGCCGCCCACCACAACGCGGGCCTATGCACCACTTCCAGACCCAAACTGGCGCAGGCCGCCCCCAGTTGCCCAGTCGACAGGGTGACGTGGCGAACGTCCAAATGCAGGCCTAAAAACGCCAATACCGCCGGTATCAGTCCGAGCATGAAGCCCAGCGAAATATTGGCTGCCAGGCCCGACACCTGGTCGCGCATAAATTGCGCCCAACGGTCCGCCCGCACTACGCCCAGCGCCCGGGTGATGGCCGGGTTGTAGCGGATGGCCGAATCCAGCCGGTGCAGCACAAACCAGTTCTCCACCCAGCCGGCAATGATGCTGCTGGAAAACAGCAGCACGCCGGTGAACGCGGCAAACAGCAGGCAAGGACCTAGCAGCGTCAGCGAATGCAAAACATAGTCAGCGGTGGCCGCGTCAATCATCGGCCGGCCCAACACCGCTTGCATGGCGGCCGACAACGCGATCGCTACCGGAAACACCACCACCACGTTGCCCAGCACCGCGGCAAACTGTGAGCGCACCAGGTGGGTGACTTCGTCGACAAACGACTCCACCGCTGTCGGGTCGCTGATGTCCTTGAGCTTGGCGGCCATGGCCGGCGCCGTCATGGCGGGCTGCTTAGTGGCCAGCGTGAAGTGCAGCAGTTGGATCAGTACAAAGCTTATGGCGTACATGACGCCCGCCCAAAAGCCCGACCAGAACGCGGACAAACCCACCGCCAGGATGGCGAACTTGAGCGCCGTTGTGCCGGCCGTCAATGCCCCCCCGCCGGCTGCCTGACCGAGCATGGCGCGGTATTCTTTGGCATTGCGGGTGATGTAGTGCTCGCCCGTCTCCGAGCTGCGCTCGGCCACTTTGGCCGCCAGCAAGGAGGTGTTGCTCGACAGCAGTACGCCCAAGCTGCGCTGGTCCTGGCCCACGCTGGCCAGGTGCGACAGCAGTTTGGCCGAGTTAGCAAGCGGATCTTCGCCCATCAAACAGTCCAGCAGTGCGCGGATGCGCAGCACCCGCTCGCGCAGTTGGCGCAGCCGGAACACCAGGTCCATCGAAATGCCGTGCGAATCGAGGTGGGTGTAGACCGAGGCCGCCGCCTGACGGCAGGCCTCCAGCTTGGCCTTGAATTGGGTGGCCGCGTCAGCCAGGTGCTGGGCGGCATCGGGCTCAGGTTCATTGCAATGCAGATCCCACCAGGCATCGCGCAGGGTCTCGAAATCGTTGGACAGCGTGTGAAATGGGCTGTCAGCCCTAGCGGGCGTGCGCATGCGCAGCCGAATTTCGGGCGAAAAGCCTGCCGCGCGGATGTTGCTGGTGCAAAAGGTGATGGCCTCTATCAAAGAGGCCTGCCAATGGGTGAGCCCGAGTGGGGCGTGTGGCGCCTGGCCGCGGGCGGGCAGGGTCAGCAGCGTGGACAGGCGCTCCAACGCGACAGGGCTCAGCGCCGCAATCCACTGCGCATCCAGCTTGTTGGGCAGCACCAGCGTAAACAGCTCGCCCGCGTCGGCGGTCTCCGGTGTGGCGGGCAGCAGCTTGCGGTGCAGACGCTCTACCAATTCGCTGACGAAGGCATTGCGTGAGGCAAAGCCGTAATCGGACAGCAGCGTGGCATCGTCCACAGTGCCCATCAGTTTTTGCCACCAGCGCCGCAATTGCTCGACCAGCTGCGGGCGCACATCCATCACATCCAAAAAGATATCCACCCGCGCTGCGGCCGCCTGCGCCGAGCGTCCATTGCCCCGCACCCATTGCAACAGGGCAATCAGCCAGATGTGCCGCTGTACCAGCGGGGCATCCGCATCCATGGTGTCCAGCAGCTCGGCCAAATCGGCGCCTGCCAGCGTGCCCAATGTCGGGGGTGCAAACGGAGTGTCGGTCATCAGTGTAGGGTGCGGGCGCCACCGGTGCCGGGCTCTCCGCTGAGGGCGTCCAACACAAACATGGGCACGTCGGCTTCAAACTTTTCGCCGTCTTCGGCTACGCAGAAAAAGCTGCCATGCATGGTTCCGGTGGGTGTACGCAGGCGCGTGCCGCTGGTGTACTCAAAAGCCTGGCCGGGCTTGAGAAACGGCTGCTGCCCCACCAAGCCCAGGCCCTTGACTTTTTCGGTCACACCGTTGGCGTCGTTCACACTCCAGGTCCGCGAGATCAACTGGGCGGCGATTTCGCCCGTGTTGGTGATGGTGATGGTGTACGCAAAGACGTACAAATCATGCTCGGGCGCGGACTGCTCGCGCAGGTATTGCGGTACAACTTCCACGTTAAATTGGTAACTTGGCATAGTTGCAATGCTACCCTGCGAAAATAACCCTATGACCTACCGCATCGCCCCCTCCATACTTTCCGCCGATTTCGCCCGCCTGGGTGACGAAGTGAAAGCCGTCATCGCCGCTGGCGCCGACTGGATCCACTTTGACGTGATGGACAACCATTACGTGCCCAATCTGACCTTCGGCCCGATGATTTGCAGCGCCCTGAAGCCCCATGCCAAGACGGCAGCCGGTGTGGCTGTGCCCATCGACGTGCATTTGATGATTTCGCCGGTAGACGCGCTGGCTGCCCAGTTTGCAGACGCCGGGGCTGACTACATCAGCTTTCACCCGGATGCCTCAGGCCATGTACACCGCAGCATCCAGGCCATCAAAAGCAAAGGTGTGAAGGCCGGGCTGACCTTCAATCCGGCTGAGCCGCTGGATGTGCTGGATTGGGTGATCGACGATATCGACCTCATCTTGATCATGAGTGTGAACCCTGGGTTTGGCGGACAGAGCTTCATCGATTCGGCCCTGCGCAAGATTGAAAACGTGCGCAGGCGCATTGACGCGTCGGGCAAAGACATTCGCCTGGAAGTGGACGGCGGCATCAAGACCGACAACATCCGCCGCGTGGCCGATGCGGGGGCCGACACCTTTGTGGCGGGGAGCGCCATTTTTGGCAAGCCCGACTACAAAGCCGTGGTGGATGCCATGCGCGTGGCGCTGGGCTGAGTGGCGGCTACACCGCAAGGCGCGAGCATGCGCGCCGCCATCCTGGACCTGGATGGCACCCTAGTCCACACGCTGGGCGATTTTGTGGAGGCTTTGCAGCGCATGTTGCGCGATTTACCAGCGCCCTACACCCACTACCCCATCAGCGCAGAAACTATCGAGCCGCTGGTGGGTAAAGGCTCAGAAAATCTGATCAAAAGCCTGCTAGCCCAGGTAGATGCTGCCCAGGGAGCTATAAAAATAATAGCAAATACCACGGTGTTCGATCTGGCCTGCGTGCGCTATCAGCACCACTATGCCGATGTGAATGGCCGCTTCTCAACGGTTTATCCGGGCGTATGGGAGGGGCTGGAGGCTTTGCAAGCGCTAGGTTGGCCATTGGCCTGCGTGACCAATAAACCCACGGCGTTTGCGCAAACGCTATTACGCGCCAAAGGGCTGGAACGGTTCTTTGCGTTCACCTTGGGTGGCGATGCCCTGCCGCGCAAAAAACCCGATCCCTTGCCGCTTCTCACCGCGTGTGAGCGCTTGGGGGTGCTTGCTGAACACACACTGATGGTGGGAGACTCCAGCAACGACGCCCAAGCCGCACGCGGAGCCGGTTGCCCGGTTTGGCTGATGACCTATGGTTACAACCATGGCCAGGACATTCAAGCAGTAGACGCCGACGGCTTCATAAGCCGATTGTCTGATTTGCCATGGCTGCAAAGCCCGGTTTCCCGGGCCAATGCCCCTTAGTTGCTGGATTTGACCCCGAGCATGCCGTCTTTCAGACGCCAATCGGCGGGGGATGCGCCAAACCAAATCGACATGATGGCTTTGTAAAACTCAGGCTCCTTGAAAGGTTCGCCCTGCACCACACCTTTGGCCGTAACCACCATGCCGGTGCCGGGGATCCAATCCAAATAGATGGTATCTCCGACCTTGAGTACCTTGTTTACCGTAAAAATTTCGCCCATGCGGATCAAACCTGGCACCAATTTGGACATTTCAGCTTTGGAGACGTTGTCCTCCACGCCGCGTGTCAGCAGTTTGCCAAAAGGCCCTGCCTCAATTTCACGCACAAAAGTCATCGTCAAGCGTTTTGGGCCAGGCGCTGCGATGAGCTCCTCCAGATTCGCTACTTTCTTGGTCGTGTACAGGTCGCCCACGTACACTTTGAAAGGGCCTTTGTACCGGGTGCCATAGCCGTTCAAGTCCAGCTTGACGCCGCCCACCGACATGCTTTCTTCAATCTTTACGCCATGCAGCTCCACAGTGGCAGAAAAGGCTGCCACGCTGATGAGGAGGGTGGCAGCACCAGTGAGAAGGGTTTTAAGGTAGCGCATACGTCTCCAATTCGAATAATGAGGCACCTATTGTGTGCA
>JANYEE010000032.1 GCA_025363275.1 Burkholderiales bacterium | reverse complement strand
AGTGCCGTCAGAGATGGCGGTGACTTCAAAGTCGCCCACCATGGTGCGGTAGTAACCTGGCGCCTGGGTCTTGACCATTGGGGCCTCGGCCAGCGCCGCGCCGCTGTAGGCGGTGCAGGCCATGACGATGGCGGTGAGGGCTGTTTGCAAAGTACGTTTCATGGTGTCTCTTTCTGGATGGGTTGGTGGCTGGGAGTAAACAAAAGCCTTGCATGCTATGCCGCCTTGCTTTTTTGAGTGGCGCCCAAGGGTATTGGGCTTGTGACAGCGCTGGGGCGTGGGGCTGCTGGAGGGCTGTTGGAGAGTTTTAGGGCTACTTTTTGTCGAAATAGGGGTCAAATCGGGCTGTGGCCCTAGTGAATGCTGCCTGAGTAGCTATCGAAGTGATAGCGGATTGCTGGGAGATTGTCTGAAAGTCGGAGAGCGACCCGAAGCTGCTGCGCGATAGCTGCGGCAGATAACCCAAAGCAGACCTCGAAGTGAGGACGTCAGATAGGCGACCTCACTTACACGTTTGTTCAGCGATGTGGTGTTTGCGCAAAGTTTTCTTGTAGGTGTCATCTTGAGAGACCTGATCAAAGGCCCGTCGCCACTGTGCAAGCTCAGCATCTGGCATTGCCAGATTTCCGGCAAGCCAGATACCCCGCGAATAGCTGGGTTTGCCTACCGTGAATTCGCCAGGCTTCAATCCCGCTTGAGTCAGTTCATAGACGCTAATTTCCTGCGTGCCAAAAATAACGTCAATCACGCGTTTTTGTAGCTTTTTGACCAAGTCTGCGTAGTCATTCCCGTCGACGATATTTGTTAGCTTCAAACTCTTCAGTAACTCCTTGCTTGGAGACGCGCGCAGCACTCCAACTTTGTATTGCGTAAGACTTTCGCCATGATCGAGATCACCAACGAAAGGACTTAAGGCCACAAATCCAACCACGCGACAGTGGAGCTGAACAATCCATCGGTACTCGTATTCGCGTTCGGACGATCTATCCATTGGGAAGATGACAGCATGCGGCTGACTTTTTGCAATCATCTGGCTTCTCGCCCATGGAAAAAACTCAACCTTGGCGTCAGGGTTGCCCATGCGCTTGGACATGTTCACCACAATCTCGCCAATGGCGCCGGGAGCGTTTGGCCCCGTTTCAATAGTGAACGGTGGATACGGCAAGGTCAATAGGCGCACTGGGGCCTCTGCAGGCTGACACATTGCCGTAGTGGCGACCGTACTAATGATTGCCACCGCGAGGAGTTTAGAAAGTGAGCTTGTCATCCTGAACTATTTTTTATTCCAACGAAATCAGTGTGGGCGAATTTGCTGCATCTTGCAAGTCCGATAGCTGTAGGTGTCGGCGGCAACACAGGGGCACCAGTCGGTGTTACGTGAAATGAAGTCGACTGGCCCAACCCACGCGTTTCTGTTCAGGCGCTCCAAGGCATCACGCTGCTGCCCCCGTACACCGCATACTGACGCACATTGGGTGTAAACAGGCTGTACAACATGCGTTGCTCCGGCGCGCTCACAGCGTCTAACTCAGCCCGATGGCCGGTTGAAATTGCCAAGCCGAGCGAGGCAATGTTGTCCGCTACCTGCGCTACCCGGCTCACTCCCATGAGTGTTGATGTGACCCCGGGCCGCTGCGTCACCCAAGCGAGTGCGATTTGCGCTGGTGTCTTTCCCGCATCCTTGGCCACCCGCTTGAGGGTCTCCACAATCTTCCAGTTACGTTCATTAAACAACGAGTCACCGAAAGGGTTGGCACCGTCGAGCCGTTTGGCGTCTTCAGCGCGCTGTTCACCAGCGGCTGCGGCATCCCGTGGCAAGTCGTCAGCGCGTGGTGCCGCAGCCTCCACCGCCGCGCGGTCGTATTTGCCCGATAACAAGCCGAACGACAAAGGGCTCCAAGGCAAGATGCCCAGGCCAAACTCTGCCGCCACGGGCACGTGCTCGTCTTCGATGTCGCGATTGGTGAGCGAGTAAAAGTACTGCATCGCAATCGGGCCCGGCAGGCCGCGTGCTGCAGCCAGCGTCGCCAGCTTGGCCACGTACCAGGCAGGTGTATTGGACAAACCCCAATAGCGAATCTTGCCCGCCCGTACCAGGCTGGTCATGGTTTCCAGCAACTCCTCCGCGGGCGTGACCGAATCCCACACATGCACCCAGTACAGATCTATGTAGTCCGTGCGCAAGCGCTTCAATGAAGCTGCCAGCGCGGAATGAATGTGCTTGGCCCCGTTACCGCCCAGGTGCGGCCCGAGCCCGGCTGCGAAGCCTGACTTGGTGGCCAAAACAATGCTGTCCCGCAGCGACCGCTCCGCGATAAACCCGCCCAGCATCTCCTCGCCCTTGCCTGCGGAATACACGTCTGCGGTATCGACCAAATTGCCCCCAGCGTCCACATACGCGTTGAAGATGGCCCGCGAATCTGCTTCTCCAGAACCCCAACGCGCGGTTCCAAACGTCATGGTGCCCAGCGCCAGGGGGCTAACAGCGAGTCCGGATCGGCCCAGGGTGCGGTAGTTTGAAAGTGACATGGCTTTTATTTCCTAGTGATTGATAGGATAATCTTAGCTCAAGCAGGAGTTATTTACTAGTGACCACTACAGATATTGATCCGATAGCTTCTTTGCGTAAAAAGGGACGCCCACTGTCCTTTGACCGCGAGGACGCTTTGAACAAGGCCATGCTGCTGTTTTGGCGCCATGGTTACGAAGCCACGTCACTCAATGACCTGACCACGACGCTGGGCGTTAAGCCGTCCAGCATCTACAGCGTATTCGGGGATAAGAAGCGCTTGTTTCTGGAGGCAGTTGCCCGGTATTTGTCTGGGCCAAT
>JANYEE010000027.1 GCA_025363275.1 Burkholderiales bacterium | reverse complement strand
CGAAAGCTATGTCACATCGCCCCCCGGCAGCACGGCCGCACGCCTGAAAGCCTGGGACACCGGCTTCAGTAATTTGGTGATTGCTGGCGACTGGATTTACACCGGTTTGAATGTGGGCAGTGTGGAAGGCGCTGTGATGGGGGGCAAGCTGGCCTCCTTTGCGGTGTCTGGCTATCCACTGCTCAAAGACATTATTGGATTCCCCCTATCGCAGGGCCCCCAAAAAACAAAAGCGCCCGCAACGGCTATCTGACCCCGCACCATGAAAACCCAAATAGACCACCTCGTTGTTGTAGCCCATACCCTGGAGCAGGGTGTGCAGTGGTGCGAAGCCACGCTGGGCATTACGCCCGCACCGGGCGGTGAACACGCCCAATTCGGAACCCACAACCGCCTTTTTAAAATCGCCACGCCCGCGTTTCCCATGGCGTATTGCGAGATTATTGCGATACAGCCAGGCGCAAAAGGGCCGGCCAATCCCAACGCCAAACGCTGGTTTGATATGGACAACCCGGCCCTGCAGGCCGCGGTAGCACACGCGCCGCGCTTGGTCCATTTTGTAGCCCATACCGACAACATCCTAGCCGCACGCATTGCACTCAAAGGCCAGGGCATGGACCGCGGACCTGCGATGCCGGCCAGCCGTCATTCGCGCAAAGGCGTGTTGCAGTGGCAAATCACTGTGCGGGAAGATGGTCAACGCTTGTTTGATGGCGCACTACCGACCTTGATTCAATGGGGAAAAGCAGGTGAAGCCGAGCCACTGCGCCTGCATCCGCGCAATAGCCTACCGCGATCGGGCGTATCTCTGCAAAGTATTCATATTAGCCACCCTACCGCGGCAAAATTGCGGGCAGCCTATGACGCTATCGGTCTGGGTGCGGTCACTGCCATTGAAGGACCTGCCAACATCACTGCCACGCTGAAAACTCCTCGGGGCTTGGTAGAGCTGCACAGTGGCGGCACTTAATGGATGTCACCTATGTCACCCCAGCGGTTCCGTTCGCTGACGGGCGAGTAAATGCCGAGTAGCGAAGACCATATCGCTGTCTGGGTCGATGCGCTGCGGCGCAAGGCCGATGCGGCCGCCCTAAAAGCCCTGCCCACGCTGTTGGATGCCGATGCCGCCCGCGTGATGGCGCTGCTGCGAATGGACAGTCCGCCGCGCGCCACACCTGCGCCGGTGGTTAACGCACCAACGGACAGCGTGCCCGGGCACTTTCGACCTCGCCTTACACTGCAAACGGTGGGCCGGGGTGATGGCCTGCTGGGCCTCAAACCCCAGGGCAAATTGGGGCCGCGTGGCGACAGCGTCACGCTGGCGCAGTTCGATTGGACCTACCGGACCGACGCAGGTGACCACTGGCATACGCCCGCTCCTATCTCGATCCTCAACAACCGGCCCCAAGCAATGCAGGAGCTGCTTGACACTGGAGGCCTCGTAGTACGACTGCAGCGCGACCTAGCTGCCGAGGCAGACGCCGTGGACCTGGTCTGGAATTTAGGTTTTGTACCGCTGGAGCCACAGTCTTTCCAGTGGCGCAGCCACGAACACCCGGCTCTGGGTTCTGTGTGGACGCTGCCACAGGAAGAGTTCTTTGGCGACTTCTGGGCCGACCAGGTGCCGCAGTTACAAGCCATGGGCTGGTCGGTGGTGGTGAAACCCGGCTTCGCGCACGAGAGCGTGACCGTGCAACGCTGGAAGCTGGTCGTCAGCCCCGACACCGGCGAGGCGCTGGGCAAAGAACTAGACAGTCTGCTGGTGAAGCCTGGGCGCGGAGTGGAGAAGCTGCAACTGCCCGCGCGCGAAGGCGCCTGGTTGCTGAGTCTGGGCATAGACATCGACGGCCAGACGCTGGACCTGGCGCCCATGCTGGCCGACCTGCTGCGCCGCGACCCCCGCTGGCTCAACGCAGCGCAGATCGCTGCCATCGACGATCTGTCCGTTGTGTCACTGCGTGCACCTGGGTGCAAGCGCATTGACGCACCGGCAGCACCGATCAAAGCCATCGTCGGTGCGATGGTAGATCTGCTGACCGACCCGCTGCGCAACCGGGACCAGAGCCTCCTGAAGCTGGGGGCGTGGGAAGCCCGGCGCCTGGACGCACTGCGCACCAACCTGCTGGAGGCGAACCGCGTGGGCACACACAGCGCTTGGCCCAGCGCCTGTCAGCTCGAAGGTGAACTGGGCTTGGCGAGTTTGGCCCAACGCCTGAGAGCGCTGGGTACACCGCAGCCTGTGGCCGCCCCCGAAGGCCTGCAGGTCCAGCTGCGCCCCTACCAGCTCGAGGGCCTGGCCTGGCTGCAGTACTTGCGCACGCACAGCCTGGGCGGCATATTGGCCGACGACATGGGTTTGGGGAAAACTGCGCAGGCGCTGGCGCATGTGCTGGTAGAAAAGCACGCTGGGCGATTGGACCTTCCGGTGCTGGTGGTACTGCCCACCTCCATCATTTTCAATTGGCAAGCCGAGGCAAACCGCATGGCGCCAGAGTTGCGCCTGCTGACACTACAAGGACCACAGCGTGCCGACCTTTTTACACAAATTGCTACCCACGATCTGGTGCTGACCACGTACCCGCTGTTGTGGCGCGACATGGATGCGCTGGCCGCACAGGGCTTTCACCTGGTCATATTGGACGAAGCGCAGATGGTCAAGAACGCTGGCAGCCGCAGCGCCCGCGCGCTACGGCGCCTGCAGACCCGCCACAGCCTGTGCCTGACCGGCACACCGATGGAAAACCACTTGGGCGAGCTGTGGGCGCAGTTCGACTGGCTGATGCCTGGCTTTCTGGGCGATGCGCGCCACTTTACCGCGCGCTGGCGCAAACCGATTGAGGAGAACGGCGAGACCCTGCGCGCCGCGCTGCTGGCCCAGCGCGTTCGGCCCTTTATCCTGCGCCGGCGCAAACAGGATGTAGCCAGTGAACTGCCAACGCGTACCGAGGTCATCAAGCGTGTGCAACTGCAGGGCCAACAGCGCGAGCTGTACGAAAGCGTGCGCCTAGCGGCCGATGTGCAGGTGCGCCGCGTATTGCAGCGACAGAGTTTTAACGGCGCACAGATCAGCATTTTGGATGCGCTGCTCAAGCTGCGCCAAGTCTGCTGTGATCCCTACCTCGTCAAAGGCAGCAAACCCGCAGACTCCATGGAGCGCGCCAAATTGGAACTGTTGGCCGACATGCTGCCTGCCCTGGTGGAAGAAGGCCGACGCGTACTGGTTTTTTCGCAATTCACCGAGCTGCTGGATTTGATTGCGGGCCAATTGCAGGCCCAGGCCCTGCCCTTCCTGAGCCTCACCGGCAAGACGGCCACTACGGCGCGTGGCGAAGTAGTGCGGCGCTTTCAGGCGCAAGAAATACCCGTGTTGCTGTTGAGCCTGAAAGCCGGTGGCGTGGGCCTGAACCTCACTGCTGCCGACACAGTGATCCATATGGACCCATGGTGGAACCCCGCTGTGGAAGAACAGGCCACCGCTCGTGTCCACCGCATCGGCCAGGACCAGCCGGTATTCGTCTATAAATTGGTGGTCGAAGGCAGCATTGAGGAACGCATGCTGGAGCTGCAAGCCCGCAAGCTAGCGCTGGCAGACAGCGTGCTGAGCCATGACGCGGCGGAGGCTTTAAAGTTTGACGAGTCCGACCTCAATGCCTTACTGGCGCCGCTGGGCGCTGTCACTGCGACCACGCAAACCGCCGAAGAAGCAGCCCGGCGCTGGGGGCGCAGCGGCAGCCGGGTTGAACGCGGATAGATCTCAGGGATCGCGCCGCATTTCGGCTACGAAATCGTAAAAATCGCTCCGGCAGTAGGAGTGCGTTAGCTCCACGGCCTGGCCGGACTCAAGATAGCCAATGCGCGTGATGAACAGTACGGCCTGCCGCTCAGGAATACCTAACTGCTCTGCCAAACGCGGCTGCGCGTTGATGGCCCGAATATGCTGCAGCGCACGCACCGGCGCTTTGCCAATACCTCCCAGATACGCATAGAGCGATGCGCCTACCGCCAATGGGTCTTGGATTACCGTTTGCGGCAACACACTGACTTCAAAAGCCATCACGATATCGTCTGCCAACCGCAGCCGCTCCAGGCGGGCGACCTTGTCACCGGGGCGCAGCCCTAAGGTCAGTTGTTCGTCCGTCATGGCCACATCCACACGACGGTCCAGCCAACGCGACGACGGCACGTAACCCTTACACGTCAAGGTTTCAGAAAAACTGGTGAGCTGTGACAAAGGTTGCTCAATATGCGGCGCGATGTAGTTGCCGGAACCCCGGCGGCTAACAATCAAGCCCTGCGATACCAACTGATTGATGGCGGAGCGTGCAGTGACGCGGGAAACATTCAGTGTTTCGGCTAGCACGCGCTCGGATGGCAGCGCCTCTTCGGGCTTGTAGCGCCCATCACGAATGGCGCCTGCCAGCATGCGGGCCATTTGTTGGTAAATCGGCGAGCTGTCTGCCGCGTCGGGTTCAAACTGCAAGAGTTTGTCGGAACTCATTCCATGGTCTCCCCATAATTCATAGCAAGCATAAGTGCACCGTGTGAAGCGTCTTGTGCAGGTACCACACAGCGACTTTGCAGCGCATTCGACAGGCGGGGTAGCAATCGCTGGCCCACACTGCCGCATACTGCAACTGGCATTTGAGCGTGCGGGTCCAGAACGTTGACCAAGCATTCGAGTGCACGCCCGGCATCGTCCAGAAGGGCCTGCGCTACAGGGTCTGGTTGGGGTTCTGCCTCTGCAGCCTCAAACACCAGCAAAGCGAGCTGGGCATATTTGAATTGCCGCGCATCAGAACACCAGGCCAGCAGCGCTTGCGCACTGCCACCGCAATGCTCCATAACTTTACGCGCCAAGACACCGTGGGACACTCGGCCATCCTGGGCTGCATGGGCATGTGCCATGGCACGCAAGCCCAGCCAGGCGCCACTGCCCTCATCGCCCACCGGAAAGCCCCACCCGCCCACCTGACGACGGCTGCTATTGGCGTAGAGTGCTTCGGCAATGCTGCCCGTACCAGCCGTCACCATCACGCCGGGTTTGCCGCTGTGCGCACCCATCAGCATGGTGTAACCATCCGACTCAACGACAACCGAACCGAAGCCAGGATTCAGTGCCAAAAATTCTTCACGCCAGGGCCTGTGGCCATAGCCGGACAAACCGGCGACCAATACGCAACGGGACCAACTCGGAAGCGGTAAGCCAATGCTCTGAAATGCGACCGTTAGTGCTACCAAGATTTGACGCCAAGCAGAATCAACGCCCTGCCCCAATGCGGACGGGCCTGCAGTCCCTAGCGCCAACAGCGTGCCGTTTTGCAGCGCCACACGCACGCGCGTGCCCGTACCACCACCATCCACCCCGATCACGTAGTCAATCTTCGCGTTTTTCACTGCAGACGGCACCTAGTACTCCGGCTTCCACCGTCCGCCAAACTGAAAGGCCGATAACTCTTTGGCAGCACGCCCCCCCAGATCCGCCAGGACCTGTAAGCGTCGCAGCATGTGGGCTTTGCTGCCTTGGTCTAGCCCGACTTGCAGCGCAGCGGCCCGCTTCATGGAGCCCAGTGCACGGGGCAAGTCACCATACTTTTCGGCAATTGCCGCATCTTCCTGCTCAATCCGCAACGCAATGTGTTGGGCGTTGGCACGCTGCGCGGCAGACCGAGCCAATTCCAACGATGCGCTGGCCTCTGTCACCTGCCCCAGCGCTGATTGGCACTTGGCCCGTAGCAGAAATAGCGTCGCCAAGCCCCAATGGTGCGCACACTCTTCCAGCGCGCGCTGCGCCTCGTGTGTCTGTTGCAGGGCGGTCTCTGGCTGGCCCTGCAGCGCTGAAATCTCGGCAAACCGCACCAGGCATTCGGCGGCAATGTCGTTCATCTGTTCTGCCTGAGCCATCGCCATACCTTCACGCAGATGCGCCAGCGCGTTGCCGTAGTCGCCCAGCTCTAGCTCATTGACCCCCAGGTTGACGGTATTCACCGCCCGCAATTCGCGCAAACGCATATCGAACCG
Source organism: Burkholderiales bacterium (assembly GCA_025363275.1). Classification (GTDB taxonomy): domain Bacteria; phylum Pseudomonadota; class Gammaproteobacteria; order Burkholderiales; family Burkholderiaceae_C; genus Allorhodoferax. The sequence goes on along the minus strand of JANYEE010000027.1, from coordinate 18,070 downwards.
TGCCCACTGGGACATCGGCAGGCGTTGCGCAGAGCTCGTCAAACTCGCCAGCGTTTGACCTAAGCCTGCAAATACTAAAACTGCCAGTTCCGGCGCACCCAGCGCATCACAAATTTGGCCCATGCCCAGCTTGCACCAGCTCCAGCTGATACGGTCACCATCGCGCTGCGCCAGTTCCATGCCTTCAGTCCAGTAACCCATGGCCACACCATATTCAGCGCGGGAATAGTAGGCGCGTCCTATCAGGTGCAGCATGTGCGACTGCTCGCCAAACTCGCCGCAGCGCTGGGCACGCTCGGCCGCTTCCGAGAGCCAGGCAATCGATACGTCGGAGTACCCGTCTTGGTCGATCACCAGACCAAAGGTCTGAGCAATCAAAACAAAGGCAGCGTCATCCCCCAGCTCCCGCGCACGCTGCATGCCATCTATGCATTGTTGGTACAGCGCCGGGCTCCGTCCCTTGCGCCCTGCGTGTTGCAGCTCTGCAACGACAGGTTTGAGCGATCGGTGGGTGGCATCAAAAAGTAGCATGTTGGTGGAGGTCAGCAAAAAATCATAAGCGTTGATCGTAAGCGCATCTGCAGTGTGTCTCGATTCGGTTAGCAGTGGCCTATGGCACACTTTGTGCACTAAGCATCAACAAACCCCGATTACCACCACACGAGGTACCTCCATGGTGAAAACTGTTTTAAAACAACTAGCAACTGCTGCAATGGTGTTGCAGCTCTTGATACCTGAGGCAGCCCCAGCGCAGGCTGTGAAAGACACCCTGGTGGTGGGTATGTCCCAGTACCCCTCCAGTCTGCATCCGGGCATTGAGCCCACCACAGCCAAAACATTTGCCATGCGCTTCGGGTACCGGCCCATATCCACCTACAACGACGACAACAAGATGCAATGCTTCTTGTGCACTGAGGTACCCACCCTTGCCAATGGCCGGGCCAAGGTAGTCGATTTGGGCGGTGGCAAAAAGGGGCTCACTGTGCGTTACACGCTGCACCCCCAGGCCAAATGGGCCGATGGCACGCCCATTACCTCCAAAGACGTAGCCTTTAGTTGGTCCTTGGGCGCCAAGCCCGAGAGCGGCTTTGCACGCCCAGATGTATACCAGCGTATCAGCAAGGTCGAAATACTGGATGACAAGAACTTTGTCTTTCACATGAGCCGCGCAGAGTACGACTTTGCCGAGCTGTTTGCCTTTGCATTGATACCTGCGCACCTGGAAGAGCCTGTTGTTAAAACGCTAGCCAGCCCCACGGACTACAACAAAAACACGCTTTACAACCGCTCCCCCACCAATGCAGGCCTGTGGAATGGCCCCTACAAGCTTACCCAAATTCAAAGCGGCGCCTTCATGGTGTTTGAGCCTAATCCGTTCTGGTGGGGTCAAAAGCCTTACTTCAAGCGCATCACGATCAAGACCATCGAAAACACCGCCACGCTTGAGGCCAATTTACGCTCGGGCGATTTGGACTTTGTTGCAGGCCCGCTGGGTTTGTCCATCGACCAGGCATTGGCCATGTCAAAAGACCCTGCCATGCAACAAAAATTCAACTTTGAATTCCCCATGTTGCTGGTCTATGAGCAAATTCACATGAACCGTAACCATCCAGCGTTGGCCGACAAGGGTGTTCGCCAGGCTCTACTGTTGGGCATTGACCGCGAGACCCTGGTCAAGCAATTGGTTGAAGGTAAGTTCCCCGTGGCCCACAGCTGGGTCAACCCGCAGGAGCCGGGCTATGACCTCAATGTGATGAAGTATCCGTTTGATGCCAACAAAGCCAAGAACCTGCTGGACCAGGCTGGCTTCAAGCCCGGTGCGGATGGCATTCGGGTCAACGCGGCCGGACAGCGCCTATCGATGGAGTACATGACTACGGCAGGCAACAAACAGCGCGAGCTGATTCAACAAGTGCTACAGAACCAATGGAAAAAGATAGGTGCGGAAGTCATTATCAAAAACGTACCCGCCCGGACCCTATTTGGGGAAACGCTGAAAAAGCAACAGTTCACCGGCTTGGCCGAGCTGGCATGGACTTCGAACCCCGAAGCCCCACCCAGCGACACCCTCTCCACGGCCGGTATACCCACCGCAGCCAACAATTATGCGGGGGTGAATTACACCCATTTCAGCAATCCGACCATGGACAAACTGATCGACGAGATCAAGCGCGAGCTGGATCCGGCCAAACGCAAACCTTTGTGGGCGGAAATGCAAAAGATCTACACCGAAGAAGTGCCTGTGTTGCCTTTGTTTTTCCGTACCGATGTGTATGTGGTGCCCAAGTGGCTAACCGGCGTGCTGCGCCCGGGCCAAAAGCCGACGGCCTACTTTGGCGCAGAGACCTGGGGTGTTCGTTGACATGAGTGAGCCCGCGGAGCTGCTGCGCGTCGAACATCTGAGCATCGAGTTCAAGACCGACAAGGGTAGCTTGCGCGCGGTCGACGATATTTCTTACGCCATAGCGCCGGGCAGAACCCTGGGCTTGGTGGGCGAAAGCGGTTGTGGCAAATCGACTACCGCGCTGGCCCTGATGGGCCTACTGCCATCGGTCGCCACGGTGAGTGGGCAAGCGCATTTTCTAGGCACCGATCTGTTCACCCAATCCGAGAAAGAATGGCGTAGCGTGCGGGGTAACCGCATGGCCATGATTTTTCAGGAGCCCATGACGGCACTGAACCCGGTGATACCGATTGGTGAGCAGATCAGCGAAACCCTGCTGCTACACCAGGGCCTCAGTGGCAAGGCCGCATTGGAGCGCGCGATTGAAATGCTGGACGAAGTAGGCATTGCATCCGCCCGCACCCGCGCTGCAGCCTACCCGCACCAGCTCTCGGGGGGCATGCGCCAGCGCGCGATGATTGCAATGGCGCTGGCCTGCCGCCCCAGCCTGCTGATTGCCGATGAGCCCACCACAGCGCTGGATGTGACCATCCAGGCGCAAATTCTGGAGCTGATGCTGGAGTTGCAAGACCGCATTGGCATGGCTATACAGTTCATCAGCCATAACCTGGGCGTAGTGTCCGAGCTGGCAGACGACATCATCGTGATGTACGCCGGACGGATTGCAGAACGCGCACCGGCAACACGCCTGTTTGCCGAGCCTCGCCATCCCTACACGGTGGGGCTGATCAACACCCTGCCCAATTTACAGCACCGCCAAAGCCGCTTGCCGGTCATTCCCGGTGGCATGCCAAATTTGGCGGCGCCTTCGCCCGGCTGCCGCTTTGCCGACCGCTGCCCCCGTGTGGTGGCGCAGTGCCGGGAGCAGATTCCGCCCCTCGTTAACGTAGCCCCCGGGCACGATGTCGCTTGTTTCAGGGCTGACGCATGAATACCCCAACAGTCACCCCTCCTTTGCTGCAGGTCGACTCCTTGGCCGTGCATTTCCCGATGGCCCGCACTTCGTGGCTGCAGCGCGGCCCATCGCCCGTGCTACAGGCCGTGTCCGATGTGAGCTTCTCCATCCAGCCCGGCGAGACACTGGCCCTGGTGGGCGAAAGTGGCTGCGGAAAAACTACGCTGGGCCGTGCCATCGTGGGCCTGTATGTCGCCACACGGGGGGCCATTCGCTTCCGTGGTGAAGACCTGACCCGGCAGACCACCACCCAGCGCAAAAAGGCGCGCCAAGCGATTCAGATGATTTTTCAGGACCCCTACGAGTCGCTCAACCCGCGGCTGCCAGTGTCGGATGTCATTACCGAACCCCTGCTGATCCACGGCATGGGCAACCGCAGTGAGCGTGCCGACCGCGCCCGTGCACTGATCGCGCAAGTGGGCCTGCCCGTGGACGCGCTGAACCGCTACCCCCACCAGTTCTCGGGCGGTCAGCGCCAGCGCATTGCCATTGCCCGCGCGCTGGGGCCAGAGCCTGCACTGATCGTTGCAGACGAGCCTTTATCAGCGCTGGACGTGTCCATCCAAAGCCAGATCCTGAATTTGATGAGCGAGCTGCGTGAACAACGCGGTCTGAGCTATTTATTCATCAGCCACGACCTGTCGGCAGTGCACCATCTGGCCGACCGTGTGGCGGTGATGTATCTGGGTCGCCTAGTGGAAGTAGCCCCGCGCAACGAATTGTTTGCAACACCCAGTCACCCCTACACCCAGGCGCTTATCGATGCGATTCCGCGCATTGGCCAAGGGCGACGGGTCCGGGGCCGCACCATTGCTGGCGATTTGCCCAGCCCGCTCGAGCCTCCCTCGGGTTGCGCTTTTCACCCCCGCTGCCCCAAGGCGCAAGCCATCTGCAAGACCGATGCGCCGGCGCTGCTGCCTGCGCCTGGGCGTGTGGAGCAGCTAGTGGCTTGCCACTTTAAAACCTGAAACCTTGCGGGACAGACCAAAGATGTTCAGATTCATTGCATCCCGACTCCTGCAAAGCGCCCTCGTTTTGCTGGTCATGTCTTTCATCATCTACGGCCTGATTGGCCTGATGCCGGGTGATCCGATTGACATCATGGTCAACTCCAACCCCGGCTACACCGCCCAGGACATTACCCGCCTGCGCGCGCAATATGGCTTGGACCAGCCACTCACCACCCGCTACTGGAACTGGCTGCAAGCCGCCGCTACCTTGGACTTTGGTTACTCCCGCACCTACTCCCAGCCCGTGATGGTGGTCATGGTGCCAGCGCTGGTGCAAACGGCCAAGCTGGTGGGCGTGTCCTTTGTGGTGTTCACCGTGGTGGCCTTGACTCTGGGAGTCATTGCCGCGCTGGCCAAGGGCACCGTGCTGGACCGCTTCATCAACCTGCTGGCCTTTGCCGGTATCTCGGTGCCAGTCTTCTTCTTAGCGCTGCTGCTGATTTACTTTTTTGCGGTGCGCCTGGGCTGGCTGCCGGCCAGTGGCATGTTCACTATTGGCGGTGAAGGCGGAGTGCTGGATTCCACCAAGTACTTGGTCTTGCCGGTGCTCACGCTCACGGCAGCCTTTGCAGGGCGGTTCACCCGCTTCACGCGCGCCTCCATGGTCGAGGTGCTGCGCATGGACTACATTCGCACCGCGCGCGCCAAGGGTGCGGGCAAGCTGCGTGTGGTGTTCAAGCACGCACTGCGCAACGCACTCATTCCCGTGGTGACGGTGCTGGCGCTGAGCTTTGGCGCGCTGCTGGGCGGCGCGCTGATTACCGAGACCATGTTTGCCCAGCGCGGCATGGGCAAGCTGATTTACGACGCCATCATGGGCAATGACTTCAATCTGGCGCTGATGGGCTTGCTGTTTGCCACCGCCGCCACGCTACTTACCAACCTGGTTGCCGATATTGCCTATGCTTGGCTGGACCCCAGGATTTCGCTGTCATGAGCCCAACCATCGAAACCACCCCAGTGGCCGCTACGGCCAACCTTGCCCCTATTGCCGACAAACCCCAGTCGGTCTGGCAGTTGCGCTGGCGCCGCCTGCGACGCAACCGCGCGGCTATGCTGGGCGCAGCGGTACTGATTTTGCTGGCCCTGTTTGCCGCCGGTGCGCCAGTCTATGAAAAGCTGATGGGGGTGGACGTAAACGACACCGACTTGCTGAACCGCTTTGCGCCCCCGTCGGCCCAGCATTTGCTGGGCACAGATGATGCCGGGCGCGACGTACTGGCGCGACTGATGTATGGCGGACGTATCTCGCTGCTGGTGGGCCTGTTTGGTGCCATAAGCGCCGCCATGGTGGGTACGCTGATTGGTTTGGTTGCAGGTTACTACCGGGGCCGCACCGAATCGATTTTGATGCGCATCACCGACGGCGTGATTTCGTTGCCCATCCTGCCGCTGCTGATTGTGTTTGCCGCGATTGACCTGCAAAAGCTGGGCTTCTCCGAGGAATTTGTGCGCTCCAGCGCGGCCAATTTCTACCGCATTGTGTTCATCATTGCGCTGGTGGAATGGACTACGGTGGCGCGGCTGGTGCGCGCCTCAACGCTCAGTTTGATGACGCGCGAATTCGTGCTGGCCGCCCGTACCCAGGGGGCCAGCGCCCGCCACATTCTCACGGTGCACATTCTGCCCAACACCACCTCGCCCATCATCGTGGCGCTGAGTCTGGCCGTGGGCCAGATCATCCTGCTAGAAAGCACGCTGAGCTTTTTGGGCCTGGGCATTCAACCGCCCACACCCAGCTGGGGCAATATGCTGAACAACGCCCAGGAGCTGATTACGCGCGCCCCCGAACTGGCCTTTTACCCCGGTTTTTTGATCTTTATCACCGTCATTGCAGTCAATTTTGTGGGCGATGGCCTGCAAGATGCCTTTGATCCGCGTTCAGAGGCAGATTAAGAGTCAAATCGCCCTGAGGCCCAGGTATCTCCTGCCTGTACAGCTATCAACTTCATAGCAAATTCAATCTGCTAACGCCGCTGCGTCCAGCGCGCGCAACCTGTTCATCACAGCCTCGTCCAGCTTCAGCGGATGGGCTGCGGGAATCACAAGGGTAGTAGCCTGGCGCAGTGCCGCATAAGGCATATCGCGCAGCAACACCGTGTCCATGCGCGTTTTTTCCAGCGGGTTCGTGGCTGCCTCGTACAGGATCACCGGGTGGTCCAGCGGGTAATCACGCGCCAGCTTGTCCACCAGCACCTGCAGCTTGTCGGGCGTGGTCTCAAAGCGCTTCAGGCTCAGCTCTCCCGCCAGGCCGGGTTGCCACAGAATCAATAATGCAGTGGGGTCAATCTTGCGGGCATAGACCATGAACTGCGTGGTCTCCATAGACTGCATGCCCGTGGTGCCCGGGTCGATGCCTAAGTCGGCGACCAGGCAGTCTTCGGCCGAAATGCCGGGTAGCATCTCGGCGCTGAAGCCCTCGGCGCGCGCTGCCTTGATGGCCAAGTGCGAGATGCAAGCAAAGATGCCGGGGTGGCCATAAAAGGCCGCGCATACGGTCTTGCCTGTGCGCACCTCGGCCACGATGGTGTCCGACATGCGCCGGTACGTATCGCGACGGTCTTTGCCGTCCCTATCGCATTCGCTGTAATAGCCCAGCAGGCAAACATACTCCTTGGCTATTTGTTGCAGCCATTGGCGGGTGAACAGGTTGGGCACTGCGCCCAGCACCACGTCCGCCGTTTCAATGTAGCTCTGCGCCAGGGGCGTGATTTGCCCCGCCATACGCATGCCGGTGCCTACGCAAATCAACTTTCCGGACGGGATTCCTGTCATCGCAATCAGCTTCCATGGGGACGATAGACCGAGACGCGGTTACGACCGTCCGCTTTGGAAAGATACAAGGCCTTGTCTGCTGCAGCCAGTGCCTCTTCAAAATTAAGCGGTGTGAATGGGGTATGGCATGCAATGCCGAAGCTGGCACTGAGCGTGAAGCTGAACCCACTGGGAGCGCTATCTATCGTGGCAATGGCAGACCGGCAGCGCTCTGCTAACACCCGCGCTTCCTCCAGACCCGTGTCCGGCAGGCACAGTGCAAATTCTTCGCCTCCAAGCCGACCCAGAATTTCTGTCCTGCGCAGCTGCGATTGAACGGTTTCGCACACCGACTTGAGTACCCAATCGCCTGCCGGGTGACCATAGGTGTCATTGATACGCTTGAACAAATCCATATCGAAAAGCACCAGGCTCACCGTGCCCTCTGTATCGCGGAACGCCAGCTGACTGCAGGCAGTAAAGTGCGCCCGGTTGCTCACCTGGGTTAGCCCATCCACCTGCGCAGATTGACGGAAAAAACTGCTCTGCCGGAGGGTTTTGACCAGCCATCCCCCCAAGATGACCAGTGCGACCAGGCCCAGCGTCAACAGCAGCACCACGTTTTGGTAACGGCCTCTTTGCAAGGCCGTCTCAGTATTCAGCATGATGTTCTTTTGCTCCAGTAAGGCCATCTGATTGGCCTTGTCCTGGGTATCGAACTTAACGCGTTGGTAAGCTAAATTGCGATGCAGTTGGTCATCCAGCACCTTGTGCTTCAATGTCAAATTGGTATCGTAATAGGCCATGGCGTTGATCAGTTGGTCTTGTGCGCGTTTGATACGGGCCATGGTCTCGCTGGTTTTTTCTTGTAATTGCAGGGCTTTACCGGACACAGCCCGCTGGTAAGCGCGCAAGCCATAGCGCTCTGCTCGGTCCATATCACCGGTTTTGAGATAGGCCCGCGCCACGGCCTCCTCCAACTGTGTCAGATAGTCCGAGTCATTGCTCAGACCCGCAAACTGATTCAGCAATGGCAAGCTCCGCGCGATCCCCTGGGCGTACTGGCCAGAGTCAATCTCAGCCGTGGCAGCCAAGGATTTGATGATCAAACTTACCAAATCATTTTTGTTGGCATCGCAGGCGCGAATGGCCTCCGGCACCTGCGCCTGGGCGGCTACACCGTTACCACTGAGAAAGTGAATCTCCACCCGGTCGGCCAAGCCCACGCACAAAGCGTAGGAGCCCATTGTGTCTGCCCCCAGCGCATAAATACGCTCCGCGAAAGACAGCGCGTCCTCATAGGCGCGCAAATAAATCAAAAGAGAAACTGCGCTTTGTAAAACTGTCAGCTTCTGCTGCACCCTTTGCAGCGACGGCAAAAGCAAAATACTCTCATTCATGGCCAGCAGTGCTTCTTCGTACTGGCCCAGCGCAGAGTTGCCATCGACGAGTTCGTAGAGAAAACGCGCCCGCATAGCAGGCTCTTTCACTAACGGCAAATAAGGTATGAGTTGCGCGATGCGCTCTTGGTGCCGACCTCGAAACCCCAAAGAAGACGCCTGAATGACCAAGAAGCTGGCGTTCTGCGCAAGCGTAAATTGCGGCTGCAGAACTTTCAACCGGTCCAACAAGGCCACACTCTTCTCCGGCGTTGAGTATAAATATTGCCCCGCCTGTGTAATCAGCGTATCGATATTTTCAGGCTCAGCCGCCCCCGCGACGAGCGCGTAGCCCACCCACCAGACGAGCGTTATAGACCTCAGAAAAATTTGATGCATCACATTGGAAAATGCGCCAGCGGACGATCAATCAGGCTTTCGATATTCAGTGTTTCCGATTTGAATCGCAGGCAGTGCTCCTGGATCGATGCCAGCAGCGCTAGCGATCGCAGCGGGGTCGCCCGAAAGCACCGCTTGCTGCTCATGATCCAGTAAGCCAAAGTCTGCCATCGACGCTTGGGGGTCGGTGTTATGGGCCTCGCGCGCTGCAGCGTCTTTGTCCAAGGTGTTTAGGTAGGCTACTAATTTAGACATAGGTGTAATTTAGACTTAACGCACAGGTGCGGGGGGAAAACACCCATTGATTCTATAGACCCGAAATGACACTCAGCCCCCGACCGGGCACCAGCGCATGGGCAATACACGCTACTAGGTTGCCCAACGCGGCCGGGTTTTCTGACTGCACCCGCAGCCCCATGCAGTGAGTGGTCATGAGCGCAGAATGCGCCCATGACCACTAGAGCACTTCAACCATGGGTTTAAACCACTCCAAATTGGCGCTAACGGTCGTTATGGCTGGCTTGATGTCATGCACACTTCCGCCGTCTAACGAACCCCTACCGCGGCCTCCGAAGCTCGCGCTGGAGCCAACTTCACTGCCACCGTCTTGGTCAGCTCAAACTGCGCCTCAAACCTTCCATATCAATGCTGAGGCTTCCGAATTGCACCTATTGGTGTACCGCGGCGGCACGCTGGCCAGGCTGGGTCATAACCACATCATCAGCTCGCGCAGTGTGAGTGGCAGCCTGTGGCGCGGCCAGTCATTGCAACTCAGCGGCTTTGCAATCACCATTCCGGTCAACACGTTAATCGTGGATGACAATGAAGCACGTGCAAAAGAAGGGGACGACTTCCCCCTGAATGTGACCGAAGACGCGAAGCAAGGCACCAAGACCAATATGCTGCGTGACACGCTGCTGGATGGAGCGCATTACCCCGAGATCACTATCCGTTGCATTAGCCTGCAGGGCGAGGTTGACGCTCCCTTAGCCGTGGCAGCTCTGCGCATAAAAGACCGTACGCGCCAGGTGTCAGTGCCGGTGACCGTATCGACTGTCGATGGCCGCTTGCATGTCAAGGGTACGTTCGACATCAAACAAACCGACTTCGGCATCACGCCCTTGAACGTGGCGATGGGCGCCCTATTAGTGCTGGACACCGTCAAAATCAAGTTTGAATTGGTGGCGGAGGCCCACTCACCATAAATGTTTATGTAAACGCCCTGTGGCCCAGGTGAAATATGCCTGTATCGCTACCAAATATATAGCAAATGTTCTACATCGACACACCCATACTCTCGGGTTACGATTAAGCACTTGGACACCACGACCCTAGAAGTGTGAACACTACTGCCGATCAAACCCTTGATTTTTACGCACTCGACGGTGATGTTGCCGTGCTGCAGGCGCACATCGATGTATCGCCAGCGCAGGAACTGCCCAAGCTGGTTGCTCTAGCCTGGCACCTCCGCCAGCGGGATTGCAGCAAGGCACTTGCGCTTGCAGACCAAGCGCAAGCGCTGTTTACCCCAGAACTGTCAGGTCCTCAAAGAGCACTTTTTTCTGCGCGCTTGATGTTAGTGCGCGCTGAGGTGCAGTACCTTTTTGCAGACTTGGACGGCGCCTTCACGCTGGCAGACTCTGCACTCAACAGGTTCACGGGTGTGGACCATCGGCAAGGCGTCGGTGATGCGCACTGGATACTCGCGCTGATTTGGGCTGATCGTGGAAATCGCCAACTGGGAACAGAGCACGTTAGCGCAGCGCGGTCGGCGTTTGAGTTGGGTACCGACCCGGTGCGGATTCAGCTGGCTCGGGCACGCACGTTGGCACTGCTGGCATTTTCAGATGCCAAAGCAGCGGCCGTACGGCTAGCGTGCGAATTTCCACTAGACGCCGAGTACCCAATACCGGTATTGGCGGTGGTTACCGTTGCGCGCGGCAATGTGGCTGGACTTACCAATGACCCTGGCGCCTCGCTCAAATTTGACCTGCAGGCCAATGAGCTCAGCAGCAATAGCGGACAAATGCGCCAGGCGATCGTCTGCGCTGTCAATGCCGCTGAAACTTTTGGCTTGCTAGGCGACCTGGACGCCGCACTGGAGTGGAGTGAGAGAGCGCTCTCAATGTCCCGAGCCAACGCCTGGCCCGGTAGCGTTGGGGTTTGCTTGATGCAGGTCGCCGATGTGCTGCGCCAACTAAAACGCTACAACGAGGCGCAGTTGATGCTCTTCGAGGCGCACCGTGTCATGGAAGCGCTCGCGGGTTCACGCAATCAAGAGCAGGTTTTGGCGATTCATGGCCAATTGGCCTTGGATATGGGTGACTTCTCCGTGGCCATGGATTTCTTTCAACAGCTTGAACGCAGCCTAGCCGATGTTGCGGAGCCAGATTTATTGCTGCGGGCGTGGCGCGGCCAGGCAAAAGCACTGGCGGGTTTGGGACAACTGCCAGAATCTGTAGCCAAAGCCACACAGGCGCTTGAATTAGCGCAAGCCAGTGAAAACGCAGACGAGCAGATCAAGACCCTGGGCGTGCTGGCAGAGGTGCACAGCCACCATGCGTTGCCACTCCCGGCAGGTGTACAAGCAACCTCGGCCGCCCTGCACTTTCTCAATCAGGCCCTGGATGTTTCGCAAGGTGTGGCGGGCTACACCCTGTCTACAGAATTACTCGGCCAAATTGCCGATGCCTACGCGCAGGCCAAAGACTTTGAGAACGCGTACAACTATCTGCAGGCCGCCACCACAGCACGCAACCAAGCCCGCATCGAGGAAGCGCAAAGCCGGGCCCTGGCCATGCAAATTCGGCACGACATGGACTTGGCACGGGCGGACTCGGAGCAGCACCGCAAACTCTCGGTAGCACTGCAAGAAACCAACGACACACTAGAGACCTTGGGCCTGATTGGGCGGGAAATTACCGCCAGCCTGGACATCAACGCGATTTACGCCGCCCTGCACCAGCATATTGGGCAACTGCTGGACATGCAGTCTTTTTCCGTCTACCTGCTGGATCCAACGGCCCAACAGCTCAACCTCAGTTTTGGCATAGAGGGTGGGGAACCCATGCCGACCACAAGCTTGCGCATTGACGCACCTAATTCTCTGGCGGCGCGGTGTGCGCGGGAACGACGTGAAGTCGTCATCAACGCCGCGCTAGAGGCAACGCACTCCAGAACCATTCCCGGAACCCTGATCACGCGCAGCATGCTGTTTGCGCCTTTGATTGTGGGCAGTCGCTTGTTAGGCGTCATCACCATTCAGTCGGTGCGCGAGCAGGCCTATGCCGAACGCGAGTGTTCCATCTTCCGCACCCTGAGTGCCTATGGCGCTATCGCGCTGGACAACTCCAGCGCCTACAACGCCGTTGAAGCTGCCAGACGCCAAAGTGCGCAGCAGCAACAAGAGTTGCGCATTGCAGCCGTGGCTTTTGACTCCAACGAGGGCCTTCTGATTACAGATGCGGATCTGGTCATTCTTCGCATCAACAGCTCTTTTACGCGCATCACCGGTTTTAAGAGTTTTGAAGTAATCGGCCGCGAAACCTCGATTTTTCGCTCGCCCCTATCGTCTCCCGTCAAGTTAGAGAACATCATGGCGGGGCTGCAAACCCATGGCGACTGGCAAGGCGAGCTCTGGATACGCAGCAAGTCCTCAGACGCCATTCCCCTCTGGCTCTCGGTGACGGCGGTTCGTACCGAAGATGGTCTGGCCACGCATTACGTGATGTCACTGGTCGATATCACCGAGCGTAAGCAAGCCGAAGACGAAATCCGAAATCTCGCTTTCTTCGACCCGCTTACCAATTTGCCCAATCGACGCCTTTTGATGGACCGATTGGCCCACGCTTTGGCCCAAAGCGAGCGCAATGGCAGCAGCGGCGCGCTGGTGTTTATCGATCTGGATAATTTCAAAAAGCTCAACGACACCCGCGGTCATGATGTGGGCGACCTGTTGCTTATAGAAGTCGCCCAGCGTTTATCACATTGCCTGCGCGAATCCGATACGGCCGCGCGCTTAGGAGGTGATGAGTTTGTGGTTCTGCTCGAAAATATGGGGCCCAATGTGTCGGAAACTGCAGACCGCACCCGGTTGGTCGGCGAAAAGTTGCACAGCGCACTGAATGCTCCCTACAACCTCGATGGTCAGGAGCACCATAGCACTCCGAGCATCGGGATTTGTCTTTTCAAAGGCAGCTCCGAAACCATTGACGATCTGCTCAAACAGGCAGACTTGGCGATGTACCAGTCCAAGGCATCGGGGCGCAACGCTATTCGGTTTTTTGATCCGGCGATGCAGCAAGCGGTCACAGCGCATGCCACACTTGAAGCGGACATGCGCGAGGCGCTGCTGCACAAACAATTCTTGGTTTATTACCAAGTGCAGGTTGATTCATCGCGACGTGTCCTCGGTGCAGAGGCCCTTGTGCGCTGGCGCCATCCGAGCCGCGGCTTGGTATCACCAGCTGAATTCATTCCACTTGCCGAAGAAAGCGGTTTGATCATCGCATTAGGTCATAGCGTTTTGGAGACCGCATGCCATCAACTCAAACAATGGGAAAGCGACGCCTCAACCCAACACTTGACGTTGGCCGTCAACATCAGTGCGCGCCAATTCCACGCCGACGACTTTGTTGCCAGCGTCCTGGAGTTGTTGCACGCCACTGGCGCGAACCCGCACAAACTCAAGCTGGAGCTGACAGAGAGCATGCTTATCAATGACCTGGACCGCGTCATTGTGACGATGAAAGAACTGATTGAAGTGGGCGTCCGATTCTCTCTGGATGACTTTGGTACTGGCTATTCTTCCCTGTCGTATCTCAAGCGCCTGCCGCTGGGACAACTCAAAATCGACCAATCGTTTGTGCGAGACATATTCATCGACCCCCACGATCTCGCCATCGTGCGCGCCATCGTGACACTAGGGCACAGCTTGGGTCTAGAAGTGATTGCCGAGGGTGTAGAGACCCGGGAGCAGTTGGAATTTCTACAAGAATGCGGCTGTGAAGCTTTTCAAGGCTACTTGTTTGCCAAACCATTGCCAGTAGACAAGATAGACCTAAAGCACATCTAGGCAAGGCCGTGTAACTCGGTTAAGAACTTAATGCGGCGCCCGCACCGCCCAGCGCAATTTGGCAGACGAGGAGCGGGGGTTGCTGCGTTGTTCGTCATACGAAGCACGAATGGGATCAGCGGCCACGCGGCTGAAGGTGCCGTTGCGCTCGCCCGTTTGAAAGCACTTTTTAACACGCCGGTCTTCGCCAGAATGGAAGCTTAGAATAGCCGCGCGTCCGCCGGGCTTTAGGCAGGCAGGTAGATTTAGCAGCATAGTGTCCAGCACGCCAAATTCGTCGTTCACCTCAATGCGTAGCGCCTGAAATGTGCGCTGCAGAACCTTCTTGGTTTCGACTAATCGCTCCTCCGCGGGCATGCTGCGCTTGTAGACCAATTCCATAGTGGCGCGCACCAGGTCAGCCAGTTGCACCGTGGTTTCCAGGTACTGGCCTTGAAGGGCTGCCGCTAACGGAATGGCAAAGGGTTCGTCGGAGTTGTCGGTCAACAAGTCACGCAGCCGGTGCCGCGTCACACTCAACAACAGTTCGCTGGCCGACTGGCCTGTGCTGGGGTCCAGGCGCAAATCCAGCGGGCCGTCGGCACGGAAACTGAAGCCTCGTGCCGGGTTGTCAATTTGCATGGACGACACGCCCAGGTCTGCCAGCACAAAATCGAAACCTCCGCCCGCTTGGGGCAGCAAGGTGGCTAGTTCGCTGAAGTTGGCGCGGTGGACGATGAGCGCTTCCTCGCCAAAGCCCAAACCGCGCAGTCGCGCCGTGGTACGGGGCAACTCAATCGGGTCGACATCCATACCAAAGATGCGCCCGCCGGGCTGCACCAGCGGCAGCATGGCCAGCGTGTGACCGCCAAAGCCGAGAGTGAGATCCAGGCCGGTTTCGCCGGGCACGGGCTTCAGGATAGCGAGGATTTCGTCCACGCAAATGGATCGGTGCATGCCCGCAGGTGTTTGCCCACGCTGCATAACCTTGTCTACCTCGGCGGCATGGCGGGTGGGATCCAGCTCTTTGTACTTTTCTTCAAATTGGCGGGGGTGGGTACCGGCGTAACGCACGCGGCGCTTATGGGGAGGGATAGCGTCGGTCATGGGCCATTATGCGGTCGCGCGGCTGCTACCGGATGAAGGCTGACTTGTGTTTGCCCTTGAAGCAATCCAGGGTCGGTCAGACACGCGCCATCCCGCAGCGCTCGCTCAGCCGAGACTCTTGCGGCGTCGCAACGAAACCATGCCCAGAAGTCCCAAGCCCGCCAGCATCAGGGCAAAGGATTCGGGCTCCGGCACAGGGCTGAGTGTGTAATTGATGCCAATCAATGCCACCCCTGGCAGCGCCGACGGGCCCGACAAGTAGCCACCGACCTTGACAAAATAGGTGCCACCAGAAACGCAGCAGTAATCATGATAGTCGCGCGGACCAATGTTATGAAAGGAAAATCCGGTCAGCGAACTGTCGAGGTCAACAGCGCCCACGCTCTGTTTATCAGAACCATCGTTGCGTATGAACCTCACCGTCGTGAATGTCACAGCTTGCAGGGGGATAGTGCTACCCAGACCGGTATTGAAGCTGGGGCTGGCAAATAGGGAACCCACTAGGTTAGACGGGCCCGTGATGCCATCAGGTTGATTGAAGACGAAAGTGAGATAAAAATCCTGCCCAGTAACCAGTTCCACGGCAGTCTTCGTCTGCGCGCTGGCACTGATCGCTGCCCCAGTTAGAAGTGCGGCTCCGAACCACTTATGAATTAGCTTTGTGATCGTCATGATTTCCCTTAGGTGTGACAGAAAAACAATTATTAGTGTGCGTAAGAGCATTTGTCGTGCCATAACAGCGTCCAATAGTCCGTTCAGACTATAGGACCTTAGCGTGCGACAAGGAGCGCCGGTTTGAGCGCGTGCTGCCAATTTGCTGCCGTGGAGCGTTGTCGCAGTTACTGCAGTCGGTGCATACCGTGGATGGCATTGCTCAAGGCACCGAGCAATTTAATCAGCGGGTATCGGGCTGGCAGGCGTGGAGCCTCATTCGCCCGTGCATTGACAGTTGAATTTTTCCGCAATACTATTTAGTTACATTTGTTTACAAATAGGAAATGGTATGCACAAAAAGGCGTGGGTTTCTCTGGTGGCCAGCGTGTTGGGGTTGGCTGGGTGTGGCGGTGGCGGTGGAGGGGTAGCATCCAGCACACCACCACCACCACCCTTGGCGGTAGTGGGTGCGAATTCCGGCACCTTGACGGACGCGCCGATTCAGGGTGTTGCCTACAGCACCTCCTCAGGGGTTACCGGCACGACGGATGCCAACGGCCGCTACGCCTACAACGCGGGTGACACGGTCACTTTCAAATTGGGCAGTTTGACGTTGGGGGCGGTCCCCGCAACCGGCATCATTTCACCGATTCAACTGGCGGCCGGCGATGCCACCAAATTACAAAATATTCTGGTTCTGGTGCAGTCTTTGGACAGTGATGGGAATCCCTCCAACGGCATTACTATTTCTGCTGCTTCAGCGGCTGCGGTCACCAGCAGCGTGAATTTAAGTCAAGCCTCTATGGCGTTTGCTTCCACCGCCAATACGGGTCTGACCACCGCCATGGCGGCTGGCGGCATCACCGCGGCAATTCGGTCAACGGCCAGCGCCAACGCACACTTCATCGCTGAGGGATACAAGCTTTTTAGTGGCAACGTGTTCGGGATTGCTAACGCTAACACTGCCTTTTTTGTTCGCCTGTCTGCGAACGGTGAATACATCATGGGGGAGGCTATCCCCGACAACTATGTTTCTGGTATTACGGGTCAGGTCTCCACTACCCTGATCTCCAAGGCTGGTGTGGAGGGCGGAACCTATTCCATCGCGAGCTTTTCGACTGCCGGTTACAAAATTGTAGGGGCACCGCAATATGACACTAATCTTCAGAGTGGCCTATCTAATCCCGCTTCGTGCGAGACCGGACTCTTGCCGGTTGGCGATGGATTCGTCAACAATGGGACCTGCTTTGATTCGGGCGGAAAGATACCTGCGATCACCAACATTCCGATGGGGTTAGTAGGTGCATGGGCTGCAGGTAGCGCTACCACCATAAAGACCGCACATTTTATTTTTTACCCAAACGGCAAGTACTTGAAGGTTGAACCAAAGGGCGATGGCAGCGCTTGCAGCAAACCGGGCGTTGAGTTCGGCTCGTACACCTACATCGGTGGTGTCCTCAAGATCGTGACACCGCTTCAATTCGACACCGATGGTTGTGCGGGGTTCAGCAACGGTCTAGCGCTGCAAGCTGCTGGGGCACCAGTCACTATGAGCGCGGATGGATCGACTTTTGTTGTCGGTGACTCCGGGCCCTTGTATCGTATTTCCAAGTAGATCGTAACGATGGGCCGACTGACGTCGACCTGTCTTCCTGGCACTCGAGATCACAGCCGCACTGTCTGAGTCATGACACGTTACAAGCGAACGCCATGCGGCCAGGCATCATGGCGCAGGTGCCGGCTCAAATGCATCCCAAGCCATATCAAGATGCCTGCATGCAGGCAAAGAAGGTTGCTAAGGCCGGCGCGGGAGGCCATTCCTGACGTCTCACGTTTCAGTGCTGGGCACGGGATGTAGATGGGTTCGATGTCGACTAGGACACGTTCGCACCAAGCTCTGTACAGCCTCGACCATTGCCGGACCCACCTGCGCAGAAGCCATCACCACAATCGACACACCAGTCTCTGTCAAAGCCACATGCAAAGATGCCGCAATTTAGGTACTGGCGAAACGCTTGGCACAAGATGAGCGTTGGGGGGGTGGCAGTTGCCCTGCCCGTAGCACTGGCTTTTCAGCAGCAAAGCTTTATTTCAATATCACTTGCGCGCCGGCGGTACATCCGTACAACTGCCATGCGCAATCTCCGCCGCCATGCCAATGCTTTCGCCCAACGTCGGATGCGGATGGATGGTCTTGCCGATGTCTACGGCATCTGCACCCATCTCGATCGCCAGCGCGATCTCGCCAATCATGTCTCCGGCATGCGTGCCTACCATGCCGCCGCCCAGTATCTTGCCGTGGCCGTGGGCCTCTGGCGAATCATCGAACAGCAGCTTGGTGACACCTTCGTCGCG
>JANYEE010000016.1 GCA_025363275.1 Burkholderiales bacterium | reverse complement strand
AGGCCTAGCGCGTCTTTCAACGGCACGCCGTCATACCAATGTGAATACGGCAGCATCAGGCGCACGTGCAGCGGCGCCTCCGATGCATTGACGATGACCAGCGCCTCTTCACCGGGAACACCGGTGGCGCGCAAGAACACCAGCGCATTGCCGGGCAGGCGGTCGCCCAGCACGATGATGTCGCCGTACTTCAGCGCGGCGCTGGCTTGGCGCACCGCAATGAGTTGCTTGAGCCAGCCGCGCTGCGCCTGGTTCCACTGACTCGTATTCCAAGTCATCGGGCGGCGGCACTCGGGATCAGCACCGCCGAGCATGCCGTTTTCTTCACCGTAATAAATCAGCGGAATCCCGGGCAGCGTGCATTGCATCAGCCAAGCCAGTTTGGCGCGCACCGGGTCGTTCACTACGGTACCCACACGCGGCGTGTCGTGACTAGAAAGCAGGTTCCACGAACACAGCAAGCCCTTGAGGCCATAGCCCTCGCGCGCATCGCGCACCGCGCCGTTGAGTTGCACCGCATCAATCTCACCGGCCAGCCAGGCCAGCGTGGCGGTGCGGTACCAGTAATTCATCATGCCTTGGTAGCCGGGCTTGCCCTCCTGGGCGCCATCAAACCAACTGCCTGAAAAACCGTTCAGCTCTCCCAGCAAACCGGCTTGTGGAAAGCGCGCCCCCACGATATTGGCCATCTCGCTGGCCACGGCAATGCCCACGTCTTGGGCCACGTCAAAACGCCAATGGTCTACGCCCTGGGCCAGCCAGTGCTGGACCATACTGTCGGGGCGGCGGTACATCACATCGCGCACAGCCGCGTTGGAGAGGTTCAGCTCGGGCAGCGTGTTGTGCCCTTGCCAGCATTCATACGAGCCGTCTTCCAACAGTGTGAACCAGTCTTTTTTGTCCGGGTCGCCCGCCTGCGCAGCCAGAAACCAGGGGTGGGTGTTGGACACATGATTCAACACCGCGTCCAGCGTTAGCGTCATGTCGCGCGCGTGCAGTGCGGCAATCAAGCGCTGCAGCGCAGGTTCTCCGCCAAACATGGCATCGATCTTGAAGAAGTCAGCCGAGTCGTATTTGTGGTTGCTGGGGGCCGAGAAAATCGGCGTGAGGTAGACATTGGTGATGCCAAGGTCGACCAAGTATTCCAGATGGTCAGTAATTCCGTCCAGGTCGCCACCGCAAAAATGGTTAGACCACGGCTGCGAGAACTTCATCGCATCCCAATCGTGCTTGATCACATCGGGCAAGTCGTAGGCGGGGTCTTGCAGTTTTTCAGCGCTGGTCTTGCCACTGCCAATGGCAAATCGTTCGGGAAATATCTGGTACACCACCTGGCTGGCGGTCTTCTGGGTACGGGCGTCGAGGGGGGTAAATTTCATGGGCTGCCCAATGTTTAGCGGCACCATAGCAGAAGCCCTGTGCCTCGGCAGTTACGGCAGAGGTTCGTTTTAGGTGCTTCGTGCAAACAACAACACCTTGGCTAGGAGCAGGGGCGGCAGAGCGTTCTGCGCAGGTTAAGGAGGAGCCCGCAAAGCGGGCGGGGGACATGGAGCAGAGCGCTTTGCCGCCCCAGCTCCTGGCCCTTACCGCAGGGAAGTTTTAAGGTACTTAGGCAAACAAATTCAGGCGCGATGCCAGTTGCTGCAAACCGCGCAAAGGGCTGGCCGTGGCGCTAGTTGATTCGGTGGCAATCGGCGCAGGCATGGCCGCCAAAGACGCCTGGGCGTAACGCTTCTGGCGCTCGGCCTCATCTTTGAATTCGCGCATGGCCGATACCGCCACCGACACGAAATCGGGCTGGCGAGCCACCACGATACCGTCGGCATCGACTTTCAGGGCGGTTACGGCGTTGGCACTGCGCTCCTGGGCGCGCTGGTGCGCAGCCTCCATCGCCGCCAGATCGGCGTCTTCGTCAGCGGGTGCGGCTACTTTGCGGGTATTGCCGTACACCACCGGCTCGGCGACGGCAGCGTTAATCTGCGCATTTGATTGAATGTTGACCACCACGCTGACCTGCGCAGGCTCGATGCGCTCGGACAAGGTCGGCACGCGGGCGGTGAGTCGCGGCGCGGCGGTTTTGATGCCTGCGGTTTTAGCCTCGGGCGCCTCGGAATCGGCGACCGTTCCCAGACCCGTAGGATCGAGCGGCACAGGCTCAGTGCTGCGCGCCACGGGACCGAGGTCGACAGGGAAACGCAAATGGTGCAAGCGATCGATAGACATGGGTGCAGTTTGGCGAACGGGCTGGCGCATCATGCCAAAAATAAAGGGGAAAAAGAGGGGCTTTTCCGGCCGATATGGTCCAGCCCCTACCCAAACAGTCCGTGCAGATACCAGTGGGCGTTGGCAGGGCCACCGGGGCCCGCGAGGCGCTCGCGGTACACCCACAGCAAACCAGCGTGGGCGCTGCGGGCCACAAAATAGTCGCGTAGCGCGCAGTCAGTGGCCTCCTCCAGCCAGCCGGCTTCCAGGCGCTGGGGGCCAGCCAAGAGCTCCAGCGCGCCGTGGTACTGCGGCTGGCCCTGCTGCACCACCAGGCGCTGGGGCGTGGCCAGCAACCAACTGGGGTACAGGGCTGCGTTACGGGCTATTTTTGAGTCATTTAGGCCTGGGGCCCAGGTAGAACCTGCCTTAGTAGCTATCGAATTCATAGCAACTACGGTGTCCATGGCGGAGTTGGTGTGGAGTTTGCTGCTGGGTTTGCCTGATTTAGCTGGTTGCGCGGATGGGGTTTGTGTGGCCGGGCTCCACTGCTGCATCCGCTCCGGCCGGTGGTCCGCCTGCAGGCTGGACACCCGCACATGCTGCGGCCCCAGGCGCGCACTGAGACGCTCCAGCAATTGAAGCAGGCTGTCGCCCTGGCGCTGGTCTTCGGGCAGCAAACTCAGGCTTTCACCAGCCAGGGCCTGGGTTTGCAGGCTGCGCAGGCGCAGGTGTAGTACGGGTGCAGGCAGGTTCACACGTTGCAGTTGCTCCGCCAACAGACGCTGCAGGTGCTGCATGTCTTGTGTGGGCTGGGCGGTACGCAGCACCAGCTTGCCCGTGTGGCTCTGCGGGCCACCGCTGTGGTGGGCATCGATGTGCCGGGCGTTGGAGCGGCGCGCGTCCAGCTCCCACAGCAGCTCCAGCGCCAGCACCCCGCGCTGGCGCAGTTGCAGCCACAGCCGCAGTTGTGCCAGCAGGCGGCGCGCGCCAAACATCAGCGCCGGGGCTGTGTCCACGCTGGCCAGCAGCTCCAGCGGCGCGTCAAACACCTCGGGCACGGTGAGCCAGGGGTAGACCTCAGCGGCCTGGCCATAGGCGCGGTCGAGGGCCGCCACCAGCTCTGCCCCAAAGCGGCGCACCATCCCTGCGCGCGGCAGCCTCCGCAAATCGCCCCAAATGCTGCAGCCCAGGCGCACCAGCGTGGGCAGATGCGCCTGAGCGGCGGCCAGCGTACGAATTGGCAAGGCATCCGGCAGACTGTCCAAACGGCCACTGCACAAACGCCCGATTGCTATTAAAGATGTAGCACCAGAGGCATATTTTACTTGGGCCACAGGCCGATTCGATGTAAAAAGACGCTCCAGCAACGCGTCCCGTCCGCCAAACAAGCGTTCGCTGCCCGAGACCTCTAGCACCAGCACGTCACCGACCCGCGCCACCATCGGCGTGAACTGCAGCGCCCACCAGGCCAAGGCCGTGTGCGGGTCGACCAGCGAGTCGTCGGTGGAGCCGGAAGCTGCGGGCTCAGGCTGCAGCGCGATCCAGTGCATGGGGGGTCTCCTGCAGGGGCGGCGCTGCAATCGACACCGCAACGGGTAGGGCCACAGGTGCGGCGATAGGTGCCGGGCAGTGCAAAGCAGCCAATAGCAAAGCCAGCGCGGGCTCGCAGGCCGACACATGCACTGCTTGCTCCAGCGGCGGGCCGCGGCGTTTGAGGATGTGCAGGCGCAGGTGATCGACTTGGGGTGTTGCACCCGCTGCGAAGGCGCCTCCGGGAGCCGCGCCTGGCTCCAGCGCCAGGCGCAGTACGGCGGGCGAGGACTCCTGACGCGCAGCGCTGGGGCGCATCACAAACAACAGGCGGTTGTATTCACTGGCGGCCATTTGCAGACGGCGCAATTGGTCGGCACGCGCCTGGGGTAGCCAGGCCAGCACCGCGTCCACGCCCGCGCAGCGCAGGGCCTGCTCGGTGGCCCACAGTCGCTGGGCGGCCACTTCGCTGTGCACCCACAACAAGCGCTGGCTAGCCACGCCGCGCGCCGTCAAGGCCGGGCTAAACGGCACATGCGGCGGCGCCACCAGCACCACCGACGCCGTACCACAGCGCGCCAGCGCCGGGGCCAGCAGCCGCCATTCGCTGTGCACACCCGGGGCTTGTAGCAGCTCGGTCAGCGCCCCCACCGGCCAGCCGCCGCCAGGCAATTGGGCGTCCAGCGCCGCTACGCCAGTGGCCACCACCTGGGCCACCGGCGTGGCCAAGGTATGGGCGTGCCAGACATCCGCATGCAGGCTGTCATGCAGGCCCAACTGCGCCCCTGCAGGCACAGCAGCCATAGACAAAAGAGAGGGAGAGCGAGACACGGCGAGGCTTTGGAAGTAGTACTGTATTTATAATCAGTATATTCCAAAGCCCAGTTTTGACAAGGCTTTTAACGCTCAAAAGCGCCTCAAACACACTAGGCGCTTGGTCGGTGGGGCGCTTTGCGCAGGTCAAGGAGGAGCCTGCAAAGCGGGCGGGGGACACGGAGCAAAGCGCCCCGCCGACCAAGCGCCGGCCCAGGAAGCCGCGATCTAAGAAGCAGCAGAAACTTTAGGCTGCAACAAATCCCAACGATTCCCAAACCTATCCTGAAACACCACCACCGTGGCGTAGCTTTCTTCCCGCGGAGTTTCCAGAAACTGCACCACCAGCGCCACACAGGCCAGCGTTTGAACCACCAATTAAATAGCCGCAGGCCTGGTAGTGGGCAAGCTAGGGCTCACCAATCCCACCACCTCCACCAGCTCCACCATATTGGCTTTGATTGCAGCAGAAATATCACGCTCCAGTACGGGCATGGCTACCTCAAAGGGCACCAGCAAACGACTAAGGCCATAGGCGCGGTTGCGACCATTAACCTTACCAAGATACAGAGCCATATCTGCAATCTGCATGGCCTTCTCCCAGTCGCATTGCTCTTCGGTCAGGCCAGAAAACGGAAGCGCTAAAAATCCGCCAGTCACAGTGACCGTTAAAGACTGTTCGCCCACCTCGATGGGCGTCTCGCCAATCACTTTGAGAATACGTTGCGCCAGATTTTTCAGGTGTACGGCACTGGCTTTGGGGGAATAGACCAAGAACTCTTCGCCCCCCCAGCGCATCACCATATCGGAATCGCGCACGGTGCTGCGCAAGCGCTTGGCAATCTCCACTAACACAGTGTCACCCCCGGCATGGCCCAGCGTGTCATTGATATGCTTGAAATGGTCGATATCCAGAATCATCAGCCCATCGGTATTGGCGTCTTCACGCCGGCCATTGCCTGCGGTGGGCGCACGCTGCTTCATCAGCTCCAGAAACGAGCGGCGGTTGTACAGGCCCGTGAGCGGATCGCGCACCGAATGGAATTCGAGCTGCTTGTTGGCCTCGTGCAACTTCTGGTTGGCTTTGCGAGCTCTGCGGTACAGCATGAACATGAATACCCCGGCCATGATCGTCACAAGCGCGCCGAGTACGGTCACGATCTGCTGCAGGCGGCGGTTATTGATTTCGGCGTCTTTGAGGCTATTTTCACGCGCCAAAAGTTCGATTTGCTTTTCGCGCTGCACCGAATCAAATTGCTCTTGCAAGGTGGCTACAGACTTGGCGCGGTCTGCATTGAACAACTCTTTGGCCAGCTTTTGTTGTTCCCGAATAGTCTCGTAGGCATCGCGATACATGCCTGCCTGGGCATACATGCGGGCCAGTTCATCCAGAATACCCTCTTCATCCGCGCGGGCCATGGAGTCGTGCATAAATCGCAAAGCTGACTGGACCTCTGCCACGCCTTCTTTAATGCGGCCCTGACCCATCAGCGCAAATCCGACATTGCTCTGTGCGGTAGCCACACCAGACAAGTTTCCACCTTCTTGGTATTTGGCAAGCGCACGGCGCGCCATTACTTCGGCCCTTGGATAGTCCTTGCGGATCAGATAGGTGTCACCAATATTATTCAAGGCTGTGGCGTGGGTGCCAGTCAAACCGGCATCGATGGCGATCTTCAGGGCCTTCTGATAAGCATCGACTGCAGCGTCCATCTGCTCCATAGAGGAATAAAGATTGCCCCGATTCAGGTACAGCGTGCCTTGCATTTTGATAGCGCCAATTTTCTTGGCGATGACCAGTGCCTCATCAATCACACTAAGCGCCTTGGCCTCGTTTTTCATCGAGGCATATACATTGTTCAACTCATTCAAAGACCGCAACACGGAGGCTTCCGACTGGTGTGGCCGGGCTTTGGCGTAGTCCAAACTTTTCAGAACATTGGTCAACGCCGCCTCAAACTTACCGGAGGTGTCTTGGGCAGTACCCAGCGCCAAATAGAAACGCCACAAAGCTTCTGGGTTGGCGGTGCGCAGCGCCACGGACTCCAGGCTGGTCAATTGAATAATCGCTGCGGCGGTTTTGCCGCCAAATTCCAGCAAAGTAGCATTGCGTGCGGTGGCTATCACCACCCCGATATCGTCTTTGTTGGCATGGGCCAATTCCAGCAGTTGGGTAATCGCGTTGTTGGCAGCGTCCATGCGCCGGGCATCGATCTCAACGCTGATCAGCGTGGCAAGATACGCCCGCTTGACTTCGTAAAATTTGGACAACTCGAACAACTGCGCCTGCGCGTGTAGCTCTTTGAGCGCCCGTGTGTTGTCCTGCTCTGAAAGCGTTTGTATCGATTCGATGCGATCCAGCGCATCTTGTTGGGCAAAAGCCGCACCAGGTACGCTTAAAAGCGCCACGAAGCAGCTAGTCACCAACAAACGCCCTAACCTGATCACAGCATGGTCCTTGGTTCCTCAATACCGCTGAGAGTAACGGTCTCGCTGTATCTTAGCCGCAAGCTGGCAGTGCGCACAGAGGGTTATCAGGCGTGCGACACCCGCTGACCCGTCTCGGGCCAGCGCCTGCGGATGTACATCCAGGAGCCCAGGCCCAAGCACATCATGGTGAGTGATGCCGCAGCCAAGCCCACTGTGGAGTGCATAACCATGGGTGAGATGACCCCAGCCACGATACCGTTGGCCGTAGATCCCACAAACATCTGCAAGGATGAGGCCATGCCCCGGCGCTCGGGGTGCAGGTCCAGCACCAACAGGGTCACCACTGGCACCATCAGCGCCCAGCCAAACGAAAAGATACCTAGCGGGATCAGGGCCCAGCTCACATGCGCCGCAAACAATAGATTGGCCACCAAGTTGATCACGCCGATCACCAGCATGATCACAAAGCCATGGCGGATTTGCTTCTTGGGTGCGATCTTGCCAGCCAGGCGGCCGCTGACCATGGCACCACCCATGATGCCGCTAATCGTCATCAGAAAGCACCAGAAAAACTGTTGCGGCAGCAAGTGCAGATGCTCACCCAAAAACACCGGCGCGCTCAAGATGTACAAAAACATGCCGTTGAACGGCACACCGCTGGCCAGCGCCAGCAGAATAAAACGGGGGTCAGACCCCAGCTGCCAGTAGCCAGCCATCAGGTTTTTAACCTCGAAGCGTTGGCGCTGCGTGGTGTGCAGGGTCTCAGGCAGCAAACGAAAGATAGCAGCCCACAACAGCACGCCAATCACTGCCAGGAACCAAAAGATGGCGTGCCAGTTAGCGTGCACCAGCACCCAGCCGCCAATCATGGGTGCAATGGCTGGAGCCACGCCAAAGAAGATGGTGACTTGGCTCATGACCTTTTGCGCCTGCGAGGGCGGGTACATATCCCGAATCACGGCGCGCGACACCACGATGCCTGCGCCGGTAGACAAACCCTGCACCGCGCGGAAGAAAATCAGCTGCCCGATACTTTGCGACAGCGCACAACCCACCGATGCGAGCGTGAACGCCGCTAAGCCCCACAGCACCACGGGGCGGCGGCCAAAACTGTCAGAAATAGCCCCATGGAACAGGCTCATAAAAGCAAAGCCAAACAGGTAGGCGGATAACGTTTGCTGCATCTGCACCGGCGATGCGTCCAAAGACTGGGCAATGCCCGCAAAGGCCGGTAAGTAGGTATCAATCGAGAAGGGTCCCAACATGCCCAGAAGGGCCAGCAGGATGGCAAAAGCCCACTGGGGAGCCTGCCAGAGTTTGTGTGCGTCGGGATTCATTGGTCTATTGGAACACGGGCAGTCCGGCCGCGCAGTCAGGGTGCGCGTAAGTAGCGCACATAGTCGGCGGGCGAAGGGCGCGGGCGGGCGGGCCGGCGGCTTTGCACCGTGCCCACGCTGATGCAACACACCGCGTGTTCGCCCGCGCCCAGCGCAAACAATGCGCGCAGCGGCTCAGACGTCAGGGCTTTCCCGCTAGTCAGCGCCGAGCCGTAGCCCTGGGCGGTTGCCATCAGCAGCATGTTTTGAATCGCGCAACCGGCTGACACCATACGCTCGAACAGATTCACGTCCGGGTCGCCGCAGGTGGCATCCACCACCACCAAAATCAACAGCGGCGCGCGGAAGGCTTTGTCGCGCGCCTGGGCTTGCTGCTCCTGCGTGGCGCAAGCATCGCGCTGTAGCAAGGCCGCACCGAAGGCTTGGGCCAGGCGTTCGCGTGCCTCTGTGGGAATCACCACTAGACGCCAGGGCAGCAATTGTTTGTGGTCCGGGGCAGAGGCCGCGGCACCCAGCAGGGCATAGAGTTGACCCGCATCCGGCCCAGGTGCGACCAGGCGCTTGGGTAGCACCGTTTGACGCGACTGCATCAGGACGGCGGCCCATGCAGCAGGGTCAGACATCGGATCGATAGGGGTATTCACCCGGCAAAGTTTAGCCGTCTGGCAGCACGCACACGCAAAGCCCGTATAGGCCGGCAGTTCAGTGTCGCTTGTCAGCTTTCCACGTACCACCGTAGCGGTAAAAGGGCTGGGCTTCGACTTTAGCCCGGCAACCGGCGCAAATGAGTAACCAATGGCCGGATGCACCGGGGGCATCGTAGGCAACACGGTACAGCGTGGAACTGATCAACTCGCAATGCATGCAAGCTTTGACGCGCGATCTGGCAGGTTTGGGCATGATTCGATTGTCTCAGCGGAAAAGCGATGTGCCCGGCATTACAGGTAACCTCGCCCTTTTAAACGCAGGAACTGCTTTAAGCATGGATGAATTACCACAGTGGATTCTTGCTGCACGAGAGCAATGGCAGTGGCAGGGTAAGGCTCGCCCTGCATTTGCAAAATCACCTGGGCCAGGACAGGTGTCGGTATGGGATTTTCCGCGCCCACCACGCCTGGTACACGACGCAAGGGAAATCGTTATTCGCTGGGGCGCGGTGGAGGTCGCCAGATCAAGCCACGCAATACTTGTCCTAGAGACATCGCACCCACCCAGCGTGTACCTGCCCTGGAGCGACGTGGCCACACACCTTTTGCAAGCGGCAGGCGAAGGCTCGTTTTGCGAATGGAAGGGACTGGCAAACTACTGGAATTTAGTGGATGACAAGCGTACGCTGCCCGGTGTAGCCTGGAGCTATCCGGAGCCACTAAGCGGTGCCAAAAAATTGGCCCACTGTGTGGCGTTTTACCCAGCACTGCTGGACTGCCGCGTTGGTAGCGCGCCAGTGACACCACAGCCCGGCGGCCTTTACGGTGGTTGGATCACGCCGGAATTGGTGGGTCCTTTTAAAGGCGAGCCCGGCAGCGAGCATTGGTAGCCGCCCGTTTAAAAGGCCATCAATGACAACCCCCACTCAAACAACCTCCACTAAAAACCCGATAGTCATTAAGGTTTAGCACTCCTCTCAATAGAGTGCTAATATTGCATTTGCACATACAAGGAGTTCCTCCATGTCCTATCCCGTTGGTATCGCAGCTCCGGCGATGACTCTAGCCAATCCCTGGTCGGCTGTGCCATCTTTGGGCAATTTGGATGCGTATATTTCCGCAGCCAATCGCCTGCCCATGCTCACGTTGGAAGAGGAGCAGGAGTTCGCCCGTAAATTCAAAACTGACAACGACCTGGAAGCCGCAGGTAAGTTGGTACTTTCTCACCTGCGCTTGGTGGTGTCCGTGGCGCGCCAGTATTTGGGTTATGGCTTGCCCCATGGCGACCTGATCCAGGAAGGCAATGTGGGCTTGATGAAGGCGGTGAAGCGCTTTGACCCTGACCAGGGCGTGCGCCTGGTGAGCTACGCCTTGCACTGGATCAAGGCCGAAATTCACGAATACATCCTGAAAAACTGGCGCATGGTCAAGGTGGCGACCACCAAGGCACAGCGCAAGTTGTTCTTTAACTTGCGTTCGATGAAGCAGCGCTTCAAGAGCGATGACGCCGCAGCCGATCTGGATACCCACCGCGAAACCTTGAGCCCTGAGCAAGTGGCAACGATGGCGCGCGAGCTGAAGGTGAAGCCAGAAGAAGTGTTGGAAATGGAAACCCGTTTGTCGGGTGGCGATGTACTGTTGGACCCCATACCGGGTGACGACGGAGAAGACGCCTATGGCCCTATTGCCTACCTGACCGACACTAGCCACGAACCTGTGGCCATGATTGAGGCCCGCCAGCGCGACTATCTGGCCACCGATGGCATTGCTACCGCGCTAGACAGCTTGGATGCACGCAGCCGCCGCATCGTGGAGGAGCGCTGGCTCAAGGTCAACGACGACAGTTCGGGTGGCATGACGCTACATGACTTGGCTGCGGAGTACGGCGTGAGTGCCGAGCGCATTCGCCAAATTGAAGTGGCGGCAATGAAGAAGATGAAAACAGCATTGGTTGAATACGCCTAAGCCGCAGCGCAAGAAAATACGCCCCTGTTGTTGCAGCTTCAGGGGCTTTTTTTATAGGTGAAAAATTGCACTACACGCTGTACAGCCCTAGTCTATGCTCTTACTTTGATAGCAACAGAGGCATGTTTTACCTGGGCCACAGCCCACAATGACGCCTAAACCGCTAAAGTAACCTGGCAATATCATCGGCCAGGACTTTGGGCCCGGTGCCGTAGCGTGTGAACAGGCGCAACTGGCCCTTGGCGTCATACACGTAGCTGCCCGCCGAGTGGTCCATGGTGTAGTTGGTGGGTGTACTGCCATCCACCTTTTTGTAATAAACCTTGTAGTCTTTGGTGAGCTGAACCAGCTTGTCGGGCGTGGCATAGAGTGCCAAAAACGTCGGGTCAAAATTGCCCATGTAGGCCTTCAAAACCTCGGGCGTGTCACGCACTGGGTCCACGGTCACGAACAGGCCCTGCAAACGCTCTCCATCTTTACCCAATAACTTTTTTACCTCGGCCAGCTCGGCCATCGACGTGGGGCACACGTCCGGGCACTGGGTATAGCCAAAGAACATGACGACGACTTTGCCTTTGAAATCGCTCAAATGGCGCACTTGTCCATTGTGGTCGGTCAGCTCAAAGTCTTTGGCGTAGTCTGCACCGGTGACGTCGATCGAGGCGAACGACGGTGCTTTATCGGTACAAGCACTTAAAAGGCCCAGGGCCCAGGTAAAACCTGCCGCTATAGCTATATTTTTGATAGCAATTCGTCGCTGCATCGCAGGCTCCTA
Organism: Burkholderiales bacterium; assembly: GCA_025363275.1. Classification (GTDB taxonomy): domain Bacteria; phylum Pseudomonadota; class Gammaproteobacteria; order Burkholderiales; family Burkholderiaceae_C; genus Allorhodoferax. The sequence continues at coordinate 14,536 of JANYEE010000016.1, read as the reverse complement.
AATGAAGACGTAGTGATCAATCAGCAGCGCGGCAAACAATACGCTGAGGTGGATCAAAGAGAAACGGAAGGTGGCTCGAGCTAACTCATCCGAGTAGTTGGCGCGCAGCCGCCACGCGTAGCTGCAAAAGCCAATGCTCAAAATCACCGCCACCACCAAGTACAGCCACGAGCTCATGCCGTACACAAACGGGAATACGCAGGCCGCGGACAAAATGATGGTGTAAAGCAGGATTTGCAGGCGCGTGAACTCGCTGCCATGGGTGACCGGCAGCATCGGCAGGCCAGACTTGCGATAGTCCTCCACGCGGTACAGGGCCAGCGCCCAGAAGTGCGGCGGTGTCCACAGAAAGATGATCAAAAACAGGATCAGCGCTTCGGGGGCCACATCGCCCGTCATGGCGGCCCAGCCCAGCACCGGCGGCATGGCGCCCGACGCGCCACCGATGACGATATTCTGCGGCGTAAGCGGTTTCAGAATGACGGTGTAGATCACTGCGTAGCCGACAAAGGTGGCAAAGGTCAGCCACATGGTCAGTGGGTTAACCCAGCGGTACAGGATGGTGGAGCCGGCAATGCACAGCACAGCCGAGAAGATCAGGGTCTGCGTATCGGTGAGCTGGCCGCGGGCCGTGGGACGCCATGCGGTGCGCTTCATCTTGGCATCAATGCCTTTTTCGACAATGCAATTAAAGGCCGCCGCCGCACCGGCCACCAGGTAGATGCCCGCGCATGCCACCAGCGCCAGACGCACTTGCTCCCAGCTGGGTGTGCCAGGCACAGCCAGTACCATGCCGATCAGCGCGCAAAAAACAATCAGCTGGATCACGCGTGGCTTGGTCAGCGCGTGGAACTGGACGAACACCGAGGGCGGCGAGGTCGAGGCGGTCATGGGTTCAATCTCCGTGTCTGTGGCCGACCTACTGAAGTGCTCAGTAGGGCCACCAAAATAACGACCAGCGCGCCAGCGCCTCCGGTGTGCAATACAGCGGCTGGCAGCGGCCAGTCCAACACCGCGTTACTCACGCCGGTAGCCAACTGCAATAACAATACGCCCAGCAAGGCGCGCGAGAGAAAAGGGAATGCCTGGCTACGCCACAGCGCCGCGCACAGGCCAGCCAGCGTCAACACCGTGACCAGCGCCAACATGCGGTGCACCACATGAATCGCAGTGAGCGCAGCAAATGGCAGGTAGGCTCCATCAGCCCCCATACCTAGCGCACGCCACAGCGTGAAGCCCTGCGCAAAAGCCATATCGGGCCACCATTGGCCCTGACATTGCGGAAACTCCGTGCAAGCCAGCACCGCGTAATTGGTACTGACCCAGGCTCCAGAGGCCGCCTGAATCACCAGCATCGACAAGCCCAGCAGCATCCATGCGCGCAGGCCTGAGGCAACGATAGTTGGTGGCGCATTCTGGCTGTACCGCGTCCATTGCACAGCCTGCACGGCAAGCAATGCCAGCAGCACATAGCTGCCCAATAAATGCAAGCTGACGATGGCAGGAAAAAGCTTCATGGTGACGGTGAGCGCACCAAAGGCGCCCTGAATACACACCCACACCAACGTGGCCGTAGCCCACCAAGGGTTGGGCATGCCGGCGGCGCCAGCCCGAGTTATGCGCACACCCGTAGTCATCCACCAGCCGATACCAGCCAACACCACAATCAGACCGCCCACGCTGGAGGCCCAGTAACGGTGCAGCATTTCGACCCAGGCTTTGTCGTGCGTAACCGGTCCAGTCGGCATGGCGATTTGCGCGGCGGTTATCTCGGCCTGTGCACCCAATGGCGACGCGTTGCCATAGCAGCCCGGCCAGTCGGGGCAGCCCAGACCGCTATCGGTTAAGCGCGTAAAGGCGCCAAACATCACCAGGTCAAAGGTCAAAAACAGCGTCACGAGCGTGAGCGCGCGCAGGCGCTGCGCGCTGCTGGCATTGCGGTTGCGCAGGCCAACCCACAGCAACGGCAGCGTAGCCAAAGCCGCCCCCACCATCAGCAGGCGCAACAGCGGCGAAAGATCGTAAAGCGTGTGGTGCATAGGAAAGCTACCAAGAACAAGATGCTGGCTTCAGCGGCCTGCGGTATCCCAGAAGGCCGATGCGCGCATCAAACGCTCCAGGTCACGTTTGGTCTTGGCAGCCGTGGCGTTGTCCAGTTGAGGGGGAAAGCGCATCATCCAGTTCCCAATGGGGTCCACCAAGTACAAGTGTTCGCTGAGTTCATGGCCGACTTGAGCTTCCAGCCATTGCGATAACTCAGCCTGGGGTACACGCAGCACAGTCGCTTCTTTGAGCGCGGGCAGCAGTTGGTCGGGCACCGGCGCGCTGTCAGCGATCAGCCAGACCCAGTCCAGTCTGTCCTTGTCTTTGCCCAAGCCTTCGCGCAGTTGGCGCTGCAAATACAGGTGGCGCGCGCAAGCTGCGTCGCATGAGGCCTCGGCCGTACTCATGAGCAGCCACTGTCCTTTGAGGGTTTTCAAACTAACAGGCTGGCCTTGCAGGTTGTGCGCTACCAAGTCCGGCAAAGGCCGCTGCGGGTCGATCAATTCACCAAAATTCCGTCGGCCATCCGGACGCACCACGTAGTAGGCGAAATAGGAGGCAATGACAGGCGCGGCACATACCAGCATCACGGCAAACATTTTCCATCGGCCCATGCGCGTACGGCCCTCAACGGGCTCACCCAATTGTTCGGGTGCAGGCATGGAATGAACAGTCATCCCCAAGGGTTCGTCGTGGGCGGCGGGTTTAGCAGAGGGTGGTGCGCTAGACATGGGGATTGGGCTCTTTGGAGCGTTGGTAAAACGGTCGGATGATCTGAAACCAGAGAATTAGCGCGGCTACCAAGGTCGCCAACGCAAACCACTGAAAAGCGTATCCATAGTGCTTGTCAACACCAAGGTTGACCGCAGGCCAAGCGCGACGCAACCCTTCACTCGGTGTACCGCTTTGCAGCACCGTGACTGCCATCAACGGCAGGCCGGTCTCAGCTCGGAATTGCGACAAGTCAAGATTCTGCCGGATTGTGCCATTGGTAGCGGTACCAGGCTCAAAGAGCTTGGACGGCGGGAGGCCTATGCGACCCTCCAGTTCCACCAAGCCGGGGGGTGTTTCAACCCGAGGCAATTGCGTGCGGTTTTCGAAGTTGCGGGGCGCCCAGCCGCGCTGCACCAGCACCGCACCACCGCCCTCTAGCATTAACGGTGTAAGAACGAAAAAGCCTACCTTCGCATCCATTTGCCGGTTGTCCAGAAACACCGTGGACGCTGCGGCCCAGGTGCCACGTAAATGCACGCGCTGGTACACCAGTGACACAGGATCTGCAGCTTCTCGCAGTTGCGTTCCCGCTAATGGCGTCTTGGTACCCTGGCTGTCCATTGCCGTTTGCAAGGCAATTTTTTCAGCTGCACGGCGCAATTGCCAAAAACCCAACGACGTGGTCAATGCCACCGCCAGGCCAGCGCCTACCAACAGTGCGGTCAACCGAATACGCGAAATCACCAGATAATCCTGTTCATGAATTACCTTGTTGCACTCGCCTTTGTGGTCATTTTGGGAAGCTTGGCCGCTGCGCTTTTTTTTATGCTGCGCGGTGGTACCAGCCAAGAAGCGAAAGCCAAACGCATGGCCAACGCGTTGGCTATGCGGGTGGGCTTTTCGGTCCTGTTATTTGTCTGCATTTTGTTGGCTTGGAAATTAGGCTACATCCACCCGACCGGACTGCCGCAAGGGAAGTAACCCAAGGGCGGATGTGCAGTGTGTGTCAGAATCAAAAAGGCACCGCAAGCGGTGCCTTTTTTGTGCAGCGCCACTGCAATCAGAGCCAGTAAACCAATACATACAAGCCCAACCAAACCACATCGACGAAGTGCCAGTACCAAGCGGCACCCTCGAAGCCAAAGTGTCGCTCTGGCGTGAAGTGGCCTTTTTGCAAACGTAGTGTCGTAAATAGCAGCATCAGCATGCCCACGAACACATGAAAACCATGGAAACCAGTGAGCATGAAGAATGTAGAACCATACACGCCGGAGCTGAGCTTAAGGTTTGCCTCTGTGTACAAATGGTGGTACTCGTAGCCCTGCACACCCAAGAAGATCACGCCCAGCAACACTGTAAGCCACATGAATCCGATCGTCTTACTGCGATTGCCAGCAATCAAGGCATGGTGGGCAATGGTCAGAGTCACACCCGAGCTCAACAACAGCGCGGTATTGATCGTGGGCAACCAAAAGGGGCCGACTGTGGTGAAGGGCTCAACGATGCCGGCGGGCGAGCCCGTCGCACCAGCAGCCACGCTTGGCCAAACAGCCTTAAAGTCAGGCCACAAAACTGCGTTCTCTAAACTACCCAGCGCGGGCACCGAGTGGACACGTGCCCACCACAGCGCAGCAAAGAAGGCCCCGAAAAACATCACCTCAGAGAAGATGAACCAGCTCATGCTCCAACGAAACGAAAGATCTATCTTGCGTCCGTATTGACCGCTCTCGCTCTCGGAGATGGCATCACCAAACCATTGGTACAGCACTCCCAGCCACCACACCATACCCGCAGCTAGCGAATACTTTCCCCATTCGGCGCCATTGATCCATTGGCCTGCGCCAAGGATCACCAAAAACAGGCCAAATGCGGCCATGGCCGGATGGCGTGAGGGACCCGGTACAAAGTAGTACGGGGTTGTACCGTGTGTTGTTGAACTCATATCAGCTCCATTCCTTCCAAAATCTTCTCTATGCTACCCCACAGACCGGGGACTTATTTTGCAACCACCCAGTTAACCAACCCAATCAGTGATACCACCAACAGAAGTGCTGCAACGACACCAACCAACATCACGTGCAGGGGATTGACCTTCGCTAAATCTTGCTGATACCCTTGCTTACTGCGAATACCCAAAAAAGACCAACCTACGAGCTTGATGCTGCGCAGAAAACTCTCGGACTGGGATCCCATGGATGGCTTGGGCGCACTCACAACTGCACCTTGCCACCAGGATCTTGGACAACAGCCACTGGTGCTGCGGGCGTCTTGCCACCCACCTCAAAAAAAGTATACGACAGGGTGATCGTAGACACGTCTTTGGACAGCTTGGGATCAATTACAAAGGCCACTGGCCACGATTTTTTCTCACCCGGCTCCAGCGTGTACTGGTTGAAGCAAAAACACTCCAGCTTATTGAAATGCGCTTGTGCCTGCTGAGGGGCATAGCTGGGTATCGCCTGCGCGGACATCCTACGGTTTTGAATGTTCTGAAACTCGTACATGACCGTGGTCAGCTCGCCAGGATGCACTTGCACCGAACGCTGCCCGGGCTTGAAATCCCAAGGACCGCGGCTGTTAGCATCAAACTCGACAGTAATCCAACGGCTGGTGTCAACCTGCGAATTGACAGGCAACGCGGCCCTTTTGCCCGGAACTTCTTGCTCTCCAAGGGCCAATACGTTGATTCCAGTCATCTCGCAAATCGCCTTGTACAAAGGTACAAGCGCATAGCCAAAACCAAACATAGCCAGCGTAACAACTGCCAGCTTGCTTACCATACGACGATTCTCGCGCTTGAGCATCTTCACTTCACAGACAACAGAATCGCACGGGCCATAAAACCCACGAAGAAAACCAGCGCCACAGAGGCCAGGATCAGACCGGTGCGGCGGTTAGCTTTCTTTTGTTCAGGAGTAGTGGCCATGTTCTATCGCGATTAACCTATCACTCGCGTCGCGGTCGCGTCTAGCTTGGGTGGATTCTCAAATGTATGAAATGGCGCTGGGGATGGAACCTCCCACTCAAGACCTTCAGCCGCTTCCCATGGCTTCTGGGCTGCTTTTGCACCTTTGCCCGACATGGCAGGCCATACAACAAAGGCGAAGAAATAGATCTGTGCAAGTCCAAAGGCAAACGCACCTACGGACGCCAAAGCATTAAAGTCCGCAAACTGCATAGGGTAGTCAGCATACCGGCGCGGCATACCGGCCAAACCCAAAAAGTGCATTGGGAAGAAGGTCACGTTGAACGAAATCAAAGACCACCAAAAATGGATACGACCGCGTGTCTCGCTGTACATCACACCGGTCCATTTAGGCGACCAATAATAATAGCCAGCAAACATGGCATACAACGAACCTGCTACTAGCACATAGTGGAAGTGGGCCACAACATAATAGGTGTCGTGCAATTGGATGTCGATGGGTGCCATCGCCAAAATCAGCCCAGTAAAACCACCCATGGTGAACACGAAGATGAAACCTACAGCGAAAAGCATGGGCGTCTCGAATGTCATCGAACCCTGCCACATGGTGGCGATCCAGTTAAAAATCTTCACGGCGGTCGGCACTGCGATCAACATCGTGGCATACATGAAGAATAGCTGACCGGTGACCGGCATGCCGGAGGTAAACATGTGGTGCGCCCACACGATGAACGACAGAATGGCAATCGACGATGTGGCATACACCATAGAAGCATAGCCAAACAACTTCTTACGAGCGAAAGCCGGCACTATCTGACTGATGATGCCGAACGCTGGCAAGATCATGATGTACACCTCAGGGTGGCCAAAGAACCAGAATATGTGTTGGTACATCACTGGATCGCCGCCGCCAGCGGGGTTAAAGAAGCTGGTACCAAAATGTCGATCGGTCAACGTCATAGTGATCGCGCCAGCCAATACAGGCATCACGGCGATCAACAGGTAAGCTGTAATCAGCCAGGTCCAAGCGAACATCGGCATCTTCATCAGCGTCATGCCAGGTGCTCGCATGTTCAGTATGGTCACGATGATGTTGATCGAACCCATGATGGACGATGCACCCAAAATATGCATGGCAAAAATACCTGCATCCATCGAGGGGCCCATTTGCAGAGTTAGCGGTGCATACAGTGTCCAGCCGGTGGCAGGAGCCCCACCCGGCATAAAGAAAGAGCCAGCAAGCATCACTCCTGCAGGGATCATCAGCCAGAAACTGAAGTTATTCATCCGGGCAAATGCCATATCCGACGCACCGATTTGCAACGGGATCATCCAATTCGCAAATCCAACAAACGCGGGCATGATGGCCCCGAACACCATGATCAAGCCATGCATAGTGGTCAGCTGGTTGAACAACTCCGGGTTAACCAGTTGTAGTCCCGGCTGGAATAGCTCGGCACGAATGATCAGCGCCAATATTCCACCGATGATTAACATGGCGAAAGAAAACAACAGATACAGGGTACCGATGTCTTTGTGGTTTGTGGCAAACACCCAGCGCCTCCAGCCCACTGGGGCGTGGTGGTGGTCGTCATGGGCGTGATCGTGATGGTCTAAAACAGCGCTCATTTTGATGTCCTTCTCAAATCTCTAAACCTGAATTTCAGTGTTGGTGCGGTCATGTACTACTTGCGCAGAGCCAAAACTTCAGCGGGCTGGACTACTTGACCGGTCTTATTTGACCAATTGTTTTTGGTGTAGCTGATCACTGCGGCAATATCGGTATCGCTGAGCGCTTTCCACGACGGCATGGCTAGGTTGTTTTGACCATTTAGCAACACCATGATTTGTTTGTTGTGATCCGCATCAAGTACTACAGCGGCGCCGTCCAGTGGCTTGATCGCACCTGCGCCTTTGCCGTTGGCTTGGTGGCAGGCCGCACAGTTTTGGGTATAGATCTTCTCGCCGCGTTTCAAGATGTCATCTAAAGCCCAAATTTTGGCAGGATCATCCGCCTTGGCGGCTAGTTTTTTCTGTTCACCGCTGACCCAAGCCGAGTAGTCTTCAGCAGACAACACCTTAACGTGGATAGGCATGTAGGAATGTTCTTTACCGCACAACTTGGCGCACTGGCCGTAAAAATCACCAGTACTTTCGGCTTTGAACCAAGTATCGCGAACGAAGCCAGGGATAGCGTCTTGCTGGATTCCAAACGCTGGCACTGCAAACGCGTGAATGACATCATTGGCGGTGGTGATAACCCGGATCTTTTTGCCTACTGGTACAACCAATGGGTTGTCAACCTTCAGCAAATAGTCGTTGACAACTTGGCCCGCTTTGGGTCCACCGTTGTTAGACATTACCCGCTGGTCAGCATCCAGAGTAGAAACAAAACTAATACCTTCGCCCTCGCCCTTGAGGTATTCGTAGCCCCATTTCCACTGCATACCGGTAGTCTTGATCGTCAGGTCAGCGTTAGTGGTGTCTTTCATCGCCACGACCACTTTGGTGGCAGGAAGGGCCATCAAAATAACGATTACAAAGGGTACTATGGTCCAGATCACTTCGACGGTAACGGACTCATGAAAGGTTGCGGGCTTATGCCCTTTGGACTTGCGGTGTTTCCAGATCGAATAAAACATTACCGAGAAAACCGCTAGAAAGATCACCGCGCACAAAATCATCATGAACCAGTTCAGCCAATGCTGCTCGCGGGCAATTGCAGTGACGGGGGGGTGGAGATTCAACTGGTTCACCGCAGGACCGCCCGCCAGGTCTCCCGTTGCACCCTGTGCGTATGCTGAGCTCAGCACTACTGAACCCATCCAAGCCCCAGCCGCCAGCAGCAGCGTGGCCAACGTGTTGAAAATGCGCTTCATCATGTTCACTTTCGAATGCCCCATAAAACCAAAATCTTAGAAGTCTAAGCCAGACCTGCTTCAAACCACCTCAAACCATTCGCAATGCCAACCGAATCTCGCGGGCCAAAGCCGGGCGAAGCTCGGGGCGCACAAAGCGCCCCACCCGCACCGTTTTGCCCTGACCGGTCAATTCAATCAGCGACTTGTCGTAAGCACCTGGCTCTACCCGCACCCAGTTACCTAAAAATTCGGATCGCTCCAACTTTCCACCGCACTCCAACTCCACCAGCAAGCGACCATCTTGCAAGACAATCAACTCTCCATCGGTGGCGTGGCGAGCGTAGACAAAAAAAGCTACCCCCAACATCAGCATTTCAAGGAAGGCAAAAGGCAACACCAAGGTGGCTCCCTGCATCCAAAAAAAGCAAGATATTGCCAAGGACACCAGACATAGCGAAAGGTAAACCGACGCCAATTGCGCTGGGGTCACCGAGCAATTACGCCGTAGAAACCATTGGATGTTGCGCCCTTGCACCGTTGCAAACCGGAAAACCAGATTTGTCATGCGTTTTGCCTACTTGGACCGACTCCGAAAAGCCGCGTCCGCAATCAAGGGGTATGCCTTGATTTTCCAAGCATGGATTGTAGCCCAGCCGACTCCGGCCCGTGTCGCCTGTCGGGTATCTCGGCCTGAAGACAGGAATGTAAGTTTAGGCCGCCCCGGATCGGGGCTGGCGCAGGGCAGTCCGCATTTCTTCCAATGAAATGGAGGTCTGGGGTGCTACCGCTAAACGGGGCTTGGGTTTGAAAGCATGGCCGTAGACCACTTCAAAGGTCAAGCTCAGCCGGTCATCGCCGCCCACTGGGGTGAGGCCCGTGCGCACCTCGTCCAGCCAGCGCGCCTTCCAGGCTCGTCCCCGCAGGCCGGGGAAGCGGTGAATATTCAGGTTGCGGCCAAGCTGTCGCAGCTCGTCAAGCAGCACCTCGGGGGTGGAGTAACTCAGCGTAATACGCTCCATGTCCATGACGGGCTCAGCAAAGCCGGCGCCCACCAGCATGTCGCCCCAGTCATGCATATCGGTGAAATCGTGGGACGGCAAGGGCCAGCCCTGCTGCGCGTACACCCGGCGCAACTGGCCCAAGGTGTCTGGACCGAGGCAGGAAAACATCAAAAACCCGTCGCTGGCCAGCAGGCTATGCCACTGGACAATCAACGCCTGGGGATCCGGCGCCATGTGCAGGGCCATATTGGCCCAGAGCATTTGCACGGGCGCGGGCGGGGCTTCAAAACGCCGCTTGGGCCCAGTCCAGTGTTTCACATTCCACCAGGGTTTTGCTATCAATTTGGAAGCTGTCCGCGCACGCTCTACCTGGGCCTCGAGCACAAAACACTCAGAATGCGGATAGCGGCGCTCCAACAAAGCCTGCGCCTGCACACCGCCGCGCAACGGCTCCCAATGCAGCCAGGTTGCAGGTTTCATCGTCATCCACTGCAGGCGGTCCTCCATGCGCCGGGCTACCTCCTCGTGCAGCCAGGGCGATTCGGCACCCGACTGCGGCGGCAACAGCGCATCCCATCGCGCTGCGGCGTTGGCATCAAGGGTGGGGGGACGGCTAGTGGACATGGGAGGAAATATGCGTGGCGAGTATATTGGCTTGATGTCTAGCTCTTTGTTGCAAGGTCTATCGCAGCGCATGCCCAGCCAATGCGCGGTCTGCAACAGTTGGCCCTCGCAGCCCGTGTGCGAGGCGTGCGTGGCGCAATTTGCCCAGCCCCAACACCGCTGCAACACTTGCGCCCTACCGCTGACCGGCAGCGCCACCCAGTGCGGCGCCTGCCTGCGCGAGCCGCCGCCCCTTGACCAGTGCCTGGCCGCGGTGGGCTACGCCTATCCATGGTCTGATTTGGTCGTCGCCTTCAAATTTCAGCAGCACCCGGCCTGGGCCCGCAGCCTGGGGTTGCTGATGCGCAGCGCCCCCTGGGTGGAGCCTGCGCTGGACGCAGCTGATGTGCTGCTGCCCCTGCCCTTGTCCAAGCCGCGCCTGCAATGGCGGGGCTACAACCAGGCCCAATTGCTGGCCCAGGCACTAGAGCCCGTCAAATGCCAAATCGAAGTGCTGCTGCGGATCAAGGACACACCGCCCCAAAGCAGCCTGCCACGCAGCGAGCGCCTGGCCAGCGTGCGCGATGCGTTTGCGATCGACCCTCTGCGTATTGACCGGGTGCGGGGCAAAAACGTAGTGCTAGTGGATGACGTGATGACCAGCGGTGCGTCACTGTCGGCGGCGGCCCGCGTGATCCGCAATGCAGGTGCCGTCCGTATCACCGCCTTGGTGTTTGCGCGGACTGAGTAGCTGGCCCCCTGGGTGCGGCTCTCTGCCCCACCGAGGAAACGCAGCTTGCCTTTGGGCGGCCCGGCGGCAAACCATACCCGCATCGGCTGCGCGACAATTGCCCCATGTTTCATATTGTTCTGGTCGCGCCCGAAATCCCCCCCAACACGGGCAACGTCATCCGCCTGGCGGCCAACACCGGTTGCACGCTGCACTTGGTGGAGCCGCTGGGGTTTTCGATGGACGACAAGCACATGCGCCGTGCCGGGCTGGATTACCACGAGTACGCCACCCTGCGCAAACATGCCGATTGGGATACCTTTTTGCAAACCGAGCAGCCCGACACCACGCGCTTGTTTGCACTCACCACCCGCGGCACGGGCCGGGTGCACGATGTGGCGTTTCAGCCTGGCGACTGGCTGGTGTTTGGATCGGAGACCAAGGGTTTGTCAGATGCGGTGCGCGCCAACTTTGCGCCCGCGCAAGGTCTGAAGCTACCGATGCTGGCGGGACAGCGGAGTTTAAACTTGAGTAATGCGGTGGCGGTGACCGTATTTGAGGCCTGGCGGCAGAACGGTTTTCAAACCGCAGTTTGACATCCTTGCGCAGCTGCCCATCCGCTTGCTCAGCATGAATTTCAAGCTTTGGCTCGATCGCGGACTCTGGCACTCCCAGATTTTGAGATTGGTAATCACGAAAAAGAAAGCCGCCCGTCGCAACCCACCTCGTCAGGCCGCTTAAACTCCTAAAAAACAGGAGTGGGGCGTGAACTTTTTGAATGGTTTTCACAAACAGGCGCTCAGCCTAGCTGCGGTGTGTGCTTTGACGCTGCTGGTGGTAGCGGCAGTGGCTTACATCAACATGGTGAGTCTGAGCCAGTTGCTTACCAGAAATACTGAAATCAGTATTGTTTTGCGTAACCACCAGTTTGCCGACATGATGCACGATACGCTGCGGGCGCAGGTCTATCGCGCCATGTGGGAAGCGCGTGAACACCCACAGGAAATGGCGAGTATCCAAAAGGAAACGGAAAATTACATCGCCCAATTCCAGGCCGCCATTGACGCCAACGCACAGAAGAACATCGACGTAGCGACGAACGCAGCCATGGAGCAAACCCGGGAGCCGCTTCGACAGTACATTCAGAAAACCCGGACCATATTGGCGACCGCGTCTAGCGACCCACGCGCGGCGGAATCACCCTTTTCAGACTTTCAAACAACTTTTGAAGAACTTGAAGTCAGGATGGCCACCATCACCGACTTACTACAAGAGCGGGTACATGCCAATGAGGCGGCTGGTCAGCTCGCGCAATCCAAAGCGCTATTGCAAATTTCGATCACCTTGTTGATCGCCGTGATGTTTGTGCTGTGGCTTTTACATCGTGTGGGCTGGCGCTTGGCCAGCACGCTCAACACCTTGTCGACCCGGCTGCGCGACAGCGCCATCAGCACCGAACTGCATGCACCCGATAACAACGAGATCGGTACCCTCATCAAGGCGTTCAACGCACACAACCTCAATTTGCGTGAGAACGAGGAGCGCTGGAAGTTTGCGCTGGAGGGAGCCGGTGATGCAGCATGGGATTGGGACGCGTCGACGAACATGCTGGAGTTCTCACCACGTTGGTGGCAAACGCTGGGCTACAAAGACGCACAAACACTGCGCATGCCGTATTCAGCCTGGTTGGAAGACCTGCACCCGGACGACAAGGACAGCGTGCTGAGCCAATTGCGCGCCTGCCAAACCGGCATGACAGAAAATTATGATGCAGAGTACCGGTACCGGTGCTCAGACGCGAGCTGGAAGTGGATTTACGCCCGCGGCATGGTCTTGGGCCGCGACGCCGCGGGTCAGTGGCGGCGCATGCTGGGTACGTGTTCAGACATATCCGAACGCAAGTTGCTGGAAGCCAGAATTCATGCGCTCGCCTACTTTGACGTTTTAACGGGGCTGGCCAATCGCAGCCTGTTCTCCGACCGCGTTCAGCAGGCCATGGCGATGGCCCAGCGCGAATCGACAAAATTAGCGCTGATGTACTTTGACCTGGACAAATTTAAGGCGGTGAATGACAACTTTGGCCACGCTGCAGGGGACCTTTTATTGATCCAAGTGGCCCAGCGCGTCAAAGAATGCATACGCGAATCCGACACAGCCGGCAGAGTGGGCGGTGATGAGTTTGTCGTGTTGCTGCGACCGGTACTCAGTGGCAGCGGTGCACTGCTAGTGGCCGAAAAGATCCTCCATGCGCTGCGGCAACCTTTCACATTAGAAGGACACAGTGTCAGCATTTCGTCCAGCATTGGCGTGGCCCTCTATCCCGACCACGGCGACAGCGAGAACACACTGATTAAAAGCGCCGATGCCGCCATGTATGCAGCCAAGAGCCTGGGGCGCGACAACATCCAAATCGCGGGCGCGGCATTCATTGAGCGGCCTAATAGCGAGGCTTAAGGGTACGAGCGCGCAATCGACTCGGCGATGCACACCGGCTTGGTGACGCCCTCGCGCTCCACCGCCACCTCCCAAGTCATTTGCATGCCGTTGTTGTCAATCGGGTCGCAGGCCAGCAGTTTCATGCGGGCGCGCAAGCGGCTGCCCACGGGTACCGGTGACGTAAACCGAACCTTGTTCAGGCCATAGTTCACGCCCATGCGGGTTTGCACAATATGCAGCGCCGACTCAAAGAAGCGGGGCAACATGGACAGTGTCAAGAATCCATGCGCAATCGGCGCGCCAAACGGACCGGCTGCGGCCCGCTCCACGTCCACGTGAATCCACTGATGGTCACCGGTAGCCTGGGCGAACAGGTTGACCTGCTCCTGGGTCACGGTGATCCAGTCACTTTGTGCAACGTCTTGGCCCACCAGCGCAGCCACTTCATTCAGAGTTTGGAATGTTTTCATGAGAGCACTTTAAGCGCAGGGGCTACGTAGTGCTGTAAAGCCAGCGACAAACTACTTGTGCGCTCCGGAGCTTGGGCGGCATGGCGCTCTGCTCCGTGTCCCCCGCCCGCTTCGCGGGCTCCTCCTTGACCTGCGCAGAACGCCATGCCACCCAAGCTCAGGGCTACTGCACTCGCAGCTAGTTGCGTTTATGACTCCAGCCACTTACAAATACTCTCCCACTGCGGCAAGTCTTTCTCCACCCGGCTGGGCGCCACATCAAACAGCGTGAGCCCGCGGGCTGCCAAGTGGATGTAGTTTTGCGTGTCGCGCAGATAACTCAACACCGGTACACCCAATTGGTCTACAAAATCGTGCAACTTGTCACTGGCAATGGTACGGGCGTCTACCCGCATGCCGATCAGTCCGACCTGGAAACGGCCCGCATGCTTATGAGCAGCCAATTGGTCCAGAAAAGCACGCGTCGCAAAAATATCAAAAACACTGGGTTGCAGCGGTACGACTATTTTGTCGGCGATTTTCAGCACTTCATTGAGCCGCGCGCCGTGCAAGCCGCCGGGCGTGTCCAGCACGACGTGGGTCGTGCCCTTGGGCGGCTTGGCAATGGAATTGTTACCAATGTCCCAGGTGGTGATTTTGCGGGCAGCGGCGGGGCGCAGACTCAGCCACAGCGCAGAAGACTGCTGGCGGTCGGCATCGCCCAGCATCACCGCGTGGCCGCGTGCGGCGAAATAGCCCGCAATATGGGTCGC
>JANYEE010000005.1 GCA_025363275.1 Burkholderiales bacterium | reverse complement strand
CCCGCGTTGATTGGCGGTTTAGCAGTAGTTGCGCACCAGGTAGTGCGCGCCACCACGGCTGTGGATTTCCTGGTGGAAGCCGAAGCGTCGGATAAGTTACACCATGCGCTTCTAGAGTTAGGCTACCAGTGCCTGTACCGTAGTGAAGACGCCGCAAACTATGTGCGCGGTACAGAAGGGCTCGATTTTCTCTATGCACATCGCCCCCTCGCGAGCCGCCTATTGGCGCAAGCATTGGCGCGCGAGACACCCATGGGTCGCTTGCGTGTCATCAGTATCGAAGGGCTCATTGGCTTTAAGCTGCAAGCCTACGTGAACGATACAGCGCGAACCTGCGACTTAGATGACATTCGCGCTTTGCTAAAAATACACCGCACATCAGTGAATATGAATGAATTGCGTGAGTACTTTGCCCTGTTGAATAAACCGGAGCTTCTTGATGAACTGCTCGGATAGCGCCGAACCCGATGCTGCAGCGACACTGCACCGTGCCGGTGCTGGAGCTGTTTTGGCGCGTGAAGCAGGCATCCCAATTCAGCCGCAGCTGGGAGCGGTGCCTAGCATAGACCCCTTCACCGAGTGGTTGGGCTTGATGGAAGTAGTACAAATGCTCTGCCCGGTATGGCCCGTGCGCGACAAATCCATGCAAGGTAGGCACTGGAGAATTTGAACGAAAATCCGCGCATGCTGCACATTCGTGCAGCTGCCGTGCGCAATCTCCGCCGCCATGCCGATATCCACGGCGTCCGCGCCCATCTCAATCTCCAATGCGATCTCGCCAACCATGACGCCCGCGTGCGTGCCGACCATGCCGCCGCCCAGAATCTTGCCCTGGCCCCGGCCAGAATGGCCCTCTCCTGATCCTGCTTCGGGCGAATCGCCGAACAGCAGCTTGGTGACACCTTCGTCGCGGCCGTTGGCAATAGCGCGGCCAGAGGCCGTCCTGGGGAACAGGCCCTTTTTAACTTCGATGCCCTGGGCCTTGGCTTCGGTCTCGGTCAGGCCCACCCAGGCCACTTCGGGGTCGGTGGGATTGCCGTTCATGAGATGTGGGCAATCAGCACAGCGCAGCGGTAGTAGGCAGCGCGGAGCCAGACGCACCGCCTGTGGCGACTAGTGCAACGGAATAGATGCAATTAAATAATCCATTGGATTACAATTAAAGCATGTTGACTATCGCGGAACTGCCGGAATACATTCGCCGCGCCGAAAAGCTGATGGGTGCCGCCGAGAGACTGGACATCGTCAACTACTTGGCCGCTCACCCCAAAGCGGGCGACCTGATGGAAGGCACTGGTGGTGTGCGCAAACTACGTTGGGGACGGGGCACGCAGGGAAAGTCAGGTGGAGTGCGGGTAATTTATTACGTTCACAGTGACTTGATGCCTCTGTACCTGCTCACCCTATTCGCAAAGAACGAGCGGGCCAATATCAGTAAAGCTGAGCGTAATGAATTGGCCGAACTGGTAGAACTGCTGGTTCAAATCTGGATGGAACACTGAAAGGAACACGTATGGCAGGCGCATTCGACAGCATCAAGCAAGGCCTGAACGAGGCTATTGCACACGCAAAATCCAAAGGTCGCAAAGCCGAAGGGATCAAGCTGTATCAACCGCACGCAGTAGACGTTTCCAGTCTGCGTGAGCGCCTGAGTCTGACCCAGGAGCAGTTTGCAGCGCGCTTTGGCTTTTCCGTCGCCACGCTGCGGCATTGGGAGCGAGGCGACCGTTCACCCAGCGGGGCATCACTGGTGCTGCTCAATGTGATTGACCGCAACCCCGCTGCGGTGTTGCAGGCATTGCAATAGCAAGTACCGCGCAGCCCTCGTCGGAACTGCGCGGCCAGCTACTGATTCAGTAGCACCAAGTCTTTAAATCAGCTTTACTTCTTCTGCGGCGGCACATCCGTGCACGAGCCATGCGCAATCTCCGCCGCCATGCCGATGCTCTCGCCCAGCGTGGGGTGCGGGTGGATGGTCTTGCCGATATCCACCGCATCTGCACCCATCTCAATGGCCAGCGCAACCTCGCCAATCATGTCGCCCGCATGCGTGCCGACCATTCCGCCACCCAGGATCTTGCCGTGGCCGTGGGCCTCGGGGGAGTCGTCGAACAGCAGCTTGGTGACACCTTCGTCGCGGCCGTTAGCAATAGCCCGGCCGGATGCAGTCCAGGGGAACAGGCCCTTCTTGACCTTGATGCCCTGGGCCTTGGCTTGGTCTTCGGTGAGGCCCACCCAGGCCACTTCAGGGTCGGTGTAGGCCACGCTAGGAATGACGCGGGCGTTGAACGCCGCAGCGGCCAGTTCCTTGTTGCCTTGCAGTTCACCGGCTATCACTTCGGCCGCCACGTGCGCCTCATGCACCGCCTTGTGCGCCAGCATGGGCTGGCCGACGATGTCGCCGATGGCGAAGATGTGGGGCACGTTGGTGCGCATCTGAATATCGACATTGATGAAGCCTCGGTCTGTCACCGCTACGCCAGCTTTCTCGGCCGCGATCTTCTTGCCGTTGGGCGTACGGCCTACGGCTTGCAGCACCAGGTCGTACACCTGCGGCTCTGGAACTTTGACGCCTTCTTCTGCTGCAGCGAACGTGACCTCAATGCCTTCGGGCAAGGCGCGTGCGGAGACGGTCTTGGTCTTGAGCATGATGTTGTCGAAACGCTTGGCGTTCATCTTCTGCCAGATCTTGACCAGGTCGCGGTCAGCCCCTTGCATCAGGCCGTCCATCATTTCCACCACGTCCAGGCGGGCGCCCAGTGTGCTGTAGACGGTGCCCATTTCCAGGCCGATGATGCCGCCACCCAAGATCAGCATGCGCTTGGGGACTTCTTTCAGCTCCAGCGCGCCGGTGCTGTCCACGACGCGTGGGTCGTTGGGCATGAAGGGCAAGCGCACAGCCTGGCTGCCGGCAGCGATGATGGCTTTCTTGAAGGCGATGACCTTCTTGGTGCCGGACTTCTCTTGCGCCGTGCCGGTGGTTTCTTCCACTTCCACATGGTTGGCACCGATGAAGGCGCCGTAGCCGCGCACGGTGGTGACCTTGCGCATCTTTGCCATGGCGGCCAAGCCGCCGGTCAGCTTGCCGATGACCTTTTCTTTGTGGCCGCGCAGCTTGTCGATGTTCAGCGTGGGCGCGCCAAAGTCCACACCCAGGTCGGCCATGTGGCTGACTTCGTCCATGACGGCAGCCACGTGGAGCAGCGCCTTGCTGGGGATGCAACCCACGTTCAGGCAGACGCCGCCCAGTGTGGCGTAACGCTCGACAACGATGACCTTCAGCCCTAAGTCCGCCGCGCGGAAAGCGGCCGAGTAGCCGCCGGGGCCTCCACCAATCACCACCACATCGCACTCCAGATCGGCGCTGCCGCCGAAGCTGGATGCCGTGGGCGCGGGGGCAGAAGAAGCCGCTGCGGGCGCAGCGGTTGCTACAGTTTTAGGAGCTAGCGGGGCAGATTCCACTTGGGCCACAGGCACTTTTGACTCTGAAACAGCCCCTGCAGCCTCCAAAATCACCACGACCGTGCCCTGTTTGACCTTATCGCCCAGCGCAACCTTCAGCTCCTTCACCACGCCGCCTTCGCTGGCGGGAATTTCCATAGAAGCCTTGTCGCTCTCCACGGTAATCAGGCTTTGCTCGGCTTTGATGGTGTCGCCCACCTTGACCAGCAGCTCAATGACGGCCACCTCGTCCAAGTCACCAATATCCGGAACCTTGATTTCTACGATCGCCATAAATACCTCTATTCAGTTGGGGTCCGAGCACGTTTGCTGCGCAAAGTGGTCCGACCCGCAAGGACTACTTCTTCTTCAATTTCATAGTAAAAACCTCGACCGGGCCGGCCGAGTTCTTGTCAAATTCGCAACCTGCGTGCACGCCGGCCAGGGCCACTTCACGCGCAGTCTCGGCGGTGGGCCACACCGCGTGCATGGCTCCGAGCGCAAAGCTGCGGCCACTGCCAATACCCCAGAACTCCTTGAATTCAAAGAGTTCACGGTAGCTGTACAGGCCATAAATGCCCGATGCATTGGCCACCACCGCGCTGAACTGGCTCGACTCGTAAGGGTCGTTGTCTTCTTCTTTGGTCTGCAAGAAGAAGCTTTCTTTGAGCACCGGGTGCAGTTTGCTGAAGGTGGCAAACACCTCCTCTTTGCTACTCAGCTTGACCTGCGCACGGGGCAGGCTTTCCAGCGCTTGCCGCAGCACCGGAAAGTGCGCCACCGAGCCCGCCACGCCGATATAGCTCACGCCGCCCACACCCTCGACGTGCAACAGCTTGCTGTTCGCCTCAAAACGGTGGCCCAGGCGGGTGTCACCAAAGGTGACCAGCGTGTCTGCCGCAATCGCAACCTGCCCGGCCTTCTTGACGACAACGATGCTCGTCATGTCGGCACACCAAGCAGGCTGGGTGACAGAGCGGTCTGCGCAGACCTCACAACATAACCCTGCGGAAGTCGCCCAGAATCTGCGCCAGGTACACGTTAAAACGCGCCGCAGCAGCGCCATCGATCACGCGGTGGTCCCAGGTCAGCGACAGCGGCAACATCAGGCGCGGCACAAAAGCCTTGCCGTCCCAAACCGGTTCCATCTGGCTCTTGCAAACGCCCAGAATGGCGACTTCAGGTGCGTTGATGATGGGCGTGAAATAACGCCCGCCAATGCCACCCAATGAGGAGATCGTGAAGCTGGCACCCGACATTTCTGCAGGGCTCAGTTTTCCGTCGCGTGCCTTCTTGGCCAGCTCGCCCATCTCAGTACTGATCTGGAAGATGCCTTTCTTGTCGGCATCCTTGATCACCGGCACCATCAAACCATTGGGCGTATCCGCCGCAAAACCAATGTGGAAATACTGCTTATAGATGATGGAGTCACCGTCCAGCGAGCTGTTGAACTCAGGGTATTTTTTGAGCGCCGCCACGCAGGCCTTGATCAGGAAGGCCAGCATGGTCACCTTGACTCCCGCGCCGCCGGACTTGACGGCCTTATCGGTCTCCAGGTTCGTGGCCACTCGGAAGGCTTCCAGGTCGGTGATATCGGCATCGTCGTGGTTGGTGACGGCCGGAATCATGATGGCGTTGCGCAGCAGGTTGGCACCGCTGATCTTCTTGATGCGCGACATTTCCTTGCGCTCAATCGGGCCGAACTTGGCAAAGTCCACCTTGGGCCAGGGAATCAGGCCCAAGGCAGCGCCATCGCCACCGCTGCCGCCAGCCGCAGGCTTGTGTTGCGCAGCCGCCGCCAGGGTCTGCACGGCACCGCCCATCACCGAGCGGGTGAAACTCTGCACATCGGCCTCGGTGATACGGCCCTTCAGCCCACTGCCCTTCACTTCATTCAAAGGCACACCCAGCTCGCGCGCAAACTTGCGCACCGACGGCGATGCATGGGGCAAGCCCAGCGTAGCGCCACCGGGGGCGTGGGTTGGCACACTCACAGCAGTTGCAGCGGGAGCAGCAGCGGCCATTGCAGGAGTAGTTGTTGCTACAAAAATAGGAGCAGCTCCGGCAGGTTTTACTAGAGCCTCAGCCTGATTTGGCACTAAAACCGCAGTCGCGGCCACTGCAGAGCCTTCCAGAATCACCACCAGGTCACCAATGTTCACGGTGTCACCCAGCTTGACCTTGATCTCTTTAACCACACCCGCCGCGGCGGACGGAATCTCCATCGACGCCTTGTCAGATTCCACCGTCATCAGGCTTTGCTCCACCTTCACGGTGTCGCCCACCTTGACCAGCAGCTCGATCACGGCCACGTCTTTGAAGTCGCCGATATCGGGGATGCGCACTTCAATCGGGCCGGACTCAGCCGATGCGGGCGCGGCTACTGCGGCAGGCGCTGGCGCCACAGGCGCTACAGAAACAGGAGCAGCCTGGGCAGTAGATACGTGGGCCTCAGCCTGATTTGGCACTGAATCCGCCCCTGCAGCCTCCAAAACCAGCACCACGGTGCCCTGCTTGACCTTGTCGCCCAGGGCCACGCGCAGTTCCTTGACCACGCCAGCCGTGCTCGATGGAATTTCCATCGAGGCTTTGTCCGACTCTACGGTGATCAAGCTTTGCTCGGCCTTCACGGTGTCGCCCACCTTGACCATCAACTCGATCACCGCCACCTCGTCGAGATCGCCAATGTCGGGGACTTGTACTTCTATCAATGCCATGTTCTTGTCCCTCTCACGCGTACAGCGGGTTGATCTTGTCGGCATTGATACCGTACTTGGCAATCGCCTCAGCCACCTTGGCGACCGGCACGGTGCCCTCTTCGCTGAGCGCCTTAAGTGCCGCGACCACGATGTAGTGGCGGTTTACCTCGAAGTGCTCGCGCAGCTTGCTGCGGAAGTCACTGCGGCCAAAGCCGTCAGTGCCCAGCACCTTGTAGGTGCGGCCCTTGGGTATAAAGGGGCGAATCTGCTCAGCGTAGGCCTTCATGTAGTCGGTGGATGCAACCACTGGACCCTTGGCCTTGTCCAGCTGCTGCGCCACAAAAGACACGCGCGGTGTCTCCAGCGGGTGCAGCAGGTTCCAGCGCTCGGCGTCCTGGCCGTCGCGGGTCAGTTCGTTGAAGCTTGGGCAGCTCCACACATCAGCGCCCACGCCCCAGTCTTTCTCCAGCAGCTCTTGCGCGGCAATACTTTCGCGCAGGATAGTGCCAGAGCCCAGCAACTGCACGCGCGGGGCAGATATGTGCCCGCCGGGCCGCTCCAAGGACATATGCGCCCCCTCGGGGGGCAGCGCATCACGCGCAGCGGAAAGCGTGGAGGCCATATCTACGCCCTCCTTGCACAGGTACATGCCCTTGATGATCTGCTCCTCCGTACCCGGCTGCAAACCGGGCATCGGGTAGTTTTCGTTCAGCAGCGTGATATAGAAATAGACGTTGTCCTGCTTCTCCACCATGCGCTTCAAGCCGTGGTGCAGGATCACGCCGACCTCGTGCGCAAAGGTCGGGTCATAGCTGATGCAATTGGGAATCGTGCCGGCCATGATGTGGCTGTGGCCGTCTTCGTGCTGCAGGCCTTCGCCATTCAGCGTGGTGCGGCCGGATGTGCCGCCCAACAAGAAACCGCGTGCCTGCATATCACCCGCAGCCCAGGCCAAATCGCCAATGCGCTGGAAACCGAACATGGAGTAGTACACATAGAACGGCACCATGATGCGGTTGCTGGTGGAGTAGCTGGTGGCCGCGGCAATCCAGCTGCTCATGCCACCGGCTTCGTTAATGCCTTCTTGCAGGATCTGACCCTTGACGTCTTCCTTGTAGTACATCACCTGGTCTTTATCGACCGGCGTGTACTTCTGGCCTTCGGGGTTGTAGATACCGACTTGGCGGAACAGGCCTTCCATACCAAAGGTACGGGCCTCATCCACCAGAATCGGCACTACGCGCGGGCCCAGCGCCTGGTCGCGCAGCAGTTGTGTCAAAAAGCGCACATAGGCTTGCGTGGTGCTGATTTCGCGGCCTTCGGCGGTCGGCTCTATTACGGCCTTGAAAGTTTCCAGCGATGGCACGGTAAACGATTCATCGGCCTTCACACGGCGGTGCGGCAGGTAGCCGCCCAGCGCCTTACGGCGCTCGTGCAGGTACTTCATTTCCGGGGTGTCATCGGCCGGTTTGTAGAACGGCACGCCTGGCAATTCGCTGTCGGGCACAGGAATATTGAAGCGATCGCGGAAGGCTTTGATGTCCTCGTCCGTCAACTTCTTGGTCTGGTGCACGGTGTTCTTGCCCTCACCGGACTTGCCCATACCAAAGCCCTTGACCGTCTTGATCAGCAATACCGTGGGCTGGTCTTTGTGGTTCACGGCCTTGTGGAAGGCGGCGTAGACCTTCTTGGAATCGTGACCGCCGCGGCGCAAATCAAAAATCTCTTCGTCACTCATCTTGGCGACCATCTCCAGCGTGCGCGGGTCTTTACCAAAGAAATGCTTGCGCACATACGCGCCGTCATTGGCCTTCATGGCCTGGTAGTCGCCGTCCAGCGTGTCCATCATCAATTTTTTGAGCGCGCCTTCTTTGTCGCGTGCCAGCAAAGCATCCCAACCAGAGCCCCACAACAGCTTGATCACATTCCATCCAGCACCTCGGAATTCGCCTTCCAGCTCCTGCACGATCTTGCCGTTGCCCCGCACCGGGCCATCCAGCCGCTGCAAGTTGCAGTTAATGACAAAGATCAGGTTGTCCAGCTTCTCGCGTGCGGCCAGACCGATCGCACCCAGGCTTTCGACTTCGTCCATCTCGCCATCACCACAAAACACCCAAACCTTGCGGTTCTCCGTATTGGCAATGCCACGGGCATGCAGGTACTTCAAAAAGCGCGCCTGGTAAATTGCCATCAAGGGGCCCAGGCCCATCGACACGGTGGGGAACTGCCAGAACTCGGGCATCAGCTTGGGGTGCGGGTAGCTCGACAAGCCCTTGCCGTCCACTTCCTGGCGGAAGTTGAGCAACTGCTCTTCCGTCAGGCGACCTTCCAAGTAAGCGCGGGCGTACACGCCGGGTGATACGTGACCTTGGATATAGAGACAGTCGCCGCCATGCTCTTTGCCGGGCTCGGCGCTCTCGGCATGCCAGAAATGGTTAAAACCCGCGCCAAACAAGCTGGCCAGGGATGCAAAGGATCCGATGTGGCCGCCCAGGTCGCCGCCGTCTACCGGGTGGTGGCGGTTGGCCTTGACCACCATGGCCATCGCATTCCAGCGCATGTAGGCGCGCAGGCGCTCTTCGATTTCCAGGTTACCGGGGGAACGTTCTTCTTGGTCCGGCTCGATGGTGTTCACGTAACCCGTGGTGGCCGAGAACGGCATGTCGATGCTCTTTTGGCGGGCGTGCTCCAGAAGCTGTTCCAACAAAAAGTGCGCCCGCTCCGGGCCTTCTGCTTCGATGACGGCGCTCAGCGCGTCCATCCATTCGCGGGTCTCCTGGCTGTCTAGATCAGGCGGCTGGGTGCCCACTGCTTTCTCGGGAACTGCTGACATCGATGTCTCCTTATTGCTGTTGCAGCGTAATTTAGTACGGTCTCCCTATTTTCCCACAACTAATTTCAAATTTCAAATAATGCTTTTTCATTTCACATTATGAATTATTAACAACTACCCATTTAAAGATGACCGGGGGCAGTCCTCTACACTTGCAGCATGCCTTTGAACCATCTGATCGACCTGCCATCGCATATCAATCTGCCCTCCGTGGGCGGGGCGCAGCGCTGGTGGAAGCGGCTCACGCCGCACCGGCAAGACCGGGTGGCCATGTTGGCCCCGCTGGCTGCGGTGCTTTTGTTTTTTGCGGCTATCGTGTCAGCGCTGGGCTACTTGCGGGTGGAGGAAATTGAGCGCGAGCAACAAGCCGTACGCCGCGACGTGGAATATGCCCAACAGCGTGTGCGCCTGCGCCTGCTTGAGCGCCAGGAACAACTCATGCGCATGGCGCGCGAGCTGTCTAACCGCGAGCTCGATGCCACCGATTTTCGCGCCCGGGCAGCCACCATGCTGGACCAGTACCCAGAGATGTACGGCATCGCCTGGATTGACGATAAGCGCAAGGTCAAAGTCAGCCTGGGCAGCACGGTGTTGCCCGGTAACCAGCTGTACAGCAGTGGTGAGAACAGCCTGCGCCGCGTCAACCCCGACAGCCAGGATGGTTTCTCTATCGCCAGTGAAACCCGCCAATCCCTGTTTGTGCAACGTCCGCGCTCCGAGGGCTACGTACCCTTGCTGCAGCTGTTTTTGCCGCTAACCGAGCGCAGCCGCGCGGGCGGCGTAGTGCTGGCCGAGTTCTCGGTCGATGGCTTGTACCGCTACGGTATTCCGCCCGAGGTAACCGCCCAGTACGCCGTGTCCTTGGTCGACTCTAAAGGCGGCGTGCTGGCTGGCACCACCATACCGCCGCGCAGCCGTCTAAACCCCTGGACTCAGCCCACCAACGAATACAGCATGCCAGTGTCGCCGGTGGGTATTGGACTGATGCTTCGGGCCCAGGCTTACCGGGCCTCGCTCGGTGTGATCGGCAGCGGACAATTTTGGCTCGTATCAGCGCTGAGCGTGATGACGGCCTGGATGCTGATCGCCAATTGGCGCCACACCCGCCGGCGCCTGCAGGCGCAGCAGGCCCTGGTGTCAGAGACCAACTTCCGCCGCGCGATGGAAAACTCCATGCTCACGGGCATGCGCGCCATGGATTTGCAGGGCCGCATCACCTATGTAAATGCCGCGTTTTGCCAAATGACAGGCTGGACCGAGTCGGACCTGGTGGGGCGCACCGCGCCCTTTCCCTATTGGCCCGACAGCGATCGGGAGCACATGGCATCGCGCCTGGAGGATGAACTCACGGGTCGCACCACACCCGGTGGCATTCAGACCCGGGTTAAGCGGCGGGACAACACCCTGTTTGACGCGCGGCTGTATGTGGCGCCGTTGATTGATGCTTTAGGCACACAAACCGGCTGGGTCACGTCCATGACCGACATTACCGAGCCCAACCGCGTACGCGACCAACTCTCAGCGTCACACCAGCGCTTTACCACAGTGCTAGAAGCCCTAGATGCCGCGATTTCGGTAGCACCTTTGGGTGGCGACGAACTATTGTTTGCCAATAAGCGCTACCGACAATGGTTTGGCACACATTCCAATGGCCATCTTGCGCTGGTAGCACAAGCGGGTGTGCCCACCAGCCCGACCAACGATGAGTCGGAAGACGCCGTAGACTCATTTGCCGGCCTGCCCACCACCGCCCTGCCCGATACCGAGACCGAGAGTGCGGAGATCTTTGTACCTGAATTGAATCTGTGGCTGGAGGTACGCACCCGCTACCTGAGCTGGGTCGATGGCCGTCTAGCGCTGATGGTGATCGCCACCGACATCACCACCCGCCGCCTGGCCGAGGAGCAGGCCGCCAGCCAGGCCGAACGCGCACAAAACTCCAGTCGACTAATCACCATGGGTGAAATGGCCTCGAGCGTGGCACATGAACTGAACCAGCCGCTGACTGCCATTAACAACTATTGCAACGGCATGGTGTCGCGCATCAAAGCCAAGCAAATCTCCGAGGAAGACTTGTTGAGCGCGCTGGAGAAAACCGCGCGCCAAGCCCAGCGCGCCGGACAAATCATCCAACGCATCCGTTCGTTCGTGAAACGCAGCGAGCCCAACCGCACGCCTTCCGAGATTTCACTGATGGTGGACGAAGCGGTGGAGTTGGCCGAAATCGAGTTGCGCCGCTTCAATGTGCGCTTGAACCACTACGTCGCGGCACGCCTGCCAGTCATCATGGTCGATCCGATTTTGATCGAGCAGGTGCTGGTGAACTTGCTGCGCAATGCAGCCGAATCGATCGACATGGCACTGCGCCAAACCTCGGACCGGATTGTGGAACTGCGCGTGGTGCCACGTCTGATGGAGGAGAAGCCTGTCGTGGAGTTTTCAGTGCTAGACACGGGCAAGGGCTTGTCCCCCGAGGTCATGGGGCGACTGTATGAAGCCTTCTATTCCACCAAGGCCGACGGTATGGGTATTGGCCTGTCCTTGTGTCGCTCGATTGTCGAATCGCATATGGGCCGAATGAAAGCCGAGAACATCTACAATGGTGAAGCCGTGGTCGGTTGCCGATTTTCGTTCTGGGTTCCACTCACCGAAAACCAGATTGCAGCGCCCACCCCCCTTCGCAAAAGCTAAAAAGAAACCTGGATTGCCCACATGAGTTTGATACCCAAAAAAGGCACCGTGTACGTTGTCGATGACGACGAAGCCGTGCGTGACTCCCTGCAATGGCTGCTGGAGGGCAAGGACTATCGGGTGCGCTGTTTTGACTCTGCCGAATCCTTTCTGAGCCGCTACGATGCGCGCGAAGTGGCCTGTTTGATTGTGGATATACGCATGGGCGGTATGACCGGGCTGGAGCTGCAAAACCGCCTGATTGAAACCAAGTCGCCCCTGCCCATCGTTTTCATCACTGGCCACGGCGATGTACCCATGGCGGTAGACACCATGAAAAAAGGCGCCATGGATTTCATCCAAAAGCCTTTCAAGGAAGACCAACTGGTGGGCCTGGTGGAGCGCATGTTGGAACACGCCAAAGAGTCGTTTGCCGACTACCAGTTATCGGTCGACCGCGACGCCCTGTTGTCCAAGCTGACATTGCGCGAAAGCCAGGTGCTGGAGCGCATCGTGGCGGGCCGCCTGAACAAGCAAATCGCCGACGACCTGGGCATCAGTATCAAAACGGTGGAAGCCCACCGCGCCAACATCATGGAAAAACTCAGTGCCAACACCGTGGCCGATCTGCTGAAGATTGCTTTGGGACAAACGCCAGCAAAATCCTGATGCAAGCCTTGATACAAGGTTCTTTGCTCCTTTTTTAATAGCTGCCCGCGCAGGTTTTTATCAGCCTTGCGGGCATTTTTACTTCTAAATTCCTCCGCTATGTCTACTTCTGCTATCGCCACCACCATTGACGGCAACGCCCTGGCCGCCCGACTGCGTACCGATGTAGCCCGCCGCGCCGAAGCTTTGAAAATCCACGGTGTTACCCCCGGCCTGGCCGTGGTGCTGGTGGGCGACAACCAGGCGTCACAGGTCTATGTGCGCAACAAGGTCAAGGCCTGCTCGGATGCCGGTTTGCACTCGGTGCTGGAGAAGTACGACGCCACAATGACCGAGGCTGAACTGCTGGCCCGCGTAGACGCGCTGAACAACGACCCGGCTATCCACGGCATCTTGGTGCAACTCCCCCTGCCCGCGCACATCGACGCCAATAAAGTGATTGAGGCGATAGCCCCCGCCAAGGACGTGGACGGTTTTCATGTGGCCAGTGCTGGCGCGTTGATGGTGGGCCAGCCGGGTTTTTGGCCCTGCACACCCTATGGCTGCATGAAGATGCTGGAATCGATTGGCTATGACTTGCGCGGCAAACACGCCGTTGTCATTGGCCGCAGCAATATTGTGGGCAAACCCATGGCGCTGATGCTCTTGCAAAAGAATGCCACTGTCACCATCTGTCACAGTGCAACGCCCGACCTGAAAGCCATGACCCTGCAAGCCGATGTAATTGTGGCGGCTGTGGGCAAGCGTAATGTGCTGACTGCCGATATGGTCAAACCGGGTGCCGTGGTGATGGATGTCGGCATGAACCGCACGCCAGAGGGCAAGCTGTGCGGCGACGTAGATTTTGAAGGCGTGCAAAAGGTAGCGGGCTTTATTACCCCCGTGCCTGGCGGTGTGGGCCCGATGACGATCACCATGTTGCTGGTCAACACGCTGGAAGCAGCCGAACGCGATGCGGCAAGCCGCGCTTGATACCTAACAGAATTTGCTATGAACCCACTGCTGAGCCCCTTCCCATTCCCGCTGTTTGACCAAATCCAGCCGGACCATATCGAGCCGGCGCTAGACATCTTGCTGCAGAAGGCCGGAGCTGCCTTGGGCACGGTCACTGCACCCGAATTCCCTTCCACCTGGCAGGGCATTGCAGCGGAATTGGATGTGGCTACCGAAAAACTGGGCGTTGCCTGGGGTGCCGTCAGTCATCTGAATGCCGTGGCCGATACGCCCGAGCTACGCGCCGCCTACAACACCTGCCTACCCAAGGTCACCGAGTTCTGGACGCAGCTGGGTGCCGACGAGCGCTTATACGCCAAGTACAAAGCCATTGCGCCCGGCAGCCTGAACGCCGAGCAGCGCCAAGCGCATAAGAATGCACTGCGTAACTTTGTTCTGGGTGGAGCCGACTTGCAGGGTGCCCAACGCGAGCGCTTTGCCGCAATCCAGGAGCAAATGGCCGAGTTGGGTCAGCGCTTTAGCGAACACACGCTGGACGCGACTGATGCCTTTAGTTATTACGCCACGCTACAAGAACTGGCCGGTGTACCCGACGACGTGGTGCAAAGTGCGCGCAATGCTGCGCAAGCCGAGGGCAAAGAGGGCTACAAACTGACATTGAAGATGCCCTGCTACTTGCCGGTGATGCAGTTTGCCCAAAACAGCGTACTGCGTGCCACCCTCTACCGAGCCTATGTGACGCGGGCCTCTGACCAAGCCGAAGCTGACGCGAAAAAGTTCGACAATTCCGACACCATACGCAGCATCCTGACATTGCGTAAGGAAGAGGCCCAGTTGCTTGGCTACCCCGACTTTGGAACTTTGTCTGTAGTGACCAAGATGGCCGACTCTCCCGCCGCCGTGATCCAGTTTTTGCGCGAACTGGCAGCCAAAGCCCGCCCCTATGGCCAACAAGATGTGGCTGACATGCGCGCCTTTGCAGCCGAGCATTTGGGCTTAGCGGACCCACAAGCCTGGGACTGGCCCTACATTGGCGAGAAGCTCAAGGAAGCCCGCTATTCCTTCAGCGAACAAGAGGTCAAACAGTATTTCACGCTGCCCAAGGTCTTGGCCGGTTTGTTCAAAATCGTGGAAACACTGTTTGACGTAGAAATCACGCCAGATACGGCTCCGGTCTGGAACCCGAATGTGAGCTTCTACCGCCTGGAGCGTGTCGGCCCCCAAGGCCGCACGCTGGTAGGCCAGTTTTACCTGGACCCCACCGCGCGCAATGGCAAACGCGGTGGTGCCTGGATGGATGATGTGCGCACACGCTGGCTGCGCCCGGACGACGGCGCGCTGCAAACCCCAATCGCCCACCTGGTCTGCAATTTTGCAGATGGCGTTGAAACTGACGGCATAAAAGCACCAGCCTTGCTGTCGCATGACGATGTGACCACCCTGTTCCATGAATTCGGCCACGGCCTGCACCACCTGCTCACCCAAGTGAACGAGCGGGATGTGTCGGGCATCAGTGGCGTGGAGTGGGACGCGGTGGAGCTGCCCAGCCAGTTCATGGAAAACTTCTGCTGGGAGTGGAGCGTGCTGCAGCACATGACTGGGCACGTGGACTCGGGCGCGCCCCTGCCCCGCGCGCTGTTTGACAAGATGCTGGCCGCCAAAAACTTTCAGAGTGGCTTGCAGACGCTGCGCCAGATTGAGTTTTCGCTGTTTGACATGCTGCTACACACGGCGCACGACCCAGCACAGGACTTCATGCCCTTACTGCAATCGGTACGTCAGGAAGTGGCGGTGCTCACGCCCCCGACCTGGAGCCGCACACCGCACACCTTCAGCCATATTTTTGCCGGGGGCTATGCGGCGGGCTACTACAGTTACAAATGGGCCGAGGTACTGAGCGCTGATGCCTACGCCGCGTTTGAAGAAACCGCTGGTGTTGAGGGTTTGCCAAACGTCGAAACAGGCAGAAAATACAGAACGGCTATCCTAGAAGCTGGAGGAAGTCGCCCTGCCATGGAATCATTCAAGGCATTTCGCGGTCGAGAGCCTTCGTTGGACGCGCTCTTGCTCCATCAGGGCATGTCAGCCTAAGTAATTTTTGGGCGCTGTTATGGCGCATTGCAGACGAGGAGTTTTCAGATGACACATGGTAGCCTTTTGCGTATTTTGGGCACTACCGCACTGCTGGTGTGTGCCAGCACCGCGGCCCAGGCCCAAACCGTGTACCGCATCGTAGGTGCGGATGGCAAGGTCACTTTTTCTGACAAGCCGCCCGCAAGCACCGATCAGGGCAAAGTAGTGGGCACCGGCGTGGGCGCCAGCGGCGCAGCCACCAACACCGGCCTGCCTTTTGAGCTGCGTAAAGTAGCATCCAAATACCCCGTCACCTTGTATACCGGCAACAAATGCAGTCCGTGCGACGCCGCTCGGTCATTTTTGATCGCACGCGGAGTTCCGTTCACGGAGCGCACTGTCATCACCAATGAAGACAGTGAATCTTTGCAACGCATCTCTGGCGAAACATCATTGCCGTTTATGACGATTGGGGGACAGCGCATAGGTGGGTTTTCGGACGCTGAATTGACGCAGACACTGGATGCGGCGGGTTATCCCAAGGCATCGACTTTGCCCAGTGGCTACAAGAACCCGGCACCCACTGCGTTGGTAGCCGTGCAAAAACCGGCCGAACCTGCCAAAGCAGAACCCAAACCGGCGCCGGCTGCCTTACCCGCTCCGGCCTCTACCAAAAACCCCAATAATCCTACCGGCATCGTTTTCTAAGCCGGCAGGCTCAGAACACCAGCGTGCGCACGCCCTCGGGCGTGCCCAGCAGGCAAATATCAGCCTTCTGAAACGCAAATACTCCCACCGTCACCACGCCGGGCCACTGGCTTACCTCGGCTTCAAAACCGCGTGGGTTGCTGATCTGCAGACCGGTCACATCCACGATGTGCTGGCCGTTATCAGTCACCAACGGCTGACCGTCTTTCATGCGCACGTGGGCTGCGCCACCCAGGGCTGCAAACTGCGCGATGACGCGGCGCGTGGACATCGGAATCACCTCTACGGGCAGCGGAAACTTGCCCAGTGTGGTGACCAATTTGGATGCATCGGCAATACACACAAACCTGGCCGACTGCGCCGCCACAATCTTCTCGCGCGTGAGTGCCGCGCCGCCGCCTTTGACCATGTGGCCCTGGCCGTCAATCTCGTCCGCCCCATCGATATAGACCGACAGCGCATCGACGCCATTGCTGTCAAACACCGGGATGCCCAAGGCCATCAGGCGCTCGGTGCTGGCCACGGAGCTGGACACCGCGCCCTTGATTTGGTCTTTCATGCTGGCCAGCGCGTCGATGAACTTATTGACCGTAGAGCCAGTGCCCACGCCCACAATCTCGCCGGGCACCACGTACTGCAGCGCGGCTTGGCCGACCAGGGTTTTGAGTTCGTCTTGGGTCAGCGTGGTCAGGGGCGCGGAAGTGGTCATAGAGGACAATCAAGGAAGTTGAAATCTGAAAGCAGGAATTATCCAATGTCTCTGGTGCCCTACGCCCTCGCCCGCCGCGTTTTGTTCAGTCTGGACCCTGAGGTGGCCCACGACATCACGATGGCTGGCCTGGCCACCACCCAGGGCAACCCGCTCAAGCTGGCCTACTGCGCTAGCCGGGTCGATGACCCCATTGAGCTGGCGGGCCTCAAATTCCCCAACCGCGTCGGCATGGCCGCCGGGTTGGATAAAAATGCCCGCTGCATCGACGGCCTGGGCGCCATGGGCTTTGGTTTTGTAGAGGTCGGCACCGTCACGCCCAAGGCCCAGCCCGGCAACCCCAAGCCGCGCATGTTCCGCCTGCCCGAGGCCCGCGCCCTGATCAACCGCCTGGGTTTCAACAACGAAGGCCTGGACGCCTTTGTGGCCAATGTGCAGCGCTCGGCCCTGCGCCGCACCAAGAACCCGTCGTTGTTGCTGGGCCTGAATATCGGCAAAAACGCCGCCACGCCCATTGAGAACGCCCCCGACGACTACCTGCTGTGCCTGGACGGCGTGTACCCGCACGCGGACTACGTGACGGTGAATATCTCCAGCCCCAACACCAAGAACCTGCGCGCGCTGCAAAGCGACGAGGCCTTGGACAGCCTGCTGGGCGCCATCGCACAGCGCCGCACCGCGCTGCAAAGCCGCTATGGCAAGCGCATTCCGATCTTTGTGAAAATTGCCCCGGATCTGGACGAGGCCCAGGTCGGCGTGATCGCCGCCACGCTGGTGCGCCACGGCATGGACGGCGTGATTGCCACCAACACCACGCTGAACCGCACCGCCGTGCAAGGCATGGCGCATTGCGATGAGATGGGCGGCCTGTCGGGCGCGCCGGTGCTGGAGGCCAGCAACAAGGTGATTGCCCAACTGCGCGCTGCGCTGGGCCCCGCCTTCCCCATCATCGGCGTGGGCGGCATCATGAGCGCGGAGGATGCGGTGTCCAAAATCCGCGCCGGGGCGAATGTGGTGCAGATCTACACCGGCCTGATCTACCAGGGCCCGAAATTGGTCCGCGAAGCCGCCCTGGCCATCAAAAACATGAAAAAATGAACGAAATCGGCCTCAGGCCCAGATGTTTGCTGCCTGAGTAGCTATATTTTTTGTAGCAAACCAGCCACCTGCTCACCAATCGCCAGGCAGCTGGTCAAGCCGGGCGACTCCATACCAAACAAGTTGACCAAACCTGGCACACCGTGTTCGCGCGGGCCCTGAATACAGAAGTCGGCTGCTGGCTGACCCGGACCGCTGATTTTGGGCCGGATACCGGCGTAGGCGGGCAACAAGGCTCCGTCGGCCAGGCCTGGCCAGTACTTGCGAACCTCGGCATAAAAAGCTCCACCGCGCTGCGGGTCCACCTGCAAATCGTCGGGTCTGTCGACCCACTGCACGTCCGGACCAAAGCGCGCTTGCCCACCCAGGTCCAGCGTCAGGTGCACCCCGAGGCCCGATGCCTCAGGAACCGGGTAAATCAGGTGCGAAAACGGTGAGCGCCCAGCCAGCGAAAAGTAACTCCCTTTGGCGTAATACGGCGTTGGCAACTGCGGGTGGGCCAGGCCCACAAAGCGGGCCGCCAGCGCTGGCGCGTGCAATCCCGCGGCATTGACCACGCTGCGAGCGCGCAACCGAGTACCGTCGTTAGCTATTAAATTAATAGCATCAGAGGCAATATTCGCCTGGGCCAGCGGCGAATTCAATGCCAAAACACCACCTGCGGCCTCCAGATCGGCCAACAGTGACAGCATCAGGGCGCGGCTATCGATGATGCCGGTGGATGGCGAATACAGGGCCGCCACGCACGCCAGAGCGGGCTCCAGCGCTTGCGCCTGCGCTCGGGTCAAGCGCAGCAAATCGTTTACGCCGTTGGCTTGGGCACGTGCCTCAATATCGTGCAGGGCCGCAGCCTGGGCCGGGCTGGTGGCCACAATGAGTTTGCCGCAGGCCCGGTGTGCCACGCCGCGCTCCGCACAGTAGGCGTACAGCAAGGCCTTGCCGCGCACGCACACGCGTGCTTTCAGCGACCCCGGCGCGTAGTAAATACCGGCGTGGATGACCTCACTGTTGCGCGCACTGGTCTGCGTGCCGATGGCAGATTCTGCCTCCAGCAACAGCACTTCGCGACCGGACTGGGCCAGCGCGCGTGCCACAGCCAGGCCGATAACGCCCGCCCCCACCACGACGCAATCCACATGCTCCATGAAGGACGCCTTAGCGCAGTTCCATGAAGGGCTTTTTGGGTAACGTTACCAAATGCTGCCCGGCCGGCGGGCGTAGATAGGACACCGCACGGGCGGGTTCTAGGCCAAGCGTCAAACTGGACTGTTTGCCATCAGAAAACTGGCCGTAGGCATAGCCCTGTGTTTCGGCCAACATGACCGCAGACAAAGACGATTCAGTTCCGTCATTGCACCGCAGATCCACGCTGGCCGCAGCCGTGCCAGTGCGGCTCAGACGGCCGGAGCAGCTTACCGCAGGCGCCACTGTCAAGCCCGAACTGATGGCAATGGTGCCGGTACGGTCGCTATACAACTGGGCTTGGCCTTGCATCAGCTGGCCTCCCACCACCGCAAACACATCGACCGAGCTGGCTAAGTAATAGCGGGCGCGATCTTCCAGTTTGGCGCAGCCAGAGAGTGCTGTTATCGCCAGCGTGGTGATCAGTAGCTTGAACCGAAGGGAAGTGCGTGCCATGGGTTTGCCTTTGCGAGTCATAGACCCAATGTATCTTAGTCAAAAACCACCCCTAAAAGCACTGCCAGTAGGATGCAGTAACATGAAGCATCTCTCTTTTTGGACCGTAAAAGCATGACTCATATGGACACTGAGACAGCCTCCGAAAGCGTAACGCGGCTGCCTTTCAAGTCGTTGGGCATGCGTACTGGCATGGCCTTGCAAACACGCCGCCTGGTGGAAGGCGCCAGCAAAAAGGAGTCTCAGTTCTTTGGCGCGATTGAGAGCAAAGGAGTGATGGTCGGCCCGATGGGCCCAGACGGCGTGAAAACGGAGCTGGAAGAAGGTGAAGTCTGCGTGGTGCGCGGCTTCACCGGGCAATACGAATTCTCGTTCCTCAGCAAGGTGTTGCAAACCTTTGAGAAACCGTTTGCCTATGCGCTGCTGGCGTACCCAGCTCAGGTAGACGCCCGCATGGTCCGTCAGTCTATGCGTACCAAAACGTCGTGGCCCACGCGCGTAAAATTACCAGCCTCAGCGGGCGGTGTTGAAGGCGCAACATCAGACGTGACGCTGCTGGACCTCAGCCTACAGGGTGCAATGATTGAGGCCCCCTCGCCGCTTGGCGCCATTGGGGATGTGATCGGCTTGCATATGACTGTGCAAGTGGACGCAACCCCAGCAATCTTGAACGTGTCGGCGCGGATATGCCACAACAACAAGTCGAGCGGCGGCCCGACACATTTCATCGGCCTGGCGTTTAAAGACCCTACACAACAAGACAAACTCCTATTGCACTACTTGACCCAAAGCGCACAATCAGCAAAGCCGTGAGCACCCTGCCTGAACGACATGTCCCGGACCGCCAGTGGTCTAATATTTCAGGGTTTGCGACCCGTGGTGATATCCGCTAAAGTGGTTTCTTACGTGTTTAATTTAAGGGAGGTTGTCAATGGATAGCACAAAAAAATCACAACCTGCAGACAGCAAGCCCCACACCAAGCTCGCCGAAGATGGGTATCTGCCTGGTGACCCTATTCCAGTGCCGGAAGCTATTGAAATGGACACAGACTCGGCCTGGGCAATGTGGCAAGACTCGACGCAGGAGCCCAAGCCCCCTACGTTTGACGAAACGGTACCTATGTCGCTGGAAGACATGCCGCCCATTCGCAAGCCCTAAGGGTTTGGCAAAACTGGACACAAATGGTGGCCAGAAAATAAAAAAGCACTGGGTGGTGAAATCCAGTGCTTTTTTTAAACCAATAATTTGGTGGGCAGTACAAGTTTCGAACTTGTGACCCCTGCAGTGTGAATGCAGTGCTCTACCCCTGAGCTAACCGCCCTGAATCTTGTTCAGTGAGCCCTAAATTATAGTACAGTTTTTAGGCGCATTGGAGCCAGACCGCTTTGCCGCCGCTAGCTTTATTAATTTGAACCATCGCCTCGTCATGTGCTGCTAATTCCTGGCTGCTGGCTTCCACGACGGGCAACGCAATCGCGGTCAAATCGACCTTCACCATCACCACACCCGCCTCCTGCGGCGAATGCGTATCCATCAGCAAGGCATCTTGGCCCCGCGTCATGTTGATGTAAACATCGGCCAGCAGTTCGGCATCCAGCAAAGCGCCGTGTAAAACACGGCCTGAACGGTCTACTTCCAGGCGATCGCACAGTGCATCCAGACTGTTGCGCTTGCCCGGGAACATTTCCTTGGCCATGACCAGCGTATCCCGAATGGAAGCCGCATATTCCTTGAAGGCCTTACGCCCTGTGCGTGCCAGCTCCATGTCCAGAAATGACAGATCGAAAGGTGCGTTGTGAATGACGATTTCTGCATCGGCCACATAGTCCACCAATTGCTGGGCAATCTCTTTGAACTCCGGCTTGTCACTCAAAAATTCGGTGGTCAGCCCGTGAACCCGAAGTGCGCCCTCGTCACTGTCACGGCCTGGGTTTAAGTAGAAATGCAGGTTGTTGCCCGTGAGCTTGCGATTGACCAGCTCCACACAGCCGATTTCCACCATGCGGTCAGGGTTGTCGGCGTGGTTCGCGTAGAAACCGGTGGTTTCCGTATCCAGAACGATTTGGCGCATCATGTCTTCCCGGTGGGCCGTCCCAAGGAAAAACGCACCGCCACGGGGCGCAGCACAGCATACGAAGTGGCAAGCGTGGGGGGCATATGTTCAATGGTTCTCTTTGGCATGGTTGATAGAGTACTTTGGAATATCAATCACCAGATTCGCTTGCGCCAGGATCGCCTGGCAACTCAGGCGAGAGTTCGGCTCCAAGCCCCAGGCGCGGTCCAGCAAATCTTCCTCCGTCTCTTCCAGATCGTTCAGCGAATGCATGCCTTCGCGCACCACCACGTGGCAGGTGGTACAGGCGCAACTCATGTCGCAGGCATGCTCGATGTTGATACCGTTTTCCAACAGTGCTTCACAAATCGACGTACCGGCCGGTGCAGATACTTCAGCTCCCTGGGGACAGTATTCCGGGTGTGGCATGATTTTGATGGTGGGCATGTGGTGCTTTCAAACTCGCTCAGAGTGTTTCAATATTTTTGCCCGACAGTGCCTTGGCAATGCCGCGGTTCATGCGGACGGCTGCGAAGCTCTCGGTGGATTGCGCCAGCGCTTTGCTGGTAGTTTCGATGATTGCAACATCATCCTGGGCCACTACGGCCTGCAAGGCCACGATGGCTGCATCGATCTCACTTCGCTCTAGCGCAGACAACACATCACCATCAGTAGCCAGGGCGCTGCCTATGGCCAGTATCAAGCGATCGGCGTCGACACGGGCCTCCACCAACGCGCGGGCGCGCATGTCGCCTTCGGCAGTCGTAAAACTGTCTTTGAGCATTTGGGCGATTTGATCGTCGCTCAGACCATACGAAGGCTTCACATCGATACGTGCTTCGACGCCACTGATTTGCTCTTTGGCAGATACGTTTAACAGGCCATCTGCATCGACTGTGAAGGTGACACGAATACGTGCGGCACCGGCCGCCATGGGCGGTATGCCCCGCAGCTCAAAGCGGGCTAGGCTGCGACAGTCAGCCACCAGATCGCGCTCGCCCTGCACCACATGCAGCGCTAGCGCAGTTTGACCATCCTGGTAGGTGGTGAAGTCTTGCGCCATAGCGGTAGGAATGGTCTGGTTGCGCGGCACCACGCGCTCCACCAAGCCGCCCATCGTCTCCACGCCCAATGACAAAGGGATCACGTCCAGCAGTAGCAAATCTCCCTTGGGGTTGTTGCCCGCCAGTTGATTGGCTTGGATGGCGGCGCCCAAAGCCACCACTTCATCAGGATTCAAATTCACCAACGGCGACTGGCCAAAAAAGGCCTCCACCTCACGGCGCACCTGAGGCATGCGGGTCGAGCCACCTACCAGCACCACACCCTGGATAGCGTCCTTCGCCAGCCCGGCATCACGCAATACCTTGCGAACCGCCAGCAGTGTACGGGCGGTCAATGCTGCCGTAGCAACATCAAACTGGCTGCGATTGAACGAAAGATCAAGACGCCCCGTGGAGAGATCGGCTTCTGCCGTAGCAATGTGCTCAAGCGACAAAGCCTCCTTACAGGCACGAGCTTGTTGCATCAGCAGCGCCTGGTCTTCGGGGGTAGCTGCCTGCAAGCCAGCTTCTGCCAGCATCCACTCCGCCAAAGCGCGGTCATAGTCATCGCCACCCAGGGCTGAATCTCCACCGGTTGCAAGGACTTCAAATACGCCCGCAGTAAGTCGCAATATGGAAATGTCAAACGTACCACCGCCCAGATCGTAAATGGCGTACACGCCCTCGGAGCCATTGTCTAAACCGTACGCAATAGCAGCTGCTGTGGGCTCATTGATCAGGCGCAGCACGGTCAAGCCGGCCAGTTGGGCAGCATCCTTGGTCGCCTGGCGTTGCGATTCGTCAAAGTAAGCAGGCACCGTAATCACGGCACCGTAGATGTCATCGTCAAAGGTGTCTTCAGCGCGAAAACGCAGCGTGGCCAAAATCTCGGCACTTATCTCCACCGGAGTCTTGTTACCTGCGATAGTGCGAATTTGCACCAAGCCGGGCGCATCCACCAGGGCGTAAGGCAGCTTCGCGGCCTGGGCGATGTCTTCGAGCCCCCGGCCCATCAGGCGTTTTACCGATGCAATGGTGTTACCGGGGTCGGTGGTTTGGTGCTCGACGGCATCAAAACCGATTTGGCGTTTTT
The DNA here is from genome assembly GCA_025363275.1 of Burkholderiales bacterium. Lineage (GTDB taxonomy): Bacteria > Pseudomonadota > Gammaproteobacteria > Burkholderiales > Burkholderiaceae_C > Allorhodoferax. The sequence continues at coordinate 6,673 of JANYEE010000005.1, read as the reverse complement.
GCGCATCTACATAGCGCACCACGCTTGGCAATAAAACGCGTCCGTCTGCATCGGGCAAGCATTCCGCCGCGCCGTTGCGCACAGCGGCTACCAACGAATGGGTTGTACCCAGATCAATGCCTACCGCATTGCGGCGCTCGTGCGGGTTGGGCGACTGGCCCGGCTCAGAAATTTGTAATAACGCCATGGTGTTGGTTGGGTGCACACGCGGTGCCGATGAGGCCCCTCAGGCGCAGCAAAAATTCAGGATTCAAGCGCTTCAAAGCGCTGGTTGAGGTCTTGGGAAAACTTGTCAAGGAACATCAGCGCTCGCACCGGTGCCACGGCCTGGGCAGGATTGTGCTGAGCGTCTAAAACATCTTCACATTGTTGCAGCAATTGGGCCTTGGCTGCATTCACTTCGTCCGTTAGTGCGTCCAGTTCTCCCACCGATTGCGCCTCTTCCATCGCCTCGCGCCACTGGATTTGCTGCACCAAAAAGGCAGTGGGCATGGCCGTATTGCTATGCGCATGAATTGCGGCACCGCCCAGCTCACACAAGTAAGCGGCTCGCTTCAGTGGGTCTCTCAGGCGTTGGTAGGCCTCGTTGATGCGCACCGACCACTGCATGGCAATACGCTGAGCGGCCGCGCCTTGCGCGGCAAACTTGTCGGGGTGGGCTTCTCGTTGGAGCTCTTTCCAACGGACATCGATGGCGGCGCGGTCCTGCGCAAATTGTCGCGTCAGACCAAACAGCTCAAAATCATTGGATTGCAGGTTCACACGCGGAACGACTCGCCGCAGCCGCACTTGTCCCGCTCGTTGGGATTATTAAAACGGAAGCCTTCATTCAGACCCTCGCGCACAAAATCTAGCTGGGTGCCGTCGATATACGCCAGACTTTTCGGGTCAACCAGAACCGTGACGCCGTGGCCTTCGAAAACCGTGTCCTCGTCCGGAATCTCGTCCACATATTCCAAGGTGTAAGCCAGACCCGAACATCCGGTGGTCTTGACGCCCAAGCGCACGCCCACGCCCTTGCCACGCTTGGTCAAGTAGCGGGAGACATGCCGTGCGGCGGCTTCGGTCAAAGTAACAGCCATACGTTTAATCAGTGGGGGACAGCGCTGGAGAGATGCTTGGCCTTGTAGTCTTCCACAGCTGCCTTGATTGCATCTTCCGCCAGGATAGAGCAGTGGATTTTCACCGGTGGCAGTGCCAGTTCTTCGGCAATCTGGCTATTCTTCAGGGCTGCCGCTTCATCCAGTGTTTTACCCTTGACCCATTCGGTTACTAGCGAACTCGATGCAATAGCCGAGCCACAGCCGTAGGTCTTAAAACGTGCATCTTCGATCACTCCAGTGAGTGGATTGACCTTGATCTGCAACTTCATCACGTCACCGCAAGCGGGCGCGCCCACCATACCTGTACCTACGCTGTCATCGCCTTTTTCAAAGCTGCCAACGTTGCGCGGGTTTTCGTAGTGATCAACGACTTTGTCTGAATATGCCATGTTGTTTCTCCTTCAATCAGTTGGGGGCAGAGCTAAATATCTGTCCCGCAAACACATTTCATTTAATGAGCGGCCCACTGAATCGTGGAAATATCGATGCCTTCTTTGTACATGTCCCACAGCGGGCTCAGGTCCCTTAGCTTGGCCACGTTTTTCTTGATAGTTTCCACGGCGTAGTCGATCTCCTCCTCAGTCGTCCAACGGCCAATGGTCATGCGCAAGCTGCTGTGGGCTAACTCGTCGCTGCGACCCAGAGCGCGAAGCACATAGCTGGGCTCCAGTGACGCAGAGGTACACGCAGAACCGCTTGATACCGCCAAGCCTTTGATACCCATGATCAGCGATTCGCCTTCGACATAGTTAAAACTCATATTCAGGTTGTGCGGCACGCGCTTGTCTTTGTGCCCATTGATAAATACCTGCTCCACGCCTTCGAGGCCAGCAAGCATGCGATCGTGCAGGGCCTTGATACGGATGTTTTCAGCATGCATTTCCTCTTTGGCGATGCGGTACGCCTCGCCCATGCCGACGATCTGGTGCGTGGGCAACGTGCCACTGCGCATGCCGCGCTCGTGACCACCGCCGTGCATTTGCGCTTCCAGGCGGATGCGGGGTTTGCGGCGCACGAACAGCGCACCAATGCCTTTGGGACCGTAGGTCTTGTGTGAAGTCAGGCTCATCAGATCGACGGGCAATGACGCCGTATCGATGTCAACCCTGCCTGTGGCTTGTGCTGCATCTGAATGCAAAATCACTCCCTTTTCACGGCAAACTGCACCAATGGCTGCAATGTCCTGAATCACGCCAATCTCATTGTTGACAAACATCACACTGGCCAAAATCGTGTCGGGTCGGATCGCTGCCTTGAAGGCATCCAGATTAACCAATCCGTCCTCCTGCACATCCAGATAAGTGACCTCAAAGCCCTGGCGCTCCAGCTCGCGGCATGTGTCCAGCACCGCTTTGTGCTCAGTCTTCACGGTGATGATGTGCTTACCCTTGCTCTTGTAGAACTGGGCTGCACCCTTGAGTGCCAAGTTGTTGGATTCCGTTGCACCCGAGGTCCAGACAATTTCGCGTGGGTCGGCATTGATCAAGGCCGCCACTTGGCCACGGGCGTTTTCTACGGCGGCTTCGGCTTCCCAGCCCCCGGCATGGCTGCGCGCCGCGGGGTTACCAAAGTGATTGCGCAACCAGGGGACCATCGCATCCACAACCCGCTCATCGCAAGGGTTGGTGGCGCTGTAGTCCATGTAAATGGGAAAGTGAGGGGTCGTTTCCATAGAGTGCTCGAATAATCAGTTGAGGGCAAATCTGGCCTCAGGACTTCATGAAGGCATTACCCAACGCAAACACCGAGTTAGGCGCATTAATGCGAATGGTTTTGGACACTGGCATTGCAGAAATCGCGCGCTTTACGCTGGGTTTGTCTTCCACTTGCAGGCCTTTGGCCAACTGGTCATCCACCAGTTTTTGCAGCGTCACGGAGTCCAAAAACTCGACCATGCGGACATTCAGCGAAGCCCACAGGTCGTGCGTCATACAACGGGTGCCCTCACCCAGGCAGTTTTCTTTGCCGCCACATTGGGTTGCATCGATAGGCTCGTCCACGGAGGTAATGATTTCGGCAACCGTGATATCGGCCGCCTTGCGGGCCAGCGTGTAGCCGCCGCCCGGGCCACGGGTAGACTCCACCAACTCATGGCGGCGTAGCTTGCCAAACAACTGTTCCAGATAGGACAAAGAGATCTGCTGGCGCTGGCTGATGGCTGCCAAGGTGACCGGGCCGCTGCTTTGGCGCAGGCCCAGGTCGATCATCGCGGTGACGGCAAAACGGCCTTTAGTAGTGAGACGCATCGGAAGCTCCTTGAGTCGCTGCTCATGCAGATGTGGTTGACTAACGAACTCAAGTATATCCATAAACCTAGCGATTCGCTCGGATAACTAGACTGATCAGTCACATAACAGACTATTTTGGCTGTGGCGCAAGAATTACCACGTTGTCTGACCCCGGCGCACCGAAGGCCTGCTCCTTCAAAATACCCAACTGATCGCGCACGCGGGCCGCTTTTTCAAACTCCAAATTGCGAGCGTGCTCCATCATTAGTTTCTCTAAGCGCTTGATTTCACGGGAAATATCCTTCTCGCTCATGTCTTCCACCTGAGCCCGCTGCATCGCGTCGCGCTCTAAGCGCTCGGCCTCTTTGCCCGCCTTTTCGCTGTAGACCCCATCAATCAGGTCACGCACTTTCTTCACGATGGCCCGCGGGATGATGCCCCTCTCCAGGTTGTGGGCAATCTGTTTTTTACGGCGCCGATCCGTCTCCCCAATCGCCCGTTCCATCGAATCGGTGATCTTGTCGGCGTACAAAATCGCCCGGCCTTCCAGGTTGCGAGCGGCGCGGCCAATGGTCTGAATCAGTGAGCGCTCAGACCGCAAAAAGCCTTCCTTATCAGCATCCAAAATTGCCACCAGAGATACCTCGGGGATATCCAGGCCTTCGCGCAGCAGGTTGATACCGACCAATACGTCGAAGGCCCCAAGGCGCAAATCGCGCAGGATTTCGACCCGCTCCACCGTATCCACATCGCTGTGCAGATAGCGCACCTTGACGCCGTTTTCGGTCAAGTAGTCCGTCAATTGCTCGGCCATGCGCTTGGTCAGCGTGGTGATCAGCACGCGCTCGTTTTTTTCCACGCGGATACGGATTTCCTGCAGCACATCGTCCACTTGGTGGGTGGCCGGGCGTACTTCCACTTCGGGGTCGACCAAGCCCGTGGGGCGCACTAGTTGTTCCACCACTTTGCCCGCATGGTCCTTTTCCCATTGGGCGGGCGTAGCCGACACGAAAATCGCCTGGCGCATCTTGGTCTCGAACTCCTCAAACTTCAGCGGCCGGTTGTCCAGCGCGCTAGGTAGTCGGAATCCGTACTCCACCAGCGTGGTCTTGCGGGACCGGTCACCGTTGTACATGCCGCCAAACTGGCCAATGAGCACGTGGCTCTCATCCAAGAACATCACCGCGTCTTTGGGCAGATAGTCGGTCAAGGTGGCCGGCGGCTCGCCAGGGGCCGCACCGCTCAGGTGGCGACTGTAGTTCTCAATCCCTTTGCAATGCCCAACTTCACTCAGCATTTCCAAATCAAACCGTGTGCGCTGCTCCAGACGCTGGGCCTCCACCAGCTTTCCCTCAGACACAAAAAACTTCAGGCGGTCCGACAGCTCGGTCTTAATAGTTTCTACCGCCATCAGCACCTGGTCGCGTGGCGTGACGTAGTGGCTGCTGGGGTAAACGGTAAAGCGCGGAATCTTCTGGCGGATGCGCCCGGTCAGCGGGTCGAAGAGTTGCAGGCTTTCGATCTCGTCATCAAACAGCTCTACACGCACAGCCATCTCAGAGTGTTCGGCCGGAAAGATGTCAATGGTGTCTCCACGCACGCGAAAAGCTCCGCGACTAAAGTCCATGTCGTTACGCTGGTACTGCATACGCACCAATTGGGCGATCATGTCGCGCTGGCCCATTTTGTCGCCCACCCGCAACGTCATCACCATCTGGTGGTAACTTTCAGGCTTGCCGATACCGTAAATAGCCGACACCGTGGCCACAATCACCACGTCGCGCCGCTCCAAAATGCTTTTGGTGCAACTCAGGCGCATCTGCTCAATGTGCTCGTTGATGGCGCTGTCTTTTTCAATAAACAAATCGCGCTGGGGCACATAGGCCTCGGGCTGGTAGTAATCGTAGTAGCTGACGAAATACTCCACCGCGTTCTTGGGAAAGAACTCGCGGAATTCGCTATACAACTGGGCGGCCAGAGTTTTGTTAGGCGCAAACACAATGGCCGGGCGGCCCAGGCGGGCGATCACATTGGCCATCGTAAAAGTCTTGCCCGAGCCGGTTACGCCCAGCAGGGTTTGAAACACCTCGCCGTCAGTGACGCCCTCTACCAATTGGTCAATAGCCTGCGGTTGGTCACCGGCTGGCGGATAGGGCTGATACAGCTCAAAGGGCGAGTCGGGGTAGCGAATAAACGTGCCTGGCAGGTCCGCGTCAGGCAGGGTGCTAGAGGCATCGGGAACGGCGTGTATAGGTTGGTTCATGGTGTCAGTCAGGCCAGTGGCCAAGGCGGAGCTTTGGGGCCAGTAAAATTACAGGCAACCCAAAAGAATACGCCATTGTGGGCAGACGCGGGGCCGAAGTCGCAAAGGCCCGGTTTGCGTCTCCTTGCAACCCAGTTTTTTGACCACTACCCGAGGATTTTTCCCATGTCTATGTTCTCCGCCGTCGAAATGGCCCCCCGCGACCCCATCCTGGGTCTGAACGAACAATTCAACGCTGACACCAATCCTGCCAAAGTGAACTTGGGCGTCGGCGTGTATTTTGACGACAACGGCAAACTCCCTCTGCTGCAATGCGTGCAAGCCGCCGAGAAAACCATGATGGAAAAGCCCACCCCCCGGGGCTACCTGCCCATTGACGGCATCGTGGCCTACGACAACGCCGTGAAGGCCCTGGTGTTTGGTGCGGACAGCGAGCCTGTGACTTCGGGTCGCGTGGCCACCGTGCAAGCCATTGGCGGCACCGGCGGCCTGAAAATTGGCGCCGACTTTTTGAAGCGCCTCAACCCCAACGCCAAGGTGTTGATTTCCGATCCGAGCTGGGAAAACCACCGCGCGTTGTTCAACAACGCCGGCTTCGAAGTCGATACCTACGCCTACTACGACGCGGCCAAGCGTGGCGTCAACGTCGAGGGCTTCCTGGCCAGCCTCAACGCCGCAGCCCCCGGCACCATCGTTGTATTGCACGCCTGCTGCCACAACCCCACCGGTTACGACATCAGCCCCGCAGACTGGAACCAAGTGATTGCGGTGGTGAAAGCACGGGGGCTGACCCCATTTTTGGACATGGCCTACCAGGGCTTTGGCTACGGTATTGCCGAAGACGGCGCGGTGATCGCCAAGTTTGTCGCATCGGGCCTGAACTTCTTTGTATCCACCAGCTTCTCCAAGAGCTTCAGCCTGTATGGCGAGCGCGTGGGCGGCTTGTCGGTGCTGTGCTCCGACAAAGAAGAGATGGGCCGCGTGCTGAGTCAGCTCAAGATCGTCATCCGCACTAACTACTCCAACCCACCCACCCACGGTGGAGCGGTGGTGGCTGCCGTGCTGAACAACCCCGAGCT
>JANYEE010000191.1 GCA_025363275.1 Burkholderiales bacterium | reverse complement strand
CCACGTTTGTATCGCTGGCAGGCCGCTACGTGGTGCTGATGCCCAACAACCCGCGCGGCGGTGGTGTATCGCGCCGTATTGAAGGCGAAGACCGGGCCGAGCTTAAAGAAAATATGGACCAGCTGGAATACCCGCAGGGTTCCAGCATCATCGCCCGTACTGCCGGCATTGGCCGCAGTGCCCCTGAGCTGCAGTGGGACCTGAACTACCTGATCAAGCTCTGGACCGCGATTGAAGGCGCTGGCAAGGGCGGCAAGGGCGCTTTCCTGATTTATCAGGAATCCAGCCTCGTGATTCGCGCCATCCGCGATTACTTCAACAGCGACATCGGCGACATTCTGTTCGACACCGACGACGTCTACGAACAAGCCCGCCAGTTCATGGCCCACGTGATGCCCGAGCACGAGCACCGCGTCAAGCGTTACCGCGACGACGCACCGCTGTTCAGCCGCTTCCAGATCGAACACCAGATCGAATCGGCCTACGCCCGCACGGTGACCCTGCCTTCCGGCGGCGCGATTGTTATCGACCACACCGAGGCTTTGGTGTCGGTCGACGTCAACTCGGCCCGCGCCATCAAGGGTGGCGACATCGAAGAAACCGCCACCCGCACCAACCTGGAAGCCGCCGACGAAGTGGCGCGCCAGATGCGCCTGCGCGACTTGGGTGGCCTGATCGTCATCGACTTTATCGACATGGAAGAGTCCCGCAACCGCCGCGAAGTGGAAAACCGCTTGCGCGATGCGCTGCGCCAGGACCGTGCCCGGGTGCAGTTCGGCACCATCTCCAAGTTCGGCCTGATGGAAATGAGCCGCCAGCGCCTGCGCCCGGCTCTTTCCGAGGGCGCTTCCATCCCATGCCCACGTTGCGGCGGCGCAGGCCACATCCGCGACACAGAATCCAGTGCTTTGCAGATTCTGCGGATCATCCAGGAAGAATCACTGAAGGACAGTACGGCTTCGGTGATGTGCCAGGTGCCTGTTGATGTGGCTTCGTTCCTGTTGAACGAAAAGCGCTCCGAAGTGGCAAAGATTGAGCTCAAGCAGCGCATCAACGTGCTGCTGGTGCCCAACAAGACGCTAGAGACGCCCAACTACAAACTGGAACGCCTGAAGCACGACGATCCGCGCCTGGACAACATCGAAGCCAGCTACAAGATGGCCGATGTGGTGGAAGACCCCACGTCAGTAACACGTCGTTCGCAAGAGCCGACCAATAAGCAAACGCCGATCATTAAGGGCGTGTTGCCCGATGCACCGGCTCCGATTGCGCCGCCCAAGCCCGAAGTGGTCAAGCCCGTGGCAGCCGCACCGGCACAGCCCGCTAAGGCGTCTGCACCTGTGCCTGCCAGCTCTGGCTTCTTTGGCTGGATCAAGGCTTTGTTCGGTGGCGAAACTGCCGCCCCTGCCAAGCCCGTGGCGCCAGCCGCACCGGCTGCTGGCAACCGCGACGGCCGCGGCCGTGACGGTCAGCGGGATGGCCAACGTGGTGGTAACCGCAACGCGGAAGGTCGCCCCGCAGGACGTGGCGACAACCGCAATGAAGGCCGTGGCCCCCGCCCAGAAGGCCATACCGATGCGGGTCGTGAAGGCGGACGCGAGGGTGGACGTGGCGGACGCGGTGGACGTGGCGAAGGCCAAGGCAACCGTGAGCGTTTTGACGCTGAAGGCAAGCCACAAGGCACAGACGTGAGTTTGCAAGCCGCTGGCCCACAAGACGCTGGCCGCAACGAACAACGCCCAGACCGCGGACCCCGTGGCGAACGCCCTGAGCGCAATGACCGTGGTGACCGTGGCAACCGCCCCCCGCGCAATAGCGAGCGCAGCGAGAATACCGAGCGCACGTCTGAAGTGCGCAACGAAGCGACTTCTGTAGACGCCGCAGCGCAACCGCAAGAAGGTCACAACGAGCCCCGCGAGAATGGCCGCGAAGGTGGTCGTGGTGGACGTGGACGTGGACGTCGCTCTGAGCGCGGCCCACGCACGGACGAGAACGGCCAGCCGCTGGACAACGCACAAGCGCCTCTGGGCTTTGCTCAGTCCCATGGTGACGTAAACACCGCCGAAGCAGCTGCGGACGCGACCCAGCCCGGTGTGGATGACAACGGCACTGGCGAAAGCCGTGAAAAGCGCTCGCGCGACCGCTATGGACGTGAACGCGGTCCTCGCCAGGACCACCGTGGTGACCGACCGGACCAGCACGATGCAGCATCGGTTGCGCAAGCGCCTGTGGGCGTGGCTGTTGCAGATGCACCGGCTGCTGCCGTGGTGGCCACTGCGCCAGCAACCAGAGCCGCTACCGCGCCCGTGGTTGCAGCATTAGCCGCTTCTGCCGCCCGCGTCCCCACCAAGAGCACGGGCATGCCGGCCATCGCCAGCTACGCGTTGCAAACCGACTCGTTGGTACAAGTAGCCCAGGAATCCGGTTTGCAATGGGTGAACTCCGATCCGGCACGCATTGCAGCGGTGCAAGCGGCTATAGCTGCCGAGCCCACGCCCGTGCATGTTCCACGCGAGCGCTCTGGAGCTGTGGTACTGGACCAAGGCCCACTGGTGCTGGTCGAAACCAAGCGCGATCTGGGCAATATGACCCTGCCGTTTGAGCAGACACCGAACGCGTGATGGCGTAGCCCCTTCACCGGGGCACACCAAACAAAAGGGGCCCTCGGGCCCCTTTTTTTATGCGCAATACAGCCGATTAAAAAATGTCAACTTCCCCCACTTTGGCCACGTCGCCAAAAAAACCTTTGCGCACAAGCTCGGGGTGGCTAACCACCTTGTTGCGACCTTGCTGCTGCGCGTAATCGACAGCGCGTTCGGCACGTTCTAGTGCAGTGCTGGGTGAGTCGTCTGCCGACACGCGGGTGAAACCAGCACAGGCGGTAACTCGGCCAACCTGTGGGAAGTTGAACTTTTCCATGTTCGCACGAAAGCGCTCAAATGCAGCCACCACCAAAGACTCATCCGGGCAATGCATCAGCACGGCAAACTGCTCACCGCCCAGACGGTACAGGCGGTCGTAGGTGCGGAACGTGTTGTTCACAATACGCGCGACCAGAATCAATACTTCTTCGGCAATCAAGTGGCCGCTCTTGTCGTTGATCACGCCAAAGTTATCCACGCTGATGGTGCCCAACCAGTAATTGGGTGGTACGCGGTGGCGGCGTTCCTGGCCGGGTAACACTGGGGCGCTAGTATCGCGGCCGCTCGCACTATCACCTTCTCCCAATTCGTCCAGTACGGCACTGTAAAACGTGTCGTCCAAAGATTTGCGATTGAGCAGGCCGGTCAACGGATCGCGGTCGCTGTGGGCCAGCAGGCTGTACATATTGCGGTAAACATGCAGCAAATCGCGCACCACTTCCAGTTGTCCCACCGCCATGGCCGAGCCAGAGTGGATCTCGACGATACCTTCCTCATCGCCACCATCAGAATAAAGCGGCGCATAAGAAATACGGGGGCCTTCCTCGCCCGCCCAAGCAATCTCCAGCAGATCGCGACTTTGCAAGCAGCGCAAACGGTCTCGCTGGTCTTCCAACGTGGGTAGAGTCTGAAAATCAACCCGCAGTGGGTCTACCACCTTGCCACCACCACGCACATCCAGCGCAACAATGTCGAGCCAGCGCTTAACACCCTCGGCGCTGACCACCCGGGAAAGTACTACCCGATCGATACGCAAGAGGTTGATCAACGCCTTGGCAAGGGTGAGTTCCAAGAGGTTACGGTCGCGGTGATCGGTCAGCTTGATGATGTGTTCGGTCAGTGTAGGCATGGCCGGATAATAGCCCTGAAACCTCCATCCGTCATCTTTTCGCAGCTTCCCGGTAGGCCTGCGCGGCGGCAGCAATATCGCTGCGTTGTTCGGCCAATTGGGCCAGTGCACGCCAAGCGTCGCGCCGCAAATCCGGATCCTGCAAACGGGTCAACGATTGCTTGAGCAACTGCTGGGCCTTGCCCCACAGGCTCAAGCGCATGCAAACGCGTCCGGCCAAGTATTGCAACACCACGTCATTAGGTTTGCCCATCTGCGCGCTCTCAATGCGAGACAGCCATGCTGCATCCGGAACACCCTGCGCCGCATTGAAGCCGGTTTCTAGCACCCGCACCAAGCGCACCTTTTGCGCCAGTGTCAGGCTCTCAGTCGACTGCACCATGTTGTTCCAGATCGGCAAAACCCAACGCAAGGCCAAGTCCACATCACCGCCGACCAGCATCAGGCGCTCGGCGGCCTCCACCGCCACATCCACCAGGCCTTGTTCATCGCTATTGAGCGTGTCCCACACCGCCTGCACTTGCACCTGATCGTGGGCAGAGCGGATCATCTCGATCGCCAGGCCGCGCGCGATGCTGCGCCCAGCTGTTTCAGAGAAGGAACGGTGCTTTGTCAACTGGCGCACGGTCTCCAGGGCCAGGCGGGATTTACCGGACAGGCGTGCCGCTTTAAAGCGCAAGCGCAATGCAATCGTGCGGCGTGCCGCGCCCACGGGCAACTGGTCCAGCCACTGCATAGCGGCGCCCGCATCGCGGTCGTCAAAGGCCCAGCGGGCTGCCCGCATTTGCACGCCTTCGCGGGCATCTTGTGCATCGCGTTTGCTGGTGTGTTCCAGGGCCTGCTCAAAATGACTGTCGCGGCGCGAACGGTCTTGCACCGCGTGGGCACTCTCTGCCGCCAGCAAGTGCGCAATGGCGCGCAGCCGCCCGGCGTGGGGCAGTTGCTCGCCACTGCGCTGCACGGACTCTTCCAACGACGCCATGAACTCGGCCGCCTTGCGGGCACGCACAAACCGGCCTGATACCAAATGGAACCAGGCATCGAGCAGCGCGGCGTAGACGGCACGCTCGCGCTGCAACAAGCGCCAGTCGCGGGCGCGCTGCGGAATACGCAGGAGTGCCGCCAAGGCACGCAGAGCCAAATGCAGGGTGAGAAAGCCCAAAGCCAGCGCCAACAACACTAAATTAAGCGACAAATCCACACGGTGCGGCGGCCAATAAATCGTGACCGTGCCATGGTTGTTACCAGCAAACAGCGCACTCACTGCGGCAACCGCAAACAAGGCCATCAACCACAGGGCAGCGCGCATGTCTAGCGTCCAGCCGCCGCAGTGGACAGTGCCGCCAGCGTGTCGTCTACCCGCGGCAACTCCAGGGATTTCATCTGCACTTGCACTTGCTGCAGCAGGTTCAGCGCGGTTTGGGTTTTGCGTGACGCGCTATCAAAGTAGCGCGCCAGGCTCGCTGCCGCAGTGGCCAAGTCGGCGCGTGCCGAATCGGTCTGGCGGGCCAGCAGTCCCAAGCGTGCGTTCAAGATTTTGAGCTTCAGGTTTTCGCGCACAAAAAAGGCTTGCTCGGGTGAGAGCAACGCCGCTTCAGGCATTTCCACGCGGCTCACGCGCACCAGGTTGCGCAGTTCATCGCGCACCTCTTGCGCCACGCGCGCCCACCAAGTAGATACAGATTCTTCGGCCTTGCGTTTAAGCGGCTCACTAGGACGCTGGGGCGCCACAGCGTTGGCCACAGGCACGTCGTCTGCCAACAAGGCCAGTTCATCGAGCTTGACCAGCAAGGCGGGCGTATCGGCCAAAACGGTCGCCTTGATTCGCGCAATATCCCGGGCCAACGACCGCTGCAAAGGGGTCAGGCGCGGCTGGGCAGCGCGCTGCACACGCTGCTCGGCACTTTTGAGCGCTGCCAACAAAGGTTCGACACTACCGGTCAGTTGCGCTTGCTGCTGCGCCAGGCGCACTGCAGATTCAATATCCACCACCAAATTTTCATCCCGGGAGCGCGACAGGCTTTGCATCAACTCCTCAAGCTGCGTGCGCTGCAACGACACTTCACTTAGGCGCGCCTCGGTCACTGCCAGCTTAGCCGCAGTGTCCAAAGCCAGTTCTTGCGCCCGCTTGGCCATCGCGTTGGCAGCAGACGCGGTGGCGCCGGCATCGGCGCTTTGGCGGGCCAGTTGTTCCTGAATATTGCTGAGTTTTTGCCAGAGCATCACACTGACCGACAAAGCAACAACGGCCACCAAGGCACCCGCCCAGGCCAGACGGGAGGGCGGCTTTGACGCCCAAGGAGTTATCGTCGCAGCCACTGGCACAGCGGCCCCCGACGCGAATACGTCGGCTGTTGCAGCTGTAGCGGTCGTAGCGGCTACGGGTTCTGCGGGATCAGTAGGCAGCGTCATTGCAGGGATTCTATCGACGCCAACAGCGACGCCAGGCTGGGGCGTGACTCTATTACGACACCAAAACCGGCTTTGCGGGCGGCATCTCCGATCCGGGGGTGCGTGACCACCGACTTGGCCAAACCCCAATGCTGACCAGGGCAACTGGCGACCAGATTGCCGATGGCCTCAGAGCTGCTGAACATCCAAACCGAACCATCCGATGCGGCTTGTTGGGCCAAGGCGCATTCGTCGCCCTGCAAGCGCACGACCATGCGCTGGTAAGCCACCACATAGTCCACGCTGCCGCCCGCTGCCAATACTTGATTGGCAAACCAGTCGCGGCCATGGCCTTCCGTTGAAGATGCTTCAGGCGCCGCAGCGCCCAAGCCGCGCACCACCAGCACTTTGTAACCAGGACGTACCCGGGAGCCCATCACAGCCCACAAGGCTTCGGAATCAAACTGCTGCGAATCTTGCCCGGGCGCGTCAATCCACTCAGACTCTGCCCCCGCGCGCAGCAGCGCCGCCACAGTACCTGGCCCAGTGGCAAACGCTCTTATTTTCATAGCACTCAAGGCAGTAAATACCTGGGCCACAGCCATATTTGATGTAAAAAAATGCTCTACTGCGTTGCCACTGACGAACATGGCCGCATCAAATCCACCCAGGCCCTGCCAGGCAGCAGCCACACTGTGTGGATCGGGTGCCGGGGCCACTTCCACCAGCGGCAAGGCTACCGCGTCGTACCCCGTATCCGACAGGGCGGCGGCCCACTTATTGGCTTCCCGCGCCGGGCGGGTAATGATGACGCGCATGGCTTAGTCTCCTCAAATCTTCTGCTTAGGCAACCGCGCTTGCAGCGCACGCGCCACCTGCTCGCCCAGAGCAACTGCGGCCTTCACGTCGAGCACTTCGCCGTGGGCCTGGGCTTTCAACAGAGGCAACACGCCCTCCGGGTCGCCCCAGGCCGCTTGAATGGACAGTGTGTTGCCTTGCAAAGTGGCGTAAGCGGCCAGCGGCATGGAGCAACTGCCGCCCATCACACGGCTCACTGCGCGCTCAGCCGACACGGCCAGCCACGTTGGCAGGTGCAACAGCGGCTGCAAGGCCGCGCTGACATCGGTACGATCGGAGCGCACTTCAATGCCCAACGCGCCCTGGCCCGCAGCGGGCAACATCTGGTCGGGCTCGAAGCTGCAGCGAATGCGCTCGGCCAAGCCCAGGCGCTTGAGCCCGGCGGTGGCCAACACAATGCCGTCGTACTGCCCGTCGTTCAGCTTTTTGAGGCGGGTATCCAGGTTGCCACGCAGCGGCTCGATCACCAAGTCCGGGCGCAAGGCGCGCAGCAAGGCCACGCGGCGCAGACTGGAGGTTCCCACCACAGCGCCCTGGGGCAAATCATCGACAGACGCATAGTGCGGCGACACCCAGGCATCGCGCGGGTCTTCGCGCTCCAGCACGCAGACCAAAGAGAAACCTTCGGGTAACTCCATGGGTACGTCTTTGAGCGAGTGCACGGCCAAATCGGCACGACCTTCTTCCAGAGCCAACTCCAGCTCTTTGACAAACAGGCCCTTACCCCCCACCTTGCTCAAAGAGCGGTCCAGAATCTGATCGCCCCGGGTGGTCATGCCCAAGAGCGCGACCTCGTGCCCTTTTTCACCCAGCAAGGCCTTAACGTGTTCAGCCTGCCAAAGGGCTAATCGGCTCTCGCGCGTTGCGATGGTGTAGTGCGGCAAAGTCGTAACCTGTGTGTAATCGTTGAGGGCCTTCAATGCTAGCATGGGCACCGCCCCAGACCCGCCCTTTCCACCCTATCGTCAGCACCCCACGCCATGAAAAAAGTCGCTCCCGATGCGCCCGCCAAACGCTCCAAGGACAACGAACGCCCTTTGATTGAGGACATTCGCTTGCTGGGCCGGATTTTGGGTGATGTGATTCGCGAACAGGAAGGCGTGGACGCGTTTGAATTGATAGAGCGCATTCGTACGCTGTCGGTCGCCTTTAGGCGCGAAGCGGACCATGAGGCCGACAAGGCGCTGAAGAAACTACTCAAAAGCCTGTCGGGCGACCAGACGGTAAGCGTCATACGCGCCTTCACCTATTTCAGTCACTTGGCCAACTTGGCCGAAGACCGCCACCATATCCGCCGCCGCGCCATCCATGAGCGCGCGGGCGATACCCAAGAAGGCAGCCTTGAAGTGGCCATGTCGCGCTTGCGCTGGGGTGGCATTGCGCCCAAAGCGATTGCGACCATGCTGCAAAACAGCTACGTGGCCCCGGTGCTCACCGCCCACCCCACCGAAGTGCAGCGCAAGAGCATTCTGGACGCCGAGCGCGGCATTGCCCAACTGCTGACACAGCGCGACGAGATCAAGCTGCGTGGCAGTGCATTCGACCCCAAGAAAGATGCCCTGACCCCACGCGAGCTGGCCGCCAACGAAGCCCTCATGCGCGCCCGCGTGATGCAGCTCTGGCAGACGCGCCTGTTGCGTTTTAGCAAGCTCACGGTGATGGACGAGATCGAGAACGCGCTGAGCTATTACGAATCCACGTTTTTGCGCGAGATCCCCAAGCTATACGCCAACCTGGAACAGCACCTGGGCCAGCAGCCAGTGCACAGCTTTTTGCGCATGGGCCAGTGGATCGGCGGTGACCGCGATGGCAACCCCAATGTAAGCGCGCAAACGCTGGAATACGCGCTGCGCCGCCAGTCGGAAGTAGCCCTGCGCCACTACCTGACCGAGGTGCATTACCTGGGGGCTGAGCTGTCGATATCGGCCATGCTGAACGAGACCACGCCCGCCATGCAGTTGCTGGCCGATAGCTCGCCCGACCGCAACGAACACCGCATGGACGAGCCCTACCGCCGCGCGCTGACCGGCGTGTACGCGCGCCTGGCAGCGACGCTCAAGGAATTGACCGGCACCGAAGCGGCCCGCCACGCCGTAGCCCCGCAAAACGCCTACGCCACGGCCGAGGAGTTTGGTGCCGAATTACGCACGATTGAAGAATCTCTAAAAGTCAACCACGGCCAAGCCCTGGTGGCCCAGCGCCTGCACCCGCTGATCCGGGCGGTGGAAGTTTTTGGCTTCCACTTGGCCACAGTCGACCTACGCCAAAGCTCGGACAAGCACGAAGAGGTGGTGGCAGAACTGCTGAAGACTGCACGCATTGAGGCGGACTACAGCGCGCTGGACGAGGCGGCCAAACGCAGCTTGCTGCTGGGCTTGCTGAACGATGCCCGCACCCTGCAGGTACAAGGCGTGGAGTACTCACCGCACGCCCAAAGTGAGCTGGCCATCTTCCGCATGGCCAAGGTCATGCGCCAGCGTTTTGGCCACCATGCCATTCGCCACTACATCATCAGCCACACCGAAACCGTCAGCGATTTGCTGGAAGTGCTGCTCTTGCAAAAAGAGGCAGGACTGATGCGCAGTACGCTGGATGCACAGGCCGTAAACGACCTGATCGTCGTGCCTTTGTTTGAAACGATTGAAGACCTGCGCAATGCCGCGCCCATCATGCGTGAGTTCTATGCACTGCCTGGCATCAAGGCTATGGTGACCCGCAGTGGCTCCGAGCAGGACATCATGCTGGGCTACTCGGACAGCAACAAGGACGGCGGCAT
>JANYEE010000183.1 GCA_025363275.1 Burkholderiales bacterium | reverse complement strand
GCAGAGTCTGCTGATGGCGTGACCGATGTCGTGTCTGAAGAAGACCAAGCCCTGGTCGGCAAGTACTCCAAGTTCTACGCCGAGTTTGGTGCGGTGCTGAAAGAAGGCCTGGGCGAAGACTTTGCCAACAAGGAGCGCTTGGCCAAGCTGCTGCGTTTTGCGTCCACCACCAGCGACTCGGCCAGCGTAGGCTTCGCCGACTACAAGGCGCGCATGAAGGAAGGCCAGGAGGCCATCTACTACATCACGGCTGACAATGCGGCGGCCGCCAAGAACAGCCCGCAGCTCGAAGTGTTCAAGAAAAAGGGCATTGAAGTCCTGCTGATGACCGACCGCGTGGACGAGTGGGCGCTGAACTACCTGAACGACTTTGATGGCACACCGATGCAGTCCGTGGCCAAGGGCGCCGTAGATCTGGGCAGCCTGCAAGACGACGCCGAGAAGAAGGCGGCTGAAGAAGCGGCCGAAGCCTTCAAGCCGCTGTTGGCCAAGCTGAAGGAAGCGCTCAAAGACAAAGCTGAAGACGTGCGCGTCACCACCCGCCTGGTGGATAGCCCCGCCTGCCTGGTGGTGCAAGACCACGGCATGAGCACCCAACTGGCGCGCATGCTCAAGCAAGCCGGCCAGACCGCACCCGAAGTGAAGCCTGTGCTGGAAGTGAACGCCGAACACGCGCTGGTCAAAAAGCTCGGCGGCTCGGTGCACTTCAACGACCTCGCCCACATCCTGTTTGACCAAGCGCTACTGGCCGAAGGCGGGTTGCCTGCGGACCCGGCGGCGTATGTGAAGCGGGTGAATGCGCTTTTGGTGTGATTTCGCCCTGATTTTTAGTCAAATCGGGCTGTGGCCCAGGTACGAATTGCCTGAGTAGCTATTCATTTGATAGCAATTCAGAGAACAGAAAGCCCCGCAGTTGCAAGACTAGCGGGGTTTTTTTAATCCGCGGCGCCCTCGGTTTTCCGGTATTGCGGCATATGCGACTGCATCAATTGCTCCACCAGGTCCGCCTGCTGCGCGTCTTTGACGCGCTTTTTGGGATCACGACCTGGGGCGGTTGAAATCATGCGTTTGATGGCCACAAAGGTCGGCGGGTCCATGGTGTGCATGACCGCCATATGGCCAGTTTCTGCAACCACCACTTGGCTGAACTTGTGGGCACTGAGCATGCGATTGCCCCCCGCCACCTGCACGGCCCGCATATCGTCTTCGTCGTCGCTCAGCCGAAACGGATGCGGGTCGCCATCGGTGGCCATGCGGCGGATCACATCCACCTCAAAACCGGCGTCGTTGATCGCGGTTTGCTTTTGGTCGGACTTGACGCGAAAGCTGGGGTCTGCTTTGCGGAGCGCACCAATAAAGGAGCTGTCCAGGCGCTTCATCTGCGACACAAAGGCTATGCGTTTGCGGCTATCAAAGAGTAAATCAATATCCTGCGTCGCCAGCGCTCCGGGCATACAGCGCACGCCACAGGCGCTTTCATACGCGTAGAGAGCGTGGGTACCGATGGTCAAAAAATGATCCTCCAGTCCAGCGGCTTCTAAGGCGTTGAGCGTTTTGACCACGATGTTGGGCACGCGTCCTACGCGCAGCGCTTTGTTAAGCCGTTGCTGATCCGAAGCAGCGCTGGTGAGGGCTGCCAGGCGACTGGCCGCAGCGGCTTTACGGGCCTTGAAGCGTTCAAAAATAGCTTGCGTCTCAGGCGTCAGGAGGCCCAGAGATTTTTGTGCCCCGCCACTGGATTCGCGGACCAGAAACTCGCGGCCGTTCTGGGTGCGCCAATACATGGAACCGCGCACCTCCGCCGCCTCCAGCCGCGCACGGCGCAACTCCAGAAAGACGGTTTCCGCGTCAATGTACTGGCGCGACTGAGCGGATTGCAGGTCTAGAAAAAGTGACATTTCAGGTGGTTCTTATAAAAACCACTTTTTACACTGAAATTTCAATAATATCAATGGCTTATGATTTTCAATAAAGGACCAGCATTTAGCCTGCCACCCGCGCCGTCAGCGGGCAATCCAGCCCCAAGCGCAGCGCCAACTGGGTGCGCAGCCCCTGCAGCGCGGCAATGCGCGTATCAATCTCCAGCAGCTTTTCGCCCAGCACCTCGGCAATCGCCGGGGCCGGGTCGGCCGCGTCCCAAATGGCGGGCAGCTTGTGCCCAATCTCGGCCAACGTGAAGCCGAGCTGCTGCGCGGTGCGGATGTAGTTCACCAGCAATAGCACTTCATCGGGGTAGTCGCGGTAGCCATTGGCCAGGCGGCGGGCGCGTATCAGGCCTTGCTGCTCATAAAAACGCAGGGCTTCGCGGCTGATGCCTGCCGCTGTGGCCAATTCACCGATCAACATGATGGATTCCCAAAATCGCTTGACCTTGAAGCTTACTTTACCCCAGACACTGGCGGCCTCTTTCACTTTTTTGGACTTCTATGTTGTCTGTTCCACTACCTACGACCCGTTACCTCACGCTGGTTCGCGCCAGCGCCTGGTACGACCTGATCGTCACCCTGCCCTTTGCCACGCCCTGGAGTTTCGTCTGGATGTATGGCGGCCTGACCGCGGTCGCGCGGGCGCTGGGCCTGCCCGGCACGCTGCACCCGCTGGACGCCACCCATTTGCTGTTGGCCAATCTGCTGGGCTCGGTGGTGGTGGTGTGGTCGCTGGCGCGCCTG
>JANYEE010000173.1 GCA_025363275.1 Burkholderiales bacterium | reverse complement strand
CTGCCGCGCGTCACCCAGGCGTTTCGCGATGGCACGACCGATGTGGCGATCTTTCGGGAAATGGGCGAACTGGGCCTTCTGGGCCCCACCATTCCTGAGCAATACGGCGGCCCGGGCCTGAACTACGTGGCCTACGGTCTGATCGCCCGCGAAGTGGAGCGCGTGGACAGCGGCTATCGCAGCATGATGAGCGTGCAATCGTCGCTGGTGATGGTGCCGATTTTTGAATTCGGCACCGAGGCGCAGCGCCAGAAATACCTCCCCAAGCTGGCCACCGGCGAGTTCATTGGCTGCTTCGGCCTGACCGAGCCCGACCACGGCTCCGACCCCGGCAGCATGGCTACCCGCGCCCACAAAGTGCCCGGCGGCTACAAGCTCACCGGCTCCAAAATGTGGATCAGCAATAGCCCGATGGCCGACGTGTTTGTGGTCTGGGCCAAAGAGGTGAGTGAGGGCGGCCAGGTCGGCCCGATCCGCGGCTTTGTGCTGGAAAAAGGCATGGCCGGTTTGAGCGCGCCCGCCATCCACGGCAAGGTCGGCTTGCGCGCCTCGGTCACCGGCGAGATTGTCATGGACGGCGTGTTCTGCCCCGAAGAAAACGCATTCCCGGAGGTGCGTGGTCTCAAGGGCCCATTCACCTGCCTGAACAGCGCGCGCTACGGCATTGCCTGGGGCACGCTGGGTGCGGCGGAAGACTGCTGGTTCCGCGCCCACCGCTATGTGATGGACCGCAAGCAGTTCGGCCGTCCCCTGGCCGCCAATCAACTGATTCAAAAAAAGCTAGCGGATATGCAAACCGAAATCGCGTTGGGTCTGCAGGGGTGCTTGCGTTTGGGGCGCATGAAGGACGAGGGCACGGATTCCGTGGAGATCACGTCCATCCTGAAGCGCAACTCGTGTGGCAAGGCGCTGGACATTGCCCGCTTAGCACGCGACATGATGGGTGGCAATGGCATCAGCGATGAATACGGCGTGGCGCGGCATTTGGTGAATTTGGAGGTGGTGAACACCTACGAAGGTACGCATGACATCCATGCCTTGATCTTGGGCCGGGCGCAGACGGGGATTGCGGCGTTTGGGAACTGATGCCCTGAATGCATTTCGCTCATGGTTTGTTGGTGGCAGGGAATGGGGTATTGGCCTGCGCCTCATCAGTCCCCTGCGGGGCCAGCAAATCGGCGCAGACCAATACCCCATTCCCTGAACGCGTACTCTGTAACGCTTAGCAAGAAGACACACCATGACAGAAAAACCCTCCGCCCTTCCCCACATCAAAGTTCTGGACCTCTCCCGCGTGCTGGCCGGCCCTTGGTGCACCCAAATGCTGGCCGACTTGGGCGCTGATGTCGTCAAGGTCGAAAAGCCGGGCGAGGGGGACGACACCCGCCACTGGGGCCCTCCTTTTCTCAAAGACGAACACGGCAACACGACGGAACACGCAAGTTACTTCACCAGTTGCAACCGCAACAAACGCTCCATCACCATCGACATCGCCAAGCCGGAAGGCCAGGCCATCATTAAACAAGTGGCGGCGCAGAGTGACGTGTTGGTAGAGAACTTCAAGGTGGGCGGGCTGGCCCACTATGGTTTGGACTACGAGAGCCTCAAAGCGATTAACCCGCGCCTGATTTACTGCTCGATTACCGGCTTTGGCCAGACTGGTCCGTACGCCGAGCGTGCAGGCTACGACCTGATGATCCAGGCCATGAGCGGCATGATGAGCATCACCGGTAGGCCCGACGGCAGCCCCGGCGAAGGCCCGCTGCGCGTGGGCGTGGCCATTACCGATGTGTTCACCGGCATCTACGCCACCACCGCTATCCTGGCCGCCATTGAGGTGCGTCACCGTACCGGCGTGGGCCAGCGTATCGACATGAGCCTGCTGGACGTCGGCATGGCAATTTTGGCCAACCAGGCCGCCGGATATTTGAACACCGGTGCGGTGCCGCAGCGCCAGGGTAACAGCCACCCGAGCCTTGCGCCCTATCAAGACTTCCCGACGCTGGACGGCGCGATGCTGCTGGCCATCGGCAACGACGGCCAATTCGGGCGCTTCAGCCATGCGGTGGGCAAGCCGGAGTGGGCCGCCGATCCGCGCTTTGCCACCACCGCCCAACGCAATATCAATCGCACCGCATTGATTCCTGCGATGTCCGAAGTCACCCGCACCCGAACTACCGCCGATTGGGTAGCGCTGCTGGGCGATAAGGCTGTGCCTTGTGGCCCGATCAACCGTGTGGACGAGGCGTTTGCCGAACCGCAGGCCGTGGCCCGCAATTTGGTAATAAATCAGCCTGTGGCCCCCGGATTATTTGGCTCTGCAGCTATTAAAAATATAGCAACGGTCGCCAGCCCGTTGCGTCTGGTGGACACCCCACCGGTGCTGCACCGCGCCCCACCCGCCATGGGCCAGCACACCACTGAGGTGCTGGAGGGGCTGGGGTTAGACACGGCAGCCATTGCCGCACTGCGCGAGCAGGGCGTCGTCTAAATACAAAAAGGGAGCCAAGGCTCCCTTTTTGCAATGCTGCCAGGCAGCGCGAGGCGGATTAGGCGTTCTTGTGATGGCGGCGGCGGGCAATGGCACCCATCAGGCCCAAGCCAGCCAGCATCAGGGCGTAGCTTTCTGGCTCAGGCACTGCAGACACAGTGCTGATCAGACTGTCGCTGGCGCCACCAGGCAGGCCTTGCAGGTGAACACCCACACGCATACTGCCGTTGGCAAAATTGGCCAAGCTCACGCCCGTCAGGGTAAAGGAAATGGACTCACCCGCGTTAACGCCCCACTTAGAACCCGGGTTGCTGGACGTCCAGTTGGCGTTCGATGCGAATTGCACCGTGTTGCCGCCTGGCAAATTGGCAGGATTGCCGCCACTAGAAAAAGACACGGTTCCCACACTTCCCAACGGGCTCACACCCATGCCAGCAGAAGTGTCGAAATAAATATTGCGAATGAAAGACGCGTTGGTTGCGCCCGCCTTGTTGCTGATTTTGAACACATTGCCGGTCAGTGACCAGCTGACCAAGCTCTCGGCAGTGGTGCAAGTGGCATTGCCGCTGATGCAGTCAAACGATTGCGCCGATGCCAGTGTGGGTAGCCCCAAAACAAAAGCTGTAAACAGTGCAAAAGTATGGAATTTCATGGTTGTCCCTGATCGCTCCGGTACGTTTGGCACCGTTTCTAAGCATGTGTAACATTATGCAAGCGCACCTGGTACGCGCCAATAGCCCGAACGGACTAAAGAGAGTCGGCTCTGCTATTCTGACAAGGTGTCGCCACCGAGCGTGGCAT
>JANYEE010000175.1 GCA_025363275.1 Burkholderiales bacterium | reverse complement strand
CTTCGAACACGCATTTGCGCTGAATCTGTGCGCAGAGCGCATCGGCAAAGTCGACATCAAAACCAGTGGCTTTGCCGTCAGCACCCTTGTAAGTAAAGGGCTCATACGTCGGGTCAATGGCGACTCGAAGCTCGGGCAATTTGGCTGCGGGCGCCGCTACAGACGATGTGCCGGAGGCGTCTGGCTGCTTATTGCAGGCAACCAGCATTAAAGCCAGGGCGGCTAAGCTCAACACACGCAACGGTAGGTTTTTCATAGTTAGTGGACAGGTTCAGTGGCTGTGGCAGTGTGCACCAACGCAGACTCAACGTTAACATTGACAGCTGTTTTTGGAGATCGTGATGAAAAATGGATTGCTGATTTTTTTGCTGCTGGCATCGGCCAGCGCCTTCGCAGCCGACACCCCCACTATGGATCCACAGGTTGCCAGTGATCACATCGGTGACGCCCGCAAGGCCATTCAGACCAAGAACTGGGCGGCGGCTATTACCGAACTCAAAACTGCCGTGCGCGAAGAACCGCGCAACGCAGACGCCCACAACCTGCTGGCTTACAGCTACCGCAAACAAGCAAAACCTGATTTGCCCAAAGCATTTGAGCACTACGGCATCGCGCTCAAGCTCAACCCCAACCACCGCGGCGCGCACGAGTACATTGGCGAGGCCTACCTGATGGACAAAAACCCGGCTGAAGCGGAAAAGCACCTCGCAGCGCTGGAGAGGATTTGTGGCAACAAGATTTGCGAGGAATATGCGGACCTGCAACGCGCAATCACGGCGTTCAAGGCAGCCAACAAGTAGGTGGCTAGAGACGGTGTGTCTTGTCGCCCCGCGCAAACCCCAGCGCATCCCACACAGGCCCCTTCGTGAAGCCAATCACCTTGAATAGCTCGCCCATCTCGTGCTCCAGAATCAGCTTCTGGGCTGCCACGCGCTGGGGCAGGTCCGATTGCTGCATGGCATCGACCAAACCGCAGTTGATCAGAAAGTGCGCCTGGTTGGTGTAGCCCAGTACCTCCAGCCCTGCGTCCTGCGCGGCTACAGCAATGCCAGTGAAGTTGACGTGGGCGGAGATGTCTTTCAGGCCTACATCGCCCAAGGGGTCGGTATCTGCCTGGTGGGCGCGGTGGCACATCACCGTACCCATGTGGCGCTGCGGGTGGTAATACTCGGCCTCCGGAAAACCATAGTCGATTAAAAACGCGGCCCCGGCTTGCAGGCGGTCCGCCAGCGTGCGCATAAAGGCCTCGCCCTGCGGGTGAATCTCTGTCAGGTAGTCGTGCGCACCATCCACCTCTAGAGGCGGGCGTAACGCAGTGGCGCGATCCTCCCAGGCAAACAGACTATCGCCACCATCCACCGCTAGCACTACGCCACGTTCGTGCCACGCCCCACCGGTACGCGCCAGCAGCTTCACGGGCATCGCATCCAGCACTTCATTGCCCACCACTACACCACGCATCTGCGCAGGTAGCGCACTTGCCCAGTGCACGGTGTCGGCATGGGCTTGCAAAGTCACTTTTTGGCGCGCCATCAGCGGCTGCGATAAATCCACAATCGTGTAGCGCTTGATAGCTACACCCAAGGCTTGTAGCGCCTCCAGGATTTGCAGCGCCAAAGCGCCTGTGCCCGCACCAAACTCCCATACCTCGTCCGTACCCGTGGCCTGCAGCGCCTGCGCCACCTGGCAAGCCAGGGCCTGACCAAATAGCGGCGACATTTCAGGCGCGGTCACAAAATCGCTACCCGACTGGCCTGTCACTGACGAGGTGCTGGGCAGGGTTCCAAATACGGTAGCACCACCGGTGTAATAACCCATCCCCGGCGTGTACAAAGCCTGGGCCATAAAGTCATCAAACCCCACCCAGCCGCCCGCGGCATGGATGTGCGTGGCCACTTGGGCAGCCAGCGGATGCGCAGACGCGGGGTGCAAAGCGGGATCAACAGACGTGCGGGCCGGTGGGGTCATCGTTAAACTCAGGTGTTCAACCCGAATTGTCCTCCAATGTCTGCGCCCACCACCCCTCCTTCACCCGCCTCCACCACCAGGTCTGGACCTGCCATCGCACCCGTAGTGCTGGTCACCGGTGCGGCCAAGCGTCTGGGGCGCGAGATTGCGCTGAAACTCGCCGCCAACGGCTGGCGTGTGGCGGTGCATTACCGGGATTCTGTCGAAGATGCTACTAAAACAGTAGCAGACTGCGCAGCATTTACGCGGGGCCCAGCCGCTTTTCGCTGTAATTTAAGTAATGAGGTCGCCGTACGCAATCTGGTGCCTACGGTGATCGAGCATCTGGGCCGGATCGATGCGGTGGTTAACAGCGCCTCTACATTTGAGCATGACGACGCCGCCAGCTTCAGCTTTGCCGCCATGGAGAAGCATTTGCGCAGCAACGCGGGTGCCGCCATTTTGCTGGCGCAAGCCCTGCACACCCATCTGCAGCAACGCGAAGCCCCCGGCGCCGTAGTGAATTTGCTCGACCAGAAGCTCTGGAACCAAAACCCTGATTTCATGAGCTACACCCTGTCCAAAGCCGCGTTAGAGGCCGCCAACACCATGCTGGCACTGGCGCTGGCACCGCGCGTGCGGGTGGTGGGCGTTGCGCCAGGCCTTACCTTGACCAGCCATATGCTGGCTGACGAAAAATTTGCAGCCCTGCACAAGCTGTCGCCACTGGGCCGCTCCAGCACCCCCGAAGACGTGGCGGCCACCGTGCTGTTTGCACTGCAAAACCAATCCATGACCGGCACCACCTTGCTGGTGGACGGCGGCCAACACCTGATGCGCTTTGAGCGTGATTTTTCCCTGATGTAAGTAAACACACTCATGCCAAACACCACTGCACCAGCCCAGCACAGCACAGCCACCCACGGCAACCAGACGCTGACCCTGAGCGGTTTAAGGTTCAATGCCAACTTGGGAATTTTGGAATCTGAAAAGCTGGCACCTCAGCCCATTCAGGTGGATGCTGAATTGAACCTCGGGCCCCAGCCCCTCTTGCCCTTTGATGACGACATCCACCACGTGCTGGACTATCGCAAGGTACGCCAGATCATCATCAACGACTGCACCGCAGAACATGTGAACCTGCTGGAGAGCCTCATCGGCAAACTAGCCCACCGACTGATGCAACTGCCTGGCGTGCTGGGAGTGCGCGTAAAAATTGCCAAGCTGGAAATTTTTGACGATTGCGAAGTGGCTATTCGCGTAGAAACAGGAAAGTGGTAGCTGGTTATCAACCGGGCACCCGGCAGATAACCAGCGTGACGCGTCCTTATTGCTGCTTAGCCCCTTCGGTCAAGCGGCGGCCGAGTGAGACGGCGTAGGGTGCCGCACGCGCGGCCAGCATGGGGTCCGCAGAGGCCTCAACCCCCTTGGGCAAAATCGTAGGGATGTACGTGGTGGTCAGGCAAGGACCCCCGCCATCTTCGGACACCGAAGTTACTTTCAAGGTACCCAATGTGACTTTTTTGCGGCCCTCTGGCAGTGGAACCGTGGCGCTGTCGATCTTGTCACCTGGCTGAGCCAGCTCCAGATTGAAGTTGAATGCGACCGCGCCTTCCTTGACACGTTGGCGCAGGTCTTCAAACAAAAAGCTCGTGCCCTTCGCTTTGGCTTCTTCGTCGGTCAGGCCCTGCAGGCCTGCGACCGGCTCAAAAATCCATTTTCCGAACTGCTTGGCACCTTTGGCGTTTACAAAGCCAAAGCCATGGACTCCCCAATAGTTCACGCTGGCAAAACTCGCCGGTACGGGCTGCGAAGCAAAGTGTTTGCCTTGCAGCAGGACTTCGGGATTGGCTTCGTTGAAGGCCTTTATTTTTTCAGGATCGGCCTGCTTGGTGGTGGGGTCTGGCTGGCGGGATACCAGTAGCCCGAGCAACTGCTGAGGCGACGAAGCACCGAAGACGGGAGCAGAAATATTGCCCATCTGCCATTGCTCACCCTTGGGCAAATTGAACTGCAAGGCCAAGTTACGTTGTGTCTTGGTGTTATCCACCGCCTTAGGGTTCGCACCGCCGACCGAGAACCGCACGACAACTGGCACAGGCTTACCACTGAAGGCTGAGGCGCGAGACAAAGCGCGCGCTTCTTTGGTGCCGATGAACTCGCCCGCGGCACAAATACCCTTGGCACCCGAACGTCGATAGCCCTCAAACTTGCCAGACGTAGCTTCGAATTGGTCGACAAGTGCCGATGGATCAACACTCGCAGGCGTTGCCGGCGGCGTTTGTGCATTAGCAGCCACGGTTAGGAGCGAGATAGCAGTTGCCAAAGCGGAGAGAACCAGTGTTTTCATACGTAAAGACTCCAGGGTTTTATTGAAAAATCTAGCGTGCATGTGCCAATGTAAAGATTTTGGCCAAATGCCTGGTTTCGTCTCACCAGGTGCCGAATTCTTACAAAGTGTGGGCTCAGGGCCACTTATAAGGTCAATTGCGTACCGGACGTACAATACCTACATTCTGTACGTCATCCTATTTCATGAACAACAAACTCACCCTGCGCATGGATGAGTCGCTGATTGCCAGCGCCAAAAACTATGCCGCGGCCCATGGCAGTTCGGTCTCGCAAATGGTGGCCAACTATTTCGCTGCACTGGCGTACATGTCGCCCGCAAGCCCTGATAACAGCCCCAGCGCAGCACTCGCCCACAGTGCCAAGTCTGCCGATGTTTCTGGCCCGTTAACCCGCCGCCTGACGGGTCTTCTGAAACCTCCACCAGGGCATAGACGTGTGGCCCAGGAGAGTTACCACGCCTACCTGGAGCGCAAGCATTTGGGCACCCCAGAAAGAGAGCCTCAGTGATTCTGATTGACACCGATGTCATCCTCGACCTGCTACTAGAGCGGCCTGAGCATGTGACCACCGCCCGCCAAGTGAGCGATCGGGTGGAATCGGGTGAGCTGCACGCCATGCTGTGCGCCACCACCGTCACCACGATTGATTACTTGGCGCGAAAGCAGCTGGGCAGCGACGGGGCTAAAGATGCGGTGCAAGCCCTGTTGAGCCTGTACGACATTGCCGCCGTGACACGCAGTACGCTGCAACTCGCACTGGATGCCGATATGCCCGATTTTGAAGACGCTGTGCTGGCCCACGCCGCCCACCAAGCCGGTGCCCACGCCATCATCACCCGGAACTTGCGGAATTTTGCCAAGAGCCCCGTTCGGGCTTACACACCCCTCCAATTTTTGGCATTGCAAGCTACTTAATTACACCCATTTATATGAACGCCCTGAACGAAACCAGTCACTGGGTGGCTGACGAAATTACACCCACTGCCAAAACCGAACGCGACGTAACGCAACGGGTCGCTTATGAACTCAACAAACTCGAGAAGCGCCTGTGCCGCCAGATGGGCATGGCCATCATGGACTTCAACATGATCGAAGAAGGCGACCGTGTGATGGTGTGTATGTCCGGCGGTAAAGACAGCTACGGCATGCTGGATATCCTGCTCAAAATGCAGCAGCGCGCGCCCATCAACTTCGAAATCGTGGCTGTGAATCTGGATCAGAAGCAGCCCGGCTTTCCCGACCATATCCTGCCCGAGTACCTGGCCAAGCTGGGTGTCGAGTTTCATATCGAAACTCAGGACACCTACTCCATCGTCAAGCGCAACATACCCGAAGGCAAAACCATGTGCAGCCTGTGCAGCCGCCTGCGCCGGGGCATTTTGTACAGCGTGGCGCGCAAGCTCAAGTGCAACAAACTTGCTTTGGGCCACCACCGTGACGACATGTTACAAACCTTCTTCTTAAATATGTTTTTCGGTGGCAAGCTCAAAGGTATGCCTCCTAAACTGACGAGCGACAACGGCGAATTCGTCGTCATCCGCCCTTTGGCCTACGTGGCCGAAAAAGACCTGATCCGCTGGGCTGCGCACCGCGAGTTCCCGATCATCCCGTGCTCGCTGTGCGGCAGCCAGACCAACCTGCAGCGCGTGCAGATCGGCAATATGCTGCGTGACTGGGAAAAGCAATACCCCGGCCGTGCCGAGACCATGTTTACGGCCCTGCAAAACGTAGTGCCATCCCACTTGATGGACCACAAACAACACGACTTCAAGAACATCCGCCCCACCGGTCTGGAAGATGAGAACGGTGACAAGGCCTTTGACGCGGAAGAATTCCCAACCCCAGCCCGCTCCGGCTTACCGGGCTTGGCCGGCTTACAGGTGGTGACCTTATGAACGCAATGCACCGTGGTTCTTATTGGATGACGAATGTGCGCAGCTCCATAGCTGCGGCCAGTCTCGCTTTGGCAACCGTGGTGCTGACGGGCTGTGCCACCAGCCGCACTATCGACAGCGAAGTGCGAAGCTTTGGCGGCCCCACGCTGATTGCGGCGGGTGCCACCTACCGCTTTGAGCGCTTGCCGTCTGTGGCGCAAAGCCCCACACAAGACGCGTTGGAAACCGCCGCAGCCAAAGTGCTAGCTACCAAGGGCCTGGTGCGCAATGACAGCAACGCCCGCTACACCGTGCAAATGCTTCTGAATGCAGACCGCGTTGCACTCGATCGTTACCCCTTCGGACTTGGCGGACTGATGTCAGACCGCGTAGTTTTAGCGTCAGACGGGTCGCTTTGGCAACGCGTGCGCAGGCCCTTGATCGACCCGGTGGCCTACCGCCACGCAGTCAATATCTTGGTACGCGATATCGCTGCCGGTAGTGCGGTTTTTGAGACCCAGGCGGTGCAAGAGGGCCCCTGGTCTGACACCCCCAACCTGCTAGAGCCTATTGTGGAAGCGGCACTGCGCGACTACCCCCAGGCTGCGCCCACAGCCAAGACCATCTCGGTGGTGTTGCCCGCTGCGAACCCTGACAAATAAGCGCATGCAAGCCACGCGCGTCATTGCTATTCGCCATGGCGAAACCGCCTGGAATGCAGGCATGCGATTGCAAGGCCATACCGACATCGGGCTCAACGCCCGGGGTGAGTGGCAGGCCCAACGCGTAGCCCAGGCACTGGCCGAGGAAAGCATTCATGCGGTCTACAGCAGTGACTTGTCGCGTGCCCACGCCACCGCCCAAGCGATTGCACAGCACAACACCAGCCTGAACGACAAAAACGTTGCCACGCACCAAGGCTTGCGCGAACGCGGCTTCGGTACATTTGAGGGGCAGACTTATGCCCAGATTGCCGAAGATTGGCCCGTAGAGTCTGAGCGTTGGCGCAGCCGCGATCCCCACTTTGCGCCACCAGGCGGCGAAAGCCTAGTGCAACTGCGCGACCGCATTCAAAGTACGGTGGACGCGCTGGCCAGCCAACATGTGGGCGAACACATCGTGTTAGTGGCCCACGGCGGCGTCATGGACGCTCTATACCGACTGGCTACGCAACTCGACCTGCAGTCGCCGCGCTCTTGGGCGCTGGGCAATGCCGCCATCAACCGCCTGCTATGGACGCCCGAGGGCCTGACACTGGTGGGCTGGGCCGATGACCAACACCTTAACGACGAGGATTTTGCTGACCAAGGAGCGGCACTGAGCTAGGCCCACCACCCCAGATTTTATTAGGGAAGCTCCGGTGGTCGTGGGCTCTATCGTGCTCAGATAATGGTGGCATGAGTAAAGTCATCGTATTCGCTACCCCTGTATTCCTGCTAATGATCGCCCTGGAGTATTGGTGGGGCCTCTCCCGCGCGCGCGCAGGTACTGGCCACAACACCTACACCCTGAGCGACACTATCAACAGCATCAATCTGGGCATCCTGAGCCAGCTCGCCGGTGCCCTCAGCAAGCTGCTGACGATTGGTATCTACACGCTGGTGTTCGGCGCCGTAGCCATGGACCCGGATGCGACCTTCTGGAAGACCTGGTACGGCGCGCTGCTGGCGCTTATTTTTTACGACCTGTGCTACTACTGGCTGCACCGCGCCGGGCACGAAGTCTCGCTGTTTTGGGCTGCCCACGTGGTGCACCACCAAAGCCAGCAATACAACCTGTCCACCGCACTGCGACAAACCTCCAGCGGCCCATTATTGAGCTGGATTTTTTACCTGCCCATGGCACTCGCCGGCGTGCCCCCCGAGATTTTTGCCATCGTGGCCCTGGTCGATTTGCTCTACCAGTTTTGGGTGCACACCGAGCAGGTGGGCAAGCTGGGCTGGTTTGACCGCGTGTTTTGCAGCCCCAGCAACCACCGCGTTCACCATGCCGTCAACACGCAGTATCTGGACAAAAACTACGGTGGCATTCTGGTGCTGTGGGACCGCCTGTTTGGCAGCTTTGCGATGGAAGAGGAAAAGTGCGTCTACGGCACCCGTGGCCAGCTCAATAGCTGGGATCCGCTGTGGGCCAACGTGGAGGTGTATGCGGCGCTGGCGCGCGATTCCTGGCGCACCCGCCGCTGGGCCGACAAAGTGCGCGTGTGGTGCAAGCCGCCCGGCTGGCAGCCTGCGGACTTGGCGCTGGCCCACCTCAAGCCCGAGTTCCGCCTGGAGTCCGTGACCCAGTTCAATCCCCCCTTAAGTCGGCGCGCGCAGTGGTTCGCGGGCGTGCAGTTTTTACTGACGCTGGGCGCTGTGGCTGCCTTGCTGTGGCACGTGGATGCGATGCCCTGGCCTGAGGCTGCCATCTGGTGCGCCGCCCTGGCCACCGGGGTGTGGGCCCTGGGTCGCTTCACGCAGGGTGCCCTGCAGGTGCTGGAGGTACTGGCCGTGCAGGCTGCCGCACTGGCGGTGCTGGGCTCGCTGGGTTTCTTGCCCTGCTATGGCATTTTGAAACCGCTGGTGATGGTATTTGCTATTTTTTTCGTAGCTACACAGGCAATTAATACAAGGGCCACAGGCCGATTTGGCACGTATTTGCTGCTGGCGCTGGCTTTTTCGATGGGTGGCGACATTGCGCTGCTTTGGCCCGACACGCTATTCATTCTGGGTCTGGGTCTTTTCCTGGTGGCTCACATTTTCTACATCGTGTTGTTCCGCGAGGGGCAGGTCGGGTTTCCCAGCCGCAAGGCGCTGGTCTGTGTGCTGGCAGTAGGTGCGGGCATGTACGCCCTCATCTGGCCCGGCCTGTCAGACCCGATACTCCAAGTCGCCGTGGCGGCCTATGTGACTGTCCTCTCGCTGATGGCCGCGCAAGCGATTAGCCGCGCTACCGTTTTGGGCGATGCCGCTTCGCGCTGGGTGGCGGTAGGTGCTTGTATTTTTATGCTCAGCGACGCTTGTATTGCCATCAACAAGTTCCTGATGCCCGTGCCGCTGGCGTCTTTGTGGATACTGGCGACTTACTACTGCGCCCAATTGCTGATCGTTCACCATGCCCGACCCCCTCATTCTGCTGATTGAAGACGAGATCGACTTCTCGGCCATCCGGGCCCAAGGCGCAGGTGGCCAGAACGTCAACAAGGTGTCCAGCGCTATCCATTTGCGCTTTGACATTCCCCAGTCGTCCCTGCCGGACGTTATCAAAGAACGCCTGCTGGCCCTAAGCGACCAGCGCATCACCGCCGAGGGGGTGGTCGTCATCAAGGCGCAAACTACCCGTAGCCAGGACCAGAACCGCGCCGACGCCGTGAGCCGCCTGCAGGCCCTGGTGGACAGCGTGGCGGTGCTGCCCAAGGCCCGCAAGGCCACCAAGCCAACCAAAAGCTCCCAGCGCAAGCGCCTGGAAACTAAGGCCACGCGGGGCGATGTGAAAAAGTCGCGCGGGCGGGTGACGGGCAGCGAGTAAGCTGATGATTTGACCAAGGACGGCCATGTCTTGCACCTCAACGCTATCACTACGACTTAAAATCAAAAAGCACGCGGTGGGGCGCGCTGCCCACCTCAGTATGTGCGTAGCAAGCTTGCTGTTTTTTTCTGCCTGTCAATCCCAAACAGCGCCGCCGCCCGTGGCAAAGTCACCAGCGGCACCCTCGGGAAACACGGTACCTCAGACAGAGACGGTGTTACAAAATCGCATCGTTGCGGAGATTGGCAGTGCCGCTTGCACTAGCCACGCGCAATGCCGCACAGTTGCCTTAGGCGCCAAGGCCTGCGGGGGGCCGCAGGCCTGGTTAGCGTGGTCTGCCGCCGTTTCAAGCGAGGCTAGCTTGCGTGCACTATCTGAGCAGTTAGCGTCGTTACAAAAACAACGCCAGGCCCAAAGTGGCATGGTATCGACCTGCCAGTTCGTAGCCGATCCTGGCGCGTTGTGCCAAGCACAGCAGTGCAAGTTGCGCTTGCCCGACACAATGCAATGAAAACGACATGCCTGTGCAGCCGGTCACTCCATAAAAAAAAGGCTGCCAGCTAAGCTGACAGCCTTTTTTACTTGATGCACCAGAAGCCGTGCCGGCTTACCCGGCACTAGACTACTTATTGGCCCAGCTGTTCTGCGCTCACAGCCTTTTGGGTATAGGCCAAGGGCGCTGCGCCGGTCGTGTCGACCATCAGCAGTGTGGTGCTCTGCACGCTACCGCTGGTGTCCTTAAACTGCGCACCGCCCAGGTAACGGCCACCTGTTGACAAACCAGACCAAGACAGACCAACCGTTGAGGTGCTGTTCGGATACGACATGCTCGGTAACAACACATTAAAGCTAGAGGATGCATCGCCCGTACTCACCACCCAGCTCGAAAGGCTGTGCGTCATCGATGCAGCACCCGCGTAGGCGTGGACACAGACCTTGTAATTACCCGCAGCAGGATTTACCAATTGCACCATTTCATTGGAGCCGTTGTTGCCTGAATACACATTGCTGCCGCCGGGCGCCACAATCATGAGATCGTTGTCGTCACCCACAGCACCCACATCCGCATCGCGCAGTTCGAACCGGGCCACGATGGTCTCTGCAGGAATGCTGACTGAGTAAACCTTTACCGCTGCAGAGCCCACACCCGCGTTGCAAACAGTCAGTGGGTTGATCGACGCATTGGGAGCCAGAGCTACGGAAGCTCCCATCGTCACAGCTTTCAAACCACCTTTATTAGCTGTCATGCGACCGCTGAAGCCGGTCTGCAAAGACAACAAGCGTGAACCCGAAGTTGTAGAGCCTGTCACCATAGCGGGGCTAACAATGGTTTTACCAGCGCGCGCCGTCATCGGACTCTTGACAGAGTGCACACCGTCTGACCATACCAATGACCCGTAAGCCCACACCCCTTCAGGGGAACCAGCCGTGGTCAATGCCACCGTAAAACTCTTGCTCTCACCCGGCAACAAGGTCAACGTAGGCGGCGTTACTGAAACCGTGAATCCTGGAAGCGAAGCAGCAGCTGAGTAGGTGCTCGCTCCCGCACTCACGTTGGTGACTGTACGAGTCACTACCGTTGTGCCACTGACTGCACCCACCGTGATACTAGGCAAGTTGAAGTTGTGGGTTTGGTCCAGTGTCCCGTAAGTCGTGCAATCCGATGCGGGAGACACCGCGGGCTTGTTGACCTTACATTGGTACCGTACAAAGTCAGCTTTGCCCGCGTCGTAGACCAAGCCAGGGTCCGTAGCCCGGTTGGGGGATACATGACCCGCGCCTTGCGACCAAGGCAACATACCGTTTTGCAGGCCTGTTAAACCATCATTGAGCGTCGGAATGGTCGTAGTCATCAATGCAGATTTGATGGCGATCGGCGACCAACCAGGGTGTGCCTGGCGCAGCAACGCTGCCAGACCCGCCACATGGGGGCTAGACATAGAGGTTCCCTGGTAGGAGGACCATGCTGCCGGCGGTGTGAGTGTGCCTGCAGCAACAGCATCGCGCTGTGCATTGGTCAAATCAGCAGTGACGGTAGCAATGATGTCAACGCCAGGCGCTGTCAGATCAGGCTTGAGCATATTGGCATCACCTGCATTCGGGCCGCGTGACGAAAAGCCGGCCATCACGGGGGCCGGCTTACCGGCGTTGTAGTAGCTTGAAATGGCTGCAGTGCTTCCAGCCGTTAAGGCATACGCTTGAATGGCGGCTCCATCAGCGGCCCCTACGTGCACGGTCGGCACGGAATGGGGCTCGACCACCAAGCCAGCACCATTGTCCACCAGCACCATACCCACTCCACCAGCCGCCAATACGGCAGCGCTCTTGTCGACGCGGGCATTGCTACCACGGGTACACACCACCACCTTACCGGACACCTTAGCGGGGTCCAGCGCTGCTGGGCTGGAATAGCACAATCTCAATTGGGCGGCATTGGCACCCGGGAGCCCTGCGTCCTCAGCGCGGATGACGCCAGTAGCTGATAGCGGAGTTGCGTTGAATGAAGCACCACTGTAAACCGCACCACTGCCCAAGGTCACGTTGGCCGACAAGGCCCGGTCGTGGGTGGAAGCAGCCACTGTGGTGAGCCAAGGACTCACGTGAGCCACCGCGGCGGCAGGGCCGCTGTTTCCGGCGGAAGCAGCCACGAAGACACCTGCATTGGCAGCGCGCAAGAACGCTTGCTCCACCGGATCATTCACACTGGTCGGGCTACCGCTGATCGAATAATTGATGACATGCACGCCATCAGCGACTGCTTTGTCGATAGCCGCCACGCTGTCAGAGGTGAAGCAAGAGTTTTGGCTACCTGTGCCATCGGTGGCGGCTGCATTGACATAGGTGAAACACACCTTGTAAACCGCCAAACGTGCGCGCGGCGCGATGCCGGATGCAGTGCCGACATTGATACCGGAAAGAAACACCGGCGCGCCACTGTTGCCGCCTGACGTGGACGCAGTGTGCGAGCCATGGCCGCCGTGGCCGCTAGCGCCTGCCACCGAGTCGCGCGGCGAGAAGAACTCGGTCCAATGCTTGGTAGAGCCAGAAGCTAAAAACCCAGCGTTGAAATATTGAGCGCCAATCAACTTGTTATTGCAATGCAGTGATGGGTCGAAACCCTCGCCAGACTGGCAGGTACCCGACCAACCTGCAGGGGCTGGGCCATAAGCCGAGCTGCCGCCGCTGGACACGGGTGTGCTGCCGCTAACGCGGTCAGCAAACGACGGGCTCTCAGGCCAGATACCGCTATCAACTACGCCAATAATGACATCTTCACCTTTAATAGCTAAGCCTGCCGCCTGTTGTGACCACAGGCCGCCTGGGGCAGTGAGACCCAAAAAGGTGGGGGTGGAGACCGTGTCGACCTTGCGTGCCTCGTCGGCAAACACCTCAACAACCAGGGGGCTGGCGCGCAGGGCTTGTACCTCTGCAGCCGTCAGTCGTGCGGCGAAACCGTTGTAAACAGTGGAGTAGCGGGCCACGATGGGCGCACCAGAAACTAGCGCAGTTACGCTACTTTGTTGGGCATCCAGGTACCCGCGGTAGGCGATGGCAGCGGCAGAGCGTGAATTAAGGCGTGTACCGGCAGCAGGTTGGGTGGCGGCATAGCCGGCCACCGTACCGCTGTAGCTGGCAACAGGTTGCGCAGCGAGTTGAACAATATAGGTCGCGCGGCTTTGGGCCAACGCAGGCGACGAAACGCCGCCCATCAATACCAGGGCAGCCAATGCGGCAGAAGTAAGCTTCATGGTGAGTCCTTCGATATTCAGACGATTGGGCGAGTGGCCGCTGCGCGCTGGCGACGACGCAAAGCGCCAACACCAGCCAGGCCCATGAGCATCAGAGCCCAAGTTTCAGGTTCTGGCACCGCAGTGACAGAGGTCAACTGGATGTTGTCTAAAGCGAATTGGCCGCGGTTCGTACTGAATGCACTGCAGGTTTGGGTGTCGCAGGCAAATCCAAAGGCGTACAAGCTTTGAAATTGTGTGGTGGCGAAAATGCCAGACGTAGCGTAACTGGCAAAACTCAGCGCACCGCCACTGGGGCCTGCCAGCTGGTAGGTTTGTGTCAGGCTAGCGCCCGCAGCGGTAATGCCTTGCAAACGCAGCAGGCCGCTCACGGCTGGCAAGGTACCGATATCAGCCCCGCCCAAGAAACTTGCATCAAAACTGTTGACCGTGAAGGTCTTGTTGTCCAAGCGTCCCAAAGCCAAAACACCATCGTTCAATGAGGTGTAAAAGGTAGACGCATTGTTGGTCGGACAAGCCACGCTAAAGCATGTCGACAGGTCACTGCCGTTGACCAGTGCACCCACCAAGTCAGCTCCGGGTTTCGCACCAGGAACATTGGAAAACGGGTCTAGATAAAAGTTACCTTGGTAAAACTCATCTCCGTGCGTCAAAAGCGGTGCGAAAGGTGCGTAAGAGTTGTCTGCGGTAACCGGCTTTTCAAAATCGATCACGTCTGCGTGGGCCAGGCCTGCGCAAGACACGAGCGCGGCGGCAACAGCCAGATATCGGCATAATTTTTTCATAACTTCCCTTAAATACATGGTGGATGGAGGCAGGATAGATGCCACCAGCGTTGACCGCTGCACGCTTGTAGCGGCGGCGAGGCGCATGGTAAGAGAACTTGCGCAAAAAATGTGCCATTCACTACGCGCACGCGGGTAAACGCTTAGCATCGGATTGCATTTACCCGGTGATTTATCACGCTAAGTGAAAATAATGCGGGAGGAAGTTACTACCCAGCCGACAAGGTTGGGGGGGGGGATCGTGGTGACTGCTGCTGAGGTTTCGCGCACCATGTTGGACGAACTACGGCTCATGCTGCAGATTCTGCATTCCATCGCCAGCGACTTGGCACTCTATGGTGGCGGAGTTACTCTGCAGCTACAGGCCCCATAACCTGTGCTTTCAAGGAGAAATGCATGTCTATCGCCGACGACCTGACCCAACTGGAGCAACTGCGTGACCGCGGCAGCCTGAGCCCGGATGAATTTCAGCGCGCCAAAAACAAGTTGCTGCGGGTCCAGCAGCCCCGCCCCGCAGAGCCCTTGTTTCAGGCTTTGAACGGCCTGCGCCGGTCGATCAATGACCGTTGGCTGGGTGGGGTGTGTGGCGGCTTGGCCGAAGCGACCGGTCTGGAAGCCTGGCTGTGGCGCATTCTGTTTATAGCGCTAATCACGCTGGGCGGAACCGGCGTGCTGCTCTACGTCGTGCTGTGGATTTTTGTGCCGCTGGAATCAGGCGTGCCCCGCCTGAACCAGTCTTAACCTAGACCTTGAAACGGCGCAGTAGCCAGGCTTTGAGTTCACCCACAAAGCCTCGGCGAAACGCCACGACGCAGATAACAAAGGTCACGCCGATGATCACGTTGATCCATGCGCCCACCTGATCGGCCAAAAAGTTTTGTAAACCGATGATGGTGAAGGCACCAACCACTGGGCCGGCAAAGGTGCCCATACCGCCCAACAGCGTCATCAGCACCACCTCACCCGACAGTGACCAGTGCGCGTCGGTCAATGTCACAAAACCCAGCACCATGGTTTTGAGCGAACCGGCCAGCCCAGCAATGGCGGTGGACAGCACAAAGGCCAGCAACTTGTAACGGTCCACGTCATAGCCCAGCGACACAGCGCGGGGCTCGTTCTCACGAATCGCCTTCAGTACCTGGCCATAAGGGGAGTGCACGATGCGGATGATGAACAGAAACACCGCAACAAACACCGCCAGCACCACAAAGTACAGCGTAATGTCATTGTCCAGCGGCAGCAGGCCCAGCAGCTTGCCGCGGGGCACACCCTGCAGCCCGTCTTCACCACCGGTAAAAGGGGCTTGCAAAAATACAAAGTACACCATCTGCGCCATGGCCAGTGTGACCATCGCAAAGTAAATGCCTTGGCGGCGGATTGCGATCAGACCGATCACCAAACCGCACAAAGCCGCCAGCGCGGTACCCGCCAAGACACCCAGCTCGGGCGACCAACCGGCCGATCGCACCAACCAGCCAGTGGTGTATGCCGCCAGGCCCAAATAAGCAGCATGACCGAACGACAGCAGGCCGGTATAGCCGAGCAGCAAATTGAAGGCGCACGCAAAGATGGCGTAGCACAGGGCCTTCATCATGAAAATGGGGTACAGGCCCACAAAGGGGGCAATGACCAACAGCCCCAGCCCCACCCAGAGGGCGACACGGGACAACTTCTCGGTGCGCTCAAGCGGCGTCAACAAACTCATCACAACTCCTTCCCGAACAGACCGGCAGGGCGAATCATCAGCACAATGGCCATGATCACGAACACCACAATGCTCGATGCTTCGGGATAAAACACCTTGGTCAGGCCCTCGACCAGACCCAGAGCTACCCCCGTCAGGATGGAGCCCAAAATGGAACCCATGCCACCAATCACCACCACGGCAAACACCACAATGATCAGATTGCTACCCATCAGCGGCGTGATCTGAATCACTGGCGCGGCCAGCACGCCTGCAAACGCGGCCAGGCCACAGCCTGCGCCATAGGTCAGCATCACCATCGTCGGCACATTGATGCCGAAAGCCTGCACCAGCGCGGGGTTCTCGGTACCCGCCCGCAAATACGCACCCAGGCGCGTACGCTCAATCAGGTACCAGGTGCCCAAGCACACCGACAGCGATGCCACCACCACCCAAGCCCGATAGTTGGGCAACACCATAAAGCCCAGATTGGTCGCACCCTGCAACAGATCCGGCACCGGATAGGACTGGCCCGACACGCCGAACTGGTCGCGCATCACGCCTTCGGCAATCAGCGCCAGACCAAAGGTCAACAGCAACCCATAAATCGGATCAATCTTGTAGAGATGCTTGAGCAACGTGCGCTCAACCACCACGCCAATGGCGCCCACTACCAGCGGTGCAATCAACAGCACGAGCCAGTAGTTGATGCCAAACTTGTCGAGTGCCACGAAGGCCACATAGGCGCCCAGCATGTACAGCGCGCCGTGGGCAAAGTTGACGATTCCCAGGAGGCCAAAGATAACGGCCAAGCCCAGGCTCAGCATGGCATAAAACGAGCCATTGACCAGACCGAGCAAGAGTTGCCCGAGAAAGGCTTGTATGGGAATACCAAAGATGTCCATGAGGGGGCGATGATGCGGTGGCGTTACAGTGTCCGCACCCGGGGCCTAGCCCCAGGCGCGGGAGTTTTCAAGTAGCTTATTTCCAGGTCGCGCACTTGGATTCAGCTTTGGTCGTGAACGCAGCGTCGCCCTTGATGGTTTCGACCACGTTGTAGTAATCCCACGGCTCGACCGACTTGTCCGGCGTCTTCACTTGCATCAGATACATGTCGTGCACCATGCGGCCGTCGTCGCGGATGAAACCGCCCTTGGCAAACACGTCATTGATCTTGGTCTTCTTCAGCTGCGCAAGCACCTTGTCAGTGTCATCGGTACCTGTGGCCTTGACGGCTTGCAAGTACTGGTAGGTTGCGGAGTAGTCTGCCGCCTGCAGGCTTGAGGGCATACGCTTCATTTTGTCGAAGAACTTACGGCTCCATGCGCGAGTTTCTGCATCCTTGTTCCAATACCAGCTGTCGGTCAAGTAAAGGCCTTGTGTGGCTTTCAGACCCAGCGAATGGATGTCGTTGATAAACACCAATAAACCGGCCAACTTCATGGTTTTGGTGATGCCAAATTCGTTCGCTGCTTTGATCGCATTGATGGTGTCGCCACCTGCATTAGCCAAGCCCAGGATCTGGGCCTTGCTGCTTTGCGCTTGCAACAGGAAAGAGGAGAAATCGCTAGCCGACAGCGGGTGGCGCACCGAACCCACCACGCTACCTCCGGCAGCCTTCACCACCGTAGAGGTGTCGTTTTGCAACGCGGCACCAAAGGCGTAATCCGCAGTCAAGAAGTACCAGCTCTTGCCGCCGGCTTTCACCACTGCGCCGCCGGTGCCTTTGGCCAGGGCCACGGTGTCATAGGCGTAATGCACGGTGTAGGGACTGCACTGCTCATTGGTCAGCGCCGAGCTGCCCGCACCAATCGCCACAAACAGTTTTTTCTTTTCCAGCGCCACTTTGGACATGGCCAAAGAGGTGCCGGAATTGGTACCGCCAATCAACAAATCGACGCCCTGGGTGTCAAACCATTCGCGCGCCTTGGCCGCAGCTACATCCGGCTTGTTTTGGTGATCGGCCACCAGCACTTCAATTTTCTTGCCCGCCACCGCGCCGCCCATGTCGGCAATTGCCATACGAATAGCCTCGGCACCCGCAGGACCATCAATGTCGGCATACAGGCCGGACAAATCGGTGATGAATCCGATGCGAATAACATCGCCAGATATTTGGGCCTGTGCGCTGCTACCAAACATGGCAAGGGCTGCCAAACCGAATGCAATCGACATTTTTTTAAGTTTCATGGGGGGGTCTCCTGTTGAAAAAGTAAGCTAACAAATAAGGACTGAAAGGCGTTCAAACGCCAAGGTATTCGTGCAGGCGCGCGCGCCGCTCGGGCAGCTCGGCCTGGGTAAATTCCTGGATCACCTGGCCATGCTCCATCACCAAAAAGCGATCGGCCAGCGGCGCGGCAAACATGAAGTTTTGCTCGACCATGACAATGGTGTAACCCTTTTTGCGAAGGCTAATCACCATCTCGGCTAGCTTCTGAACAATCACCGGGGCCAGGCCCTCGGAGATTTCATCCAGCAGCAAAAGTTTGGCGCCGGTGCGCAAAATGCGGGCTACGGCCAGCATTTGTTGTTCGCCGCCGGACAGGCGGGTGCCCTGGCTGGAAGCGCGCTCTTTCAGGTTTGGGAACATGGCGTAAATCTCGTCCACCCCCATTCCGCCAGGCGCGAGCTGTGGCGGTAGCATCAGATTTTCTTCGGCCGACAAACTAGAGAAAATGCCACGTTCCTCGGGGCAATAGCCCAGGCCTAGGCGGGCAATGTGGTGGGTGGCCATGGCGATGGTCTCGGTGCCACGGACCTTGATCGAGCCCTTGCGGCTGCCAATCAAACCCATGATGGCGCGCATGGTGCTGGTACGACCGGCGCCATTGCGCCCCAAAAGCGTCACCACTTCACCTTCGTTGACCGAAAAATTCACGCCATGCAACACATGGGATTCGCCGTACCAGCCGTGCAGATCTTTGACTTCTAGAAAGGCGGCCATGTCAGTGCGCTCCTTTCAACTCAACGCTGGCACTGCCCATATACGCTTCAATGACGGCGGGGTTCTTGGAGACCTCGGCATACGAGCCCTCGGCCAGTGTGGCGCCGCGTTGCAGCACGGTGATGGTGTCGGCAATGCTGGAGACCACGCTCATGTTGTGCTCCACCATCAACACGGTGCGGCTGGCGGCTACTTTTTTGATCAGTTGGCGGATGCGATCCACGTCTTCCAGGCCCATACCCTGCGTGGGCTCATCCAGCAGCATAAGCTTGGGATCCATGGCCAGCGTGGTGGCAATCTCCAGCGCACGCTTGCGGCCATAGCTCAGCTCCACCGCGGGCAGGGCCGCGAATTGCTGCAAGTCCACAGCGTCCAACAGCTCGTGGGCGCGCGCGTCCAGGGTTTGCAAAGAGCGCTCGGATTTCCAGAAATGGAACGAAGTACCCATCTCGCGCTGCAGCGCTACGCGCACGTTTTCCAGCACGCTCAGGTGCGGAAAGACTGCAGAGATTTGAAACGAGCGAATAACGCCCTGGCGGGCAATTTGGGCGGGCTTTTCCTGCGTGATGTCGCGGCCATCAAACAGGATCTTGCCGGACGTCGGAATCAGGAACTTGGTCAGTAAGTTGAAGCAGGTCGTCTTGCCCGCGCCATTGGGGCCGATCAGTGCATGGATGGACCCGCGCTTGACACGCAAATTGACCTTATCGACAGCGACAAAGCCTTTGAATTCTTTGGTGAGCTCTTGGGTCTCCAGTATGCAGTCCACGCGCTTGCCTTCCTCGTTTTAAGTGGGCTCATGCTACGACAAACGGAGGCGCACAGGCAATGCGCGCAACTACGCAAGGGTTTACCCTGCGCCCTCCTCAGCAGCCTTAGGGCTGACCCCCAAATGCCGGTAAGCCGCCAGCGTGGCAATGCGCCCGCGCGGCGTGCGTTGCAGGTAGCCTTGCTGAATCAGGTAAGGCTCAATCACGTCCTCAATCGTCTCGCGTTCTTCGCCAATGCTGGCGGCAATATTGTCTAGCCCTACGGGGCCACCGTCAAAACGCAGAATGACGGCTTCGAGCACCTTGCGATCCATCAAATCGAAGCCCATCGGATCAACATCGAGCATGACCAAGGCGCGGTTGGCAATGTCCAGGGTGATGGTGCCAGTGCCCTTCACATCGGCAAAATCGCGCACGCGGCGCAGCAGGCGGTTGGCAATCCGCGGCGTGCCACGCGAGCGGCGGGCGATCTCAAAACCGCCCTCCTCATCCATCGGCACTTTCAACAGGCCGGCGCTGCGTTTGACGATACGCGCCAGCTCTTCAGACGTATAAAACTCCAGCCGCGCGACGATGCCAAAACGGTCGCGCAGCGGGTTGGTCAGCATACCGGCGCGGGTGGTGGCCCCCACCAGCGTGAAAGGCTGCAAATCGAGCTTGATAGAGCGCGCGGCCGGGCCTTCGCCAATCATGATGTCGATCTTGTAATCCTCTAGCGCGGGGTACAGAATTTCTTCGACGACCGGGCTGAGCCGGTGGATCTCGTCAATGAACAGAACGTCGTTCTTTTCCAGATTGGTCAAGAGCGCAGCGAGGTCTTTGGGCTTCTCCAGCACCGGGCCACTGGTCTGACGCAAATTCACACCTAGCTCGTGGGCAATGATGTGGGACAGCGTGGTTTTACCCAGGCCGGGCGGGCCAAACAGCAGCACATGGTCCAGCGCCTCACTGCGCAGCTTGGCTGCGCCAATAAAGATCTCCAGTTGCTCGCGCACCTTCATTTGCCCTACGTACTCGTCCAGCAGCTTGGGGCGCAGCGCGCGCTCCAGCGCCTCCTCGTTGGGCGATACGGGCGCGGCAGAGACCATACGCAAGGCGCTCTGTGGGGAAAAATCGTCGGTCTGGATGCTCACGGGAGGTCAGTAGGATGAAGTGAAAAGCTGGACTCGCCCACTATAGCGCGCGCCGCCTGCGGCTGGGAGTCGCGCTCAAGTTAGGCTGACAAAAAGCCGATAGCATGCAGTGATACCCCGCCGTTCGGCTTGGGGGTCGCTGACCGCGCACGAACGAAAGGCACCGCCCGCCATGCAAGCTTTACAAGCCACCGCCGTCCAAAGCTTGAGTCGCCGCGTTGCGTGGTGTATCACGGGGTGGGCCCTGGCCCTGGGCGCCCACGCGGCAGACAAAAAGGAAGCGCCGCCTACCAAAGTCGGCACCCAGCCCGACATTGAAGCCACCACCGCCAGCAACCCCAAGGACGTGGGTAGCAAGGTACGCGAAGCACTGGGCACCAGCATCCTGCCCAATAAAAAACTGATCGTAAACCTGAACAGCAGCAAAGGAGGCGGCGTGCCAGCTGTCGAGGCCAACCCTGAGCCCGCTGCGGCGACGCCGCCCGCAGCCCCAGCTGTATCGGCGAGCAACCGCCGCATCAACCAGGCCCGCGCTGCGGCGCTTGCCAGCCGCATGGCACCAGCGCCTACAGGCAAGCCCGCAGAGGTTAACGGTGGTGACGTGCATTGGGGCTACGACGGTGAAGCTGGCCCGCAGGCCTGGGGCCGACTGAAACCAGAATTCAATCTGTGTGCTGCTGGAAGGCGCCAATCTCCCATCAGCATTGACGAAGGCGCCACGCTACAAGGCCCGGCCGAGCCCATTCAGTTCAGTTATGTGCCCAGCAACGGCACGGTGGTGAACAATGGCCACACCATCCAGGTGGACGTGCAGGGCGACAACACAATTTCGGTGCGCGGCTCCAGCTACCGGCTGCTGCAGTTTCACTTTCACACACCGTCCGAAGAGCAAATTAATTTC
This sequence comes from Burkholderiales bacterium, assembly GCA_025363275.1. Lineage (GTDB taxonomy): Bacteria > Pseudomonadota > Gammaproteobacteria > Burkholderiales > Burkholderiaceae_C > Allorhodoferax. The sequence goes on along the minus strand of JANYEE010000175.1, from coordinate 982 downwards.
AAGCGCTACCCGATGGTGGCGCATCTGGTGCACCGCAATGCAGAAGGCCAGTTGGCCGTGGTGGCGGTGTTGCTGGATCTGGGTGCCACCAGCCCACTGATCGACAAGGTGTGGACGTATATGCCGCTGGACGCGGGCGACCGGGTCCGCATGCCTAATGCGTTATTGAATCTGGCGGAACTGCTACCCACCGACCAGCGCTACTACCAGTTCATGGGGTCGCTGACCACGCCACCGTGTAGTGAAGGGGTTTTGTGGATGGTGCTGAAAGCCCCGATGACGGTCAGCAAGGCTCAACTTAAACTATTCAGCCAGCTCTACCCCAATAACGCCCGCCCAATCCAGCCGCTGAACGCGCGGCCAGTGCGCGACGCCCAGTAGACATCGTCAGTAGGCGCCTTAAGCAGGTTTCTTTTCGGCAGCTTTGCGGCTGTAAACAATTTTCTTACTGCCGCCCTCGCATGAGCCCACCACGCGCTTGTCGCCGGTTTGGTCGGCGGCGGAGACCGCTTCCAGCGTGAAGTTCTTAGCACCGTGCGATTCGATCTTGGCGGTCAATTCGGCTTTGAGTTCTTCGCAGGGTTTGGCGGCCCAGGCGGGCACACAAGCGGCCGCGGCCAGTGTCAGAACGATCAGATTTTTCATGGGGACTCCCTAAAGTTGTAAGTGCCTGTTTCGGCACTTGGCGAATCCTAATGGATGAACCCACAGTTTTTTACAGAATCATTCCGAAATATTTTGCTATTAATTAGATAGCTGCTGGCGCATATTCCACCTGGGCCCCAGGCACTTTTGACTCTAAAAACCCTGGGCGGAGTCTAAGTTCAAGTGCAACACTGCTAGATCAATAGGAGTTGCACCATGCCCAAGACTTATAAACACCTCAATCTAAACGAACGTATCACCATACAAATGCACCTCTCTGAGGGCACCAGTATTCGTAGCATTGCGCTTGACCTGCGACGTAGCCCCTCCAGTATTA
>JANYEE010000140.1 GCA_025363275.1 Burkholderiales bacterium | reverse complement strand
GCCAGCCCGCGATCGCCCACAAAAAAAACCACCAAGCCGTCCCAAGACACTCCAAAAATGCCAAAAACCAGGTCTCCTGAGCCATTTATGGGTCAAATCACCCTGAGGCCCAAGTAAAGACTGCCTGAGTAGCTATTGAATTTATAGCACCCACTCTCGGCCCCAGTCAACAGCTCTGTCTTTCTACAATCACTCCATGGCCATCCCACAAAGCTTTATCCAGGAACTCATCGCGCGCGCGGACGTGGTGGAGATCGTGGGTCGCTATGTGCAGCTTAAAAAGGGCGGCGCCAACTTCATGGGCCTGTGCCCATTTCATGGTGAAAAGTCGCCCTCGTTTTCGGTCAGCCCGGCCAAACAGTTCTACCACTGCTTTGGCTGTGGCAAAAACGGCAACGCCATCAGCTTCTTGATGGACCACGCCGGTATGAACTTTGTAGAGGCCGTCCAAGACCTGGCCCAGCAATACGGCATGCAGGTACCTGAGGACGAAGGCAGCCCCGAGGACCGTGCCCGTGCGCAGGAACAGCGGCAAAAGCAAAACACACTCACCACCGTGCTGGAGCGCGCGGGGGAGGCCTACCGCAAACACCTGAAAGACTCGCCTCGCGCGATTGCCTATTTCAAGGGCCGCGGCCTGTCGGGCGAGATCGCTAAGCAATTTGGCCTGGGCTACGCACCCGAAGGCTGGCGCACCTTAGCCAGTGTGTTCCCAAATTACGACGAGCCGCTACTGGTAGAAAGCGGCCTGGTGATCTCTAACCAAGAAGACGGCGCGACGGAAGAAAAGCGCTACGACCGCTTCCGCGACCGCGTAATGTTCCCGATCCGCAACATCAAAGGCGAGTGCATCGGCTTTGGCGGGCGCGTGCTGGGCGACGACAAGCCCAAATACCTCAACTCTCCAGAAACCCCGGTGTTTAGCAAGGGCCGCGAACTCTATGGCCTGTTTGAAGCGCGCAACGCGCTGCGCGACCATGGCTTTGCGCTGGTGACTGAGGGCTATATGGACGTGGTGGCGCTGGCGCAGCTGGGTTTTGCCAATGCTGTGGCTACGCTGGGCACGGCCTGTACAGCCGACCATGTGCACAAGCTGTTTCGGTTTACTGACGCGGTGGTTTTCAGCTTCGATGGCGATGGCGCGGGCCGCCGCGCCGCGCGCAAAGCGCTGGACGCCGCCCTGCCCTATGCCACCGATGTACGTAGCATCAAATTCCTGTTTTTGCCGCAGGAGCATGACCCCGACAGCTTCATCCGCGCCCACGGCAACGCCGCCTTTGCCGAGTACATCGCTCAGGCTACGCCGCTGAGCCGCTTTCTGGTAGAAGCCGCCAGCGAGGGATGCGACCTGCAAACCGCTGAGGGCCGTGCCCACATGGCGGCCAACGCCAAGCCTTTGTGGATGCAATTGCCCGAAGGCGCCTTGAAGTTGCAGTTGTTAAGCGAACTGTCTGGGCTGGTGCAAATTGACAGCGCCAAGCTCGACGCACTGTGGCATCCCGCCGCCCCAACACCAAAGCAGTATGCACAACGGGCGCCACCTAACCGTGATGGTGAGCAGCGAGACAGTGGCTACAACTTGGGCTTTGGTAATTCGGACAAACCCTGGTCCAAAAAGTGGGAGAAAGGCGGCGCAAAGGGCAGCTACCGCAAGGGGAGCTATGGAGACCGGGATGAGCCGTCGTACAGCAGCGTAGCCGGACGCCGCGCGCGCCCGACCAGCCGCGCAGACCACGCCACCCGCTTGTTGCTATCCCACACGGCGCTGTGGGAAACCCTGTCCAACGAAGACCACGGCATGCTGTGCTCCCTGCCTCCACCGCACGGACCACTGATCGCCTGGCTGGAAGGACAATTGCACGAGCATGGCCCACTCACCTGGACTGCGTTGCAGGCCGATTTGGGGGGTAACCCGGCACAGGAATGGGTGACCCAGCTGATGGCAGAAACCAATGGGGATACGCCCAGCGCCGCCGACACCGCGGCAGAACTACGCGACCTGCTCAACCGCATGCTGGTGGAGCGCATCAAGCGGGAGCAGGACGAAGCGATCGCGACGTTTGCCACCGACCCGGCCGCCAAGCAACGCTACAACGATCTGCGCCTGCGGCACCAACAATTGGTCAAACAGCTGGAAAAGTCTTAAACGGGCGCTATAATGCAGGGTTAGTCAGGCAAGAGCGACAGCAGCACCTCCGGATCAGGCCAAGCGTTGATAAAACCTCAACCGGCCACCTCACCGCAAGGACTGCACGCCAAATGTTCGCCCTCCCATCTTGCCCACGGTGAGCTAGATTCACTCTTGAATTTAGCTCCCGCACAGCCAACTAAAGCCCTTGCACGAACCAATGAAGGGCCTAGAAGGCACATGTTCTGCTCGCCCGATCGTTTTTTTGATGTCCAGAGGTTCCCGCATGCCCGCTCAAAAATCTGCCAAGTCCGTTCAGCCGTCCAAATCGTCGACCCTGGCGACCAAGAAAGTATTCACCGTGCCCGCATCCAAGCCCCCAGTCACCAAATCCAAGGCCGTTCAACTGCAAGAAGCGGCCGACGCGTTGCTCGCCGCGGGCGCCACAGCCAAGAAAAAACCCGGACGCCCACCCAAAGTGGCAGCTGAGGAGCCTGTTGCTGCCAAGACGGGCGCCAAGCGCGGACGCAAACCAAAAGCTTCAACCGATGCGCCGGCGGACGACTTGGATATGGCGGACATAGAAGCCGATTTGGTGGGGGAGCCAGACGCGACCACCGCCACAGTTAGCGCTACGGGTGAAAAGGTCAAACCTTTGCGCATGAAGATCAGCAAGGCGAAAGAACGCGCCTTGATGAAGGAGTTCGGTTTGGACGAGACGGTGCTGTCTGAAGAAGACATGGCCAAGCGCCGCGCACGCCTCAAAGCCCTGATCACGCTGGGCAAGACCCGCGGCTACCTGACCCACGGCGAAATCTCTGACCACTTACCCGACAAGCTGGTCGACGCGGAAACGCTGGAAGTCGTGATTTCCATGTTGAACGACATGGGCGTCGCAGTTTACGAGCAGACCCCAGACGCAGAAACTTTGCTGCTGAATAACAACGTATCGACTTCCGCCACGGTAGAAGAAGCCGAAGAAGAAGCCGAAGCGGCCCTGAGTACGGTGGACAGTGAGTTCGGTCGAACGACCGACCCAGTGCGCATGTACATGCGCGAAATGGGCACGGTCGAACTGCTGACCCGTGAAGGTGAAATCGAAATCGCCAAGCGCATTGAAGGCGGCCTGATGGCGATGATGGAGGCGATCTCTGCGTCGCCTGCCACCATTGCAGAGATCTTGCGCTTGGGTGAAGACATCCGAGAAGGCAAGGTTGTCATCACCACCATCGTGGACGGTTTCTCTAATCCCAACGAGGCCGATGACTATGTTGCAGAAGAAGACTTTGACGAGTTCGACGAAGCTGACGATGACGACGGCAAGGGCGGCTCCAAGGCACTGACCAAAAAGCTCGAAGAGCTAAAGAAACAGGCGCTAGAACGCTTCGACACGATGCGCGAGCTGTTCGAGAAAGTGCACAAGGTCTACGACAAGGAAGGCTACGGCACCCCTAGCTACATCAAAGCCCAAAAGGCTTTGAGCGAAGAGCTGATGTCCATCCGCTTTACCGCCAAGGCGATTGAAAAGCTGTGCGACATGGTGCGCGGCCAGGTGGACGATATCCGCAAGAAAGAGCGCGAACTGCGCCGCATCATTGTGGACAAGTGCGGCTACCCGCAAGAAAACTTCATCGCTGATTTCAGCGGCCGCGACAAGAATGGAAACAAGGTTGCTAGCCAGCTACTGAACCTGAAATGGATTGAGAAGCAAGCCGCTGCCGGTAAGCCCTGGAGCACCATCATGGGCCGCAATGTTCCGCCCGTGCAGGATTTGCAGCAAAAGCTGACCGATTTGCAATCGCGCGTGGTCGTGCCTCTGGATCAACTTAAAGACATCAACAAGTTCATGAACGCGGGCGAATACGCCTCACGCGCGGCCAAGAAGGAAATGATCGAAGCCAACTTGCGTTTGGTGATCTCGATTGCCAAGAAGTACACCAACCGTGGCCTGCAATTCCTGGATTTGATCCAGGAAGGCAATATCGGTTTGATGAAGGCCGTGGACAAGTTTGAATATCGCCGCGGCTACAAGTTCTCGACCTACGCAACCTGGTGGATTCGCCAGGCGATCACCCGCTCCATTGCAGACCAGGCGCGCACCATCCGTATCCCCGTGCACATGATCGAAACCATCAACAAGATGAACCGTATCAGCCGCCAGCACTTGCAGGAGTTTGGTTTTGAGCCCGACGCATCGGTGCTGGCCGAGCGCATGGAAATTCCGGAAGACAAGATCCGCAAGATCATGAAGATCGCCAAAGAGCCGATCTCGATGGAAACGCCGATCGGTGACGATGACGACAGCCACTTGGGCGACTTCATCGAAGACGGCGCCAACACCGCACCGATGGAAGCGGCCATGCAAGCCGGTCTGCGCGATGTGGTCAAGGACATTCTGGATAGCCTCACCCCACGCGAAGCCAAAGTACTGCGCATGCGTTTTGGTATCGAGATGACCTCCGACCACACGCTGGAAGAAGTGGGCAAGCAGTTTGACGTGACGCGCGAGCGCATCCGCCAGATCGAAGCCAAGGCGCTGCGCAAGTTAAAGCACCCCAGCCGGTCTGACAAGCTGCGCAGCTTTACCGACACTTTGTAATCTTGCAAGTCCCGTACACCCTGGTCGGTGTGATGGGCTGGCCAGTGGGCCACTCCCGCTCGCCCATCATCCACAACCACTGGATTGCCGAGCACAGCCTGCGCGGCAGCTACGTGCTGCTACCAGTAGCGCCCGAGACGCTGGAGCAGGCTTTGCGCGCACTGCCGGTGTTGGGGTTTTCGGGCTGCAATCTGACCATTCCGCACAAAGTGGCGGCAATGTCCATCGTTGACCAGATTGACCCGCTTGCCCAGCGCATTGGAGCCATCAACTGCATTGTGGTGGAAACCGATGGCAGTTTGTCGGGCTGCAACACCGATGCCTTTGGTTATATACAAAGTCTGCGCGATGCCCGGCCGAACTGGCAAGCCAATGCAGGCCCAGCCTTGGTGCTGGGTGCTGGCGGTGCGGCGCGCGCGGTGATCGCGGGTCTGCTGGACAGCGGCGTGCCATCGATTCGCCTGACCAACCGCAGCCCCGACAAAACACAGGAACTGGTGGCGGCCTTTGGTCCGCAAGTGGTCGCGGTGGCATGGGCCGAGCGCCATGCGGCGGTAGAGGACGTGGCTTTGGTGGTCAACACCACCAATTTAGGCATGCAAGGGCAACCCGAGTTAGATCTAAATCTAAGTGTTTTAAGCCCACAGGCTCTGGTATCGGATGTGATCTATGCGCCGCTGGAAACACCGCTATTAGCCGCCGCCAGGCTGCGGGGCAATAGTACGGTCAACGGCTTGGGGATGCTACTGAACCAGGCGCGGCCCGCTTTTAACGCCTGGTTTGGTGTGATGCCGACGATCTCAAATGCCCTGCTGGGCAAAGTACACGCCAGCTTTTAATCAGGCAGCAGTGGTTTTGGTGGCGCGTTCCATCACAAAGCCAAACGCAAAATGCAGAGCTTCTTCCATCGACAGCTCAATCGCATGACGTTCGCGCTCTGTGAGGTAAAACATCATGTCCACATCGTGGCGCACATAGCGCGGTGGCAAGCGGTTTAGAGCCACGCAGGCCACGTCAGACAACATATCGATGGTGAACTCGGAGTGATCCTCGGAGCGCTTGGCTACCTCCTCGAAGATCAATCGCTCAAAGTAGTTGTGGACCTGCTCGAAATTGAACACCATGGGCTTCTCCAGTTCACTGCCCGTGCGGGCCAATTATCATCAACCTTAGCATGTCACCGAGGGACTGACAATAGGAAAGAACGCGGCTGCAAACAGGGATACAACGAAGCCGTGATATTTGGGTCAGTTCAGCTATGAAACTTGTAGCAGCCAAAAAACTGCGATATAGTCCACAGGCACCGATTAGCAGGTATGCTTTTTCAGCGCGATAATGCGCGGCTTCGGCCCGTGACGACAAATAGGAGAGGTAGTTAATGAGTTCAAAAGAATCGGTCGCCATCGGACAACTGTTGGGGCTGCTGGAGTCCCGTTATGCGATGCGCGTCCTCTGGGCTCTGCGAGACGGTCATGCTCAAACCTTCCGTTTGCTGCAAGACAGCGTTGGAAGCATCACCCCAAATACTCTGAATACCCGCATCAAAGAGCTGCGTGAAGTAGGTTTATTAACGCACGGCTCCGAAGGCTACAGCGTTACTGCATCCGGTGCAGATTTGCTCAAGCGCCTGGGCGATTTGCAGGCTTTCGCCACCAAATGGGCGGCTAGCCAAACCAAAAAAGCCAAGTAAAGTAGCGGCAGAGCGGCACCTGCCTTTTGGGCCTGAGGTGCACCACAGAAGACAGGTATAGCCTGTCTTTTTTTGTGTGCGGCATAATTTAGGTCCTCCCATGGGCAGTTTTATGCCATTTCAGGGCTGGGGCCCAGGTAAAACCTGCCTGTGCAGCTATTTATTTGATAGCAAACAAACAACAAACCACGCAAGGATCACTATGCAAACTACCGCGACCGGCCTCCAGTACGACGACACAACCGAGGGCAGCGGCCCCGTAGCCACCAAGGGCCAAAGCGTCACGGTGCATTACACCGGCTGGCTCTACAACGACGGCGTGCAAGGCGCCAAATTTGATTCCAGCAAGGACCGTAATGATCCCTTTGTGTTCAGCCTGGGCGCTGGCATGGTGATCCGCGGATGGGACGAAGGCGTGGCGGGCATGAAGGTCGGCGGCGCCCGCACACTAATCATTCCAGCGGCGTTGGGTTACGGTACGTCCGGCGCTGGTGGCGTGATTCCGCCGAACGCCACCCTGAAATTTGACGTTGAGTTGCTCAAAGTCGCTGGTTAAACAAAAACTGGTCGCAAACAGGGCAAAGTGCCCTTGAAAACCCTGTCTAGGCCCCCATTTGGGGGCTTAGAAGTTTATTACCCCCAACCAGCATGTCTGATAACGCCAACACCCACACCGCCGCCGCAAGCACCCCGCACGCTACCCCCGAAGAGATCATGGCAGCCCTGGCCTCGCCCGAGGCCGAGCTGACCCGGGTACAAGCCGAGTTGACCACTTTGCAAGCCAAGAGCGCGGAGCTGGCCGACCAGTTCCTGCGTGCCAAGGCCGAGGCAGAAAACGCCCGCCGCCGCGCTGAGGACGAAGTCTCCAAAGCCCGCAGGTTTGCTGTCGAGAGCCTGGCCGAAAGCCTGCTGCCCGTGGCCGATAGCTTGGAGGCCGGCCTGATCATCAAGGACGCGACTAACGAGCAAATCCGCGAAGGCGCCCAAGCCACCTTGCGCCAACTACTGGCCGCGCTGGAGCGCAACAAGGTGATTGCCATCAACCCGGGCCCGGGCGAGAAATTTGATCCGCACCAGCATCAGGCTATCAGCGTGGTTCCCTCCGAGCACGACGCCAACACCGTGGTTAGCGTGCTGCAAAAGGGTTACCTGATTGCCGACCGCGTGCTACGCCCTGCCCTGATCACCGTGTCGGCCCCGAAGTAGTCGCCCCTTGAAAAGTCGCGCAATCGCCGCACCTTAAACACATCTAAATTTTTTCAAACAACTTGGTGGGCAGATCTTTAGCTCTGTCCTCAAATGACACTAGGAGTAAATCATGGGAAGAATCATCGGCATTGACTTGGGAACCACCAACAGTTGTGTGGCCATCATGGAAGGCAACACTGCCAAAGTGATCGAGAACTCGGAAGGTGCGCGCACCACACCGTCGATCATTGCCTACCAGGAAGACGGCGAAGTGCTGGTCGGTGCATCCGCCAAGCGCCAATCGGTGACCAATCCCAAGAACACGCTGTACGCGGTCAAACGTTTGATCGGCCGCAAGTTCTCCGAGAAGGAAGTGCAAAAGGACATCGACCTGATGCCCTACAAGATTGCTGCAGCCGACAATGGTGACGCCTGGGTCGAAGTGCGCGGCAATCGCATGGCACCTCAGCAAGTCAGCGCTGACATTCTGCGCAAGATGAAGAAGACCGCCGAAGACTATCTTGGCGAAGAGGTAACCGACGCCGTTATCACGGTGCCTGCGTACTTCAATGACGCACAGCGCCAAGCCACCAAAGACGCTGGCCGTATTGCCGGTCTGGATGTCAAGCGCATCATCAACGAACCTACCGCTGCTGCGCTGGCCTTTGGCTTGGACAAAAACGAAAAGGGCGACCGCAAGATTGCTGTGTATGACTTGGGTGGCGGTACGTTTGACGTATCCATAATCGAAATCGCTGACGTTGACGGTGAAAAGCAATTCGAAGTGTTGTCCACCAACGGTGACACCTTCCTGGGCGGTGAAGACTTTGACCAACGCATCATCGACTTCATCATCACCGAGTTCAAGAAAGAACAAGGCGTCGACTTGGGCAAGGACGTGCTGGCTCTGCAACGCCTGAAGGAAGCTGCTGAAAAGGCCAAGATCGAGTTGTCCAGCAGCGCGCAAACCGACATCAACCTGCCCTACGTGACCGCCGATGCGTCTGGTCCCAAGCACTTGAACATCAAGCTCACGCGCGCCAAGCTGGAAAGCCTGGTCGAAGAGCTGATCGAGCGTACCATTGCGCCGTGCCGCACAGCGATCAAGGACGCTGGAGTTAACGTAGCCGACATCCATGACGTGATTTTGGTCGGCGGTATGACCCGCATGCCCAAGGTACAAGAGAAGGTCAAGGAATTGTTTGGCAAAGAGCCACGCAAGGACGTGAACCCTGATGAAGCCGTGGCCGTAGGTGCTGCGATTCAAGGCCAGGTGTTGTCTGGCGACCGCAAAGACGTGTTGCTGCTGGACGTGACACCTCTGTCCCTGGGTATCGAGACCATGGGCGGTGTCATGACCAAAATGATTACCAAGAACACCACGATCCCGACCAAGTTTGCACAAACTTTCTCGACCGCGGAAGACAACCAGCCCGCTGTGACCATCAAGGTATTCCAGGGCGAGCGCGAGATTGCCCAGGGCAACAAAATGCTGGGTGAGTTCAACTTGGAGGGTATTCCTCCGGCGGCCCGTGGCACACCGCAAATTGAAGTGTCCTTTGACATTGACGCCAACGGCATCTTGCACGTGGGCGCCAAGGACAAGGGCACTGGCAAAGAAAGCAAGATCACCATCAAGGCCAACTCCGGATTGTCGGAAGCTGAGATCCAGCAAATGGTGAAAGATGCTGAACTTAACGCTGCGGACGACAAGAAGAAGCTGGAACTGGTGCAGGCCAAGAACACCGCTGACAGCAATATGCACAGCGTGAAGAAGAGCCTGACCGAGTATGGCGACAAGCTGGACGCAGGCGAGAAGGAGAAGATTGAAGCGGCAATCAAGGAACTGGAAGAAGCCCTGAAGAGCGATGACAAGTCCCGCATTGAAGACAAGGGCAACGCTCTGATGGCGGCTAGCCAGAAACTGGGCGAGAAGATGTACGCCGACCAGCAAGCCAAAGAAGCCGCTGCGGGTGGCGCTGGCCCGGAAGGTGCTACACAAGACCACGCAGCCCACGCGCAATCGTCCGCCAAGCCGGATGACGACAACGTAGTGGACGCGGAAGTCAAGGAAGTTAAGAAGGGCTGAGACAGAGAGGTCATCGGCAAGCGGTGACCGATCCCACGCGCGCCGCGTTGGACGCCAAGTTGGCGCCTAACGCGGCTTTTGTGTTGTAACCAGGCGCAGAGAGAACATGGCCAAACGAGACTACTACGAAACTCTGGGCGTTCCCAAGAACGCTTCCGAGGAAGACATCAAAAAGGCCTATCGCAAGTTGGCGATGAAGCACCACCCAGACCGCAACCAGGGAGACAGCTCTAAGGTGGCCGAGGAGAAATTCAAAGAAGGCAAGGAAGCCTACGAGATGCTCTCGGACGCGCAAAAGCGCGCTGCCTATGACCAGTACGGTCACGCCGGTGTGGACCCCAACCGCGGTGGCGCCGGTGGCGATGGCTACGGTGGTTTTGCCGAGGCCTTTGGTGACATTTTTGGCGACATGTTTGGCCAGCAACGTGGACGTGCAGGCGCCGGTGGGCGACAGGTGTTCCGCGGCTCTGACCTGAGCTACGCCATGGAAGTCACGCTGGAAGAAGCAGCCAAAGGCAAAGACGCCCAGATTCGTATTCCAAGCTGGGACAGCTGCGAGGTCTGCAAAGGTGCCGGCGCCAAGCCGGGCACCCAGGTCAAGACCTGCGGGACCTGCAGCGGTGCGGGCACCGTACAAATGCGCCAGGGCTTTTTCAGTGTGCAGCAAACTTGTCCTACCTGCCGCGGCACAGGCAAGGTCATTCCTGAGCCCTGCACGGCGTGTAGTGGCCAAGGCAAGATCAAGCGCCAGAAGACGCTGGAAGTCAAAATCCCTGTGGGTATCGACGGCGGCATGCGGATTCGCTCGGCGGGCAATGGCGAACCCGGTACCAATGGGGGCCCCCCGGGCGATCTGTACATCGAGATCCGCATCAAGAAACACGACATCTTTGAGCGCGATGGTGATGACCTGCACTGCTCCGTGCCCATCAGCATGGTGACCGCAGCGCTGGGTGGCGAGATTGAAGTGCCCACGCTGGCTGGTAAAGCGGCTATTGATATCCCCGAAGGCACGCAAAGCGGCAAACAATTCCGCCTGCGTGGCAAGGGCATCAAGGGCGTGCGCGCCAGCTACCCTGGCGATTTGTACTGCCATATCTCAGTGGAAACGCCGGTCAAGCTCAGCGAGCACCAGCGTAAGCTGATGCGCGAGCTAGACGACTCGTTCAAAAAAGGCGGCAGCAAGCATTCGCCGTCCGGTGACAGCTGGACCGACCGCTTGAAGAACCTGTTTAGTTGAGGCTTGCCAAAATACCGCCCCGTCATGTCAGACGGGGCGGTATTTTTTTGTGTACTCCAGTGGGAAAATACACCCATGTCCACTCCCGTTTACCTTACCGCCGCTTTCTACAAGTTTGTCGATCTGCCCGACTTTGCCGATCGACGTGCCCCTCTGCAGGCGCTATGCGAACAGCACAGCGTCAAAGGTCTGATACTTTTGGCCTGCGAGGGCATCAACAGCACCATTGCCGGGCAGGCTGAGGGCGTGCACGCCGTACTGGCCTATTTGCGCAGCGATCCGCTGCTGGCGGACCTGCAACACAAGGAATCGTGGTCCGAGCGTGCACCGTTTTATCGCATGAAAGTGCGCTTGAAAAAAGAGATCGTGACCCTGGGCGTGCCGGGTATCAGCCCGATCCATAGGGCGGGAATCTATGTGAAACCCGCCGACTGGAACGCGCTGATCGCTGATCCTGAAGTGGTGGTGGTGGACACGCGCAATGACTACGAGGTGGAGATCGGTACTTTCTCCTACGCGGTGAACCCGAATATCCGGTCCTTTTCCGAGCTGCCGAGGTGGGTCGAAGACGCGGAGCGCCTGGGCAAAGCGGTTGGCAAAAAACCCAAGGTCGCAATGTTTTGCACCGGCGGTATTCGCTGTGAGAAATCCACCGCACTAATGAAATCCCTAGGGTATGACGAGGTCTACCACCTGGAAGGTGGCATCCTGAAATATTTGGAGACCGTGCCGCCCGAACATAGCCTGTGGGAAGGCGAATGCTTCGTGTTTGACGAGCGCGTCTCGGTGGGCCATGCACTGGTGCCTGGCGCACACGCGCTGTGCCGCGCCTGCCGCCAGCCGCTGCCCGAAGGTGCCACCGAGTCGCCGCTGTATGAGGCAGGCGTGAGCTGCCCGCGCTGCCATGCCCACACCAGCAAGACACAAAAGAACAGCGGGCGAGAACGCCAGCGCCAGTGGGAGCTGGCCAAATCGCGCGCGCAAACCCACATTGGCGCCAAGCTGCCTTGATCGTCCCTCCAATCCTTTATTCCTTTCGCCGCTGCCCCTACGCCATGCGGGCGCGCATGGCGCTACTGAGCAGTAGCGTGGTGTGTGAACTGCGCGAAGTAGCACTGCGCAGCAAGCCTGCAGAGTTGTTGGCCATTTCACCCAAGGGTACGGTACCGGTTTTGCAATTGCACGACGGCCAAGTACTGGAACAAAGCCTGGACATCATGCTGTGGGCCCTGCAGCGCCACGATCCGGAACACTGGTTGGCGGCCAACCATGCGATATGTGCTGAAGAATTGGCGATGATTGCGGAGTGCGACGGCGAGTTCAAGACACATCTGGACCGCTACAAATACCCCAACCGCTATGACCTGCCCGATGGGCTGGCGCATCGAGCGCAAGGCAGTGTGTTCTTGGCGGAACTTAACGGCAAGCTGGCGCGCACCGCGTATCTGGCGGGCAGCACTTGGGGCCTATCAGACGCGGCGATTGCCCCCTTTGCCCGCCAGTGGGCCCACACCGACCCGACCTGGTTTGCGGCTCAGCCTTGGCCCGCGCTGCAGGCCTGGTTAAATGCCTGGGAAAACTCACCCCGCTTTGTCTTGCTGATGCGCAAATACGCGCTCTGGCAGTTGGGTGATGCACCTATCTGGTGGGACCAGAGTCAAACTGATGCGCTATCGATTTGATAGCGTATCACGCATATTACACCTGGGCCCCAGGCCCAAAAGATGTTTAAACGCCAACGTATTGGTGCGCCAGCAACCCAGCCTTAGCCACTGCGTATTCGCGCTTGAGCTGGGCGATGTACTCGCCCGCCGCTTGCACCTTGGTCACCGCACCAATCCCCTGGCCGCAGCCCCAGATGTCTTTCCAGGCTTTGGCCGATGCCCCACCGAAGTTCATCTTGCTGGGGTCGCTCTCGGGCAGGTTAGCCGGGTCCAGGCCGGCAGCGCGGATGCTAGGAGCCAGGTAGTTGCCATGCACGCCCGTAAAGAGGTTGCTATAGACAATCTCGTCGGAGTCATGGGCTACGATGGCATCTTTGTACGCCTGTGCGGCGCGTGCCTCTTCGGTGGCGATAAAGGCCGAGCCGATGTAGGCGAAGTCGGCGCCCATGGCCTGGGCTGACAGCACAGCGGCGCCAGTCGAAATAGCTCCGCTCAAAGCGATGGGGCCGTCAAACCACTGGCGAATTTCCTGGATCAGCGCAAACGGGCTCTTCACGCCCGCGTGACCACCAGCCCCCGCGGCTACAGCGATCAGGCCATCAGCGCCCTTCTCGATCGCTTTGTGGGCATGCTTATTGTTGATGATGTCGTGCAGCACCACACCACCGTAGCTGTGGGCTGCGGCGTTGATTTCTTCGCGCGCCCCCAGGCTGGTAATGATGATGGGCACTTTGTACTTCACGCACAGCGCCATATCGTGCTCCAAACGGTCGTTGCTCTTGTGCACGATCTGATTGATCGCAAACGGCGCAGCGGGCGTATCTGGGTGGGCCTTGTTGTAGGCGGCTAATGTCTCGGTGATTTCGATCAACCACTCTTCCAATAGTTCGACCGGGCGGGCATTCAGCGCAGGCATGGAACCCACCACGCCGGCAGTGCACTGGGCAATTACCAGTTTGGGGTTGCTGATGATGAACAGCGGTGAGCCGATGACCGGAAACGGCAGGCTATTGAGCGGGGCTGGCAAATGGGACATAGGGGCTCCTGTAGACGTGTTTTTTAATCAAATCAGGCTGGGGCCCAGGTATTTAAAGCCTGGGCTGCTATTATTTCAGTAGCATAATCTAGGTACACCAGGCTTAGAAAGCATCCAGCGCCAGTGCGGTCACGCTGTCAGCGCCTTCCACAATACTGTCTCGCAGGCCGCCGGCTTTACTGAGCAGGTGGTCGGCATAGAAACGCGCGGTGGTGACCTTGGCTTGCATAAAGGGCACGTCGGTGCCAGTGGCAATTTGCTTTTCGGCCACCAGCAGTGCACGGCCCAGTTGCCAGCCCGCCATCAGGTTGCCCGCCAGCATCAAATAGGGCACGCTGCCAGCGAACACGGCGTTGGGGCTAGCCTTGGTGTTACCGGCCACAAACTCCACCACATCGACGAAGGCCAAACGCGCGGCCTTCAGGCGCTGGGCCACCGCCCGCGCATGGGCGGAGCCGCTGACGGCCAGTTCAGCCTCGGTCGTTTCGATCTGTGCGGCAATGCCCTTGGCTGTTTGGCCGCCATCACGTGCCGTCTTGCGGCCCACCAGGTCATTGGCCTGAATGGCGGTCGTGCCCTCGTAGATAGTCAAAATCTTGGCGTCGCGGTAGTACTGGGCGGCACCGGTTTCTTCGATAAAGCCCATACCACCATGCACTTGTATGCCCAAGGATGTGACTTCCAAACTCATCTCGGTGCTGTAGCCCTTGATCAGCGGCACCAAGTATTCGTAAAAGGCTTGGTTCTGCTTACGTACCTCGGCATCAGGATGGTGGTGGGCCGCATCAAAAGCACTCGCACCAACGCTCGCCATTGCCCGGCAGCCTTCGGTATAGGCGCGCATAGTCATCAGCATGCGGCGTACATCGGGGTGGTGAATGATGGGTGCAGCCGCCGGCATGGAGCTATCTACCGGGCGGCTTTGTACGCGGTCTTTAGAGAACTGCACGGCCTTCTGGTAGGCGCGCTCGGCAATCGCAATGCCTTGCACACCCACGCCGTAGCGCGCGGCGTTCATCATGATGAACATGTACTCCAAGCCGCGGTTTTCCTGGCCCACCAAGTAACCCGCGGCACCACCATGGTCGCCGTACTGCAGCACGGCCGTTGGGCTGGCCTTGATGCCCATCTTGTGTTCAATGGAAACGCAATGCACATCGTTGCGCGCACCCAAGGACCCATCCTTGTTGACCATGAACTTCGGCACGACAAACAGGCTAATGCCCTTGACGCCCTCGGGCGCACCCGTCACGCGGGCCAGCACCAGATGGACGATGTTTTCGGCCATGTCATGCTCACCCCAAGTGATATAGATTTTGGTACCGAATACTTTGTAAGTTCCATCGGCCTGCGGCTCTGCACGGCTGCGTACCGCCGCCAAGTCACTTCCGGCTTGGGGCTCAGTCAGGTTCATCGTGCCAGTCCACTTGCCGCTGACCAGGTTTTCAAGATAGGTCGCCTTCAATGCGTCGGAACCTGCCGTGAGCAGCGCTTCAATCGCACCGTCGCTGAGCAGCGGGCACAGCGCAAAGCTCATGTTGGCGCTGTTGACCATCTCGCCGCAGGCAGCACCAATGGTCTTGGGCAGACCCTGACCGCCAAATGCGGTGGGGTGCTGCAGGCCCTGCCATCCGCCATCCGTGAATTGCTTGAAGGCTTCCTTAAAACCCGGGGTGGCCGTAACCACACCGTCTTTCCAGCTCGACGGGTTTTTGTCACCTTCCCAATTTAGCGGACTCAGCACGCCCTCAGAAAATTTGGCCGACTCTTCGAGCACAGCCAGCGCCGTGTCCAGACCGGCATCTTCAAAGCCGGGGAGTAGTGCGATTTGTTCGATATTGGCCAGGTGTTCAATGTTGAACATCATGTCTTTAACGGGGGCGATGTAGCTCATGAAAATCTCCAAAAATGCTTGTTACACGCGGGTTACGAATTTATTCAGACCAAAAAAAAGGGCATCGCTCGCGATGCCCTTTTTCGCACTGGCATCAGAGTGCCGCAACCAGTTCCGGTACGGCCGCAAACAAATCAGCCTCCAGGCCGTAGTCCGCTACGCTGAAGATCGGTGCTTCGGGGTCTTTGTTGATCGCCACGATGACTTTAGAGTCCTTCATGCCGGCCAAGTGCTGGATGGCGCCGCTGATACCGGCGGCGATGTACAGCTGGGGTGCGACGATCTTGCCGGTCTGGCCCACTTGCCAGTCGTTGGGTGCGTAGCCCGCGTCCACCGCAGCGCGCGAGGCACCGAGTGCTGCACCCAGCTTGTCGGCCAGCGGTGTCATGACTTCCATGAACTTCTCACTGGAACCCAGCGCACGTCCACCGGACACGATGATCTTGGCAGCGGTCAGCTCGGGGCGGTCGTTCTTGGCGATCTCGGAGCCCACAAAAGTAGTGCCGGCACTGGCAGCCACCGCGGCCAATACCTCGATAGCAGCGCTACCGCCGGTTGTGGCCGCAGGATCAAAACCGGTGGTACGCACGGTCAACACCTTCACGGCATCAGTGGCCTGCACGGTGGCAATTGCATTGCCCGCGTAAATCGGACGCTCAAAGGTATCCGGGCTGATGACCTTCGTGATGTCAGATACTTGGCCCACATCGAGCTTAGCCGCCACCCGGGGGGCAATGTTTTTTCCCGACGCCGTTGCTGGGAAAACCAAATGGGTGTAACTGGCGGCAATAGCCATGATTTGCGCAGTCACATTTTCGGCCAAGCCGTGGGCCAGGCCGGCTTCGTCGGCGTGGATCACTTTGGACACACCGGCGATTTGCGCAGCCGCCGCCGCCGCAGCGCCGGCATTGCTGCCAGCCACCAATACGTGCACTTCACCACCGGCTTGTGCAGCAGCGGTCACGGTGTTCAGGGTTGCGCCCTTGATGGAATTGTTGTCGTGTTCAGCGATAACGAGAGCAGTCATGGAATTTCCTTTAATCAGCGCAGTGCTTTAAATTACTTTTGCAACATTCTTAAGCTTGTCCACCAAAGTTGCCACATCAGGCACCTTGATACCCGCGCTGCGCTTGGCAGGCTCAGCCACGCTCAGGGTCTTGATGCGCGGAGCCACGTTCACGCCAAGGTCTTCGGGCTTGAAGATATCGAGTTGCTTCTTCTTAGCCTTCATGATGTTGGGCAAAGTCACATAGCGGGGCTCGTTCAGACGCAGGTCAGTGGTGATGATGGCTGGCAAGGTTATGGCCAGAGTTTCCAGACCTCCATCCACTTCACGGGTCACATGCGCTTTGCCATCAACGATCTCAACTTTAGAGGCAAAAGTGGCCTGGGGCAGATTCGCCAGGGCCGCCAGCATTTGGCCTGTCTGGTTGCAGTCGTCATCAATTGCTTGTTTGCCCAAAATTACCAGGCCCGGCTGCTCTTTGTCGATTAACGCCTTGAGCAGCTTGGCCACTGCTAGCGGCTGCAGCTCCTCGGAAGTTTCAATCAAAATCGCGCGGTCGGCGCCAATGGCCATGGCCGTGCGCAGGGTTTCCTGGCACTGGGCCACGCCGCAAGACACCGCGATCACCTCGGTGACCACGCCTTTTTCCTTCAAACGCACGGCTTCTTCCACTGCGATTTCGTCAAAAGGGTTCATGCTCATTTTGACGTTGGCAATATCCACGCCACTGCCATCCGACTTAACTCGGACTTTGACGTTGTAGTCGACCACGCGTTTGACGGGTACCAGTACTTTCATGGCTGCGGCTCCAGAGTGTTAGAAATAGGTCTGTCGGGTTGACGTGCACGTCAATCTATTGATTCTATGTCGCCCGGCTTTCCGACCCTGTTCAAGGGGCAGTTGCTAAAGCGACCCCAGAAAATAGAACGGTCGTGCTTTTTTATGATTATAACGAAGCGGTCACAACCTTCGGGCGCTTAAGTAACTAAAAATAGGGGCAATACTTCAACTGCCGCAGATCAGCGGTTGTGCACGACCCGCTGCGGGTAGGGGATTTCGATACCATGCTGTCGTAAGGAAGCCAGGATGGCCTTGTTGATCGCCGAGCGCAGATTCAGGGCGCCGTTCTCGGGATCGGTCACCCAATAACCGAGCGTGAATTCCAATCCGTCCGCGCCAAACGCTGACAGGTGTGCTGCGGGCGGTGGATCCACCAAGACGCGGGTTTGCGCTGCGGCGGCCTGCACCAGCAGCGCCGTCACTTGCTCCACATCGCTGTCGTAGCCCACTGAGATCACGGTGCTTAAATTGACCTTGGAGTCCACCAGCGAGAGGTTTTCTACCCGATTGGTGATCAGCATTTCATTGGGCACGATGGATTCGCGCCCAGCCAGGGAGCGCACTACGGTGTAGCGCGCATTGATCTGGGTAATGACACCCTCAAAATTGTCGACCCGCACGCTATCGCCAATGCGCATGCTCTGCTCGGCCAAAATGACAAAACCAGAGACATAGTTGGCCGCCAGCTTCTGCAGACCGAAGCCAATACCCACGCCAATGGCTCCGCCCAATACCGACAGGGCTGTCAGGTCAATGCCGACCACGGACAAGGCCACCATCATTCCAACAAATATAAGCATCGCGCGCGCCGCATTGCTAATGGCTTTGCGCAGCGACAACTCGCCGCCAGTGGCCGTGCTGAGCAGCCGACTCTCAATCGCCGCGGATATCCACAGTGTGAAGATCAACACCGCACCGCCGGTAAGCACCCCCTCAATCATGGTGCGCACCGACAGTGTAGAGCCACCGACCTTCCAGGTAATTTGGTCCAGCTCATTGAGGACAACGGGTAGCAAGCCACTCACCCACAGCACCACCATCAGCCAGGCAAACCACGAGATAGTAGTCTCCAGCACCCGCGCCCAGCGGGCCTGCGCAAAGGCGGCCTGCAGCACCTTGACGCCCACCCGAATGACCACCAACGAGATCAGGATAGGAATAGCCAGCTTGAGCACCGCCACAGGCATGTAAATATCGGCTACTTCCAGGCAGGCATAGGCAAAGCACAGCAGAATTGCCGGGAACAACACGCCGTCCACATTGCGCCGGCCAAACCAAATGGAGCGTTCATCCAGGCTGGTAAAGACGCGGCGGATCCCGGCAACTAGCGCCCAAGCCAACGCACCGCACACCATCAGTAGCAACACCTCGATCAGCACCGTCGGTTTGCCAAAGGCCGCCATCCAGGCGTCCAGGTCGTCAATAGGTTGCGGAGTCGGAGTTCGCATAGGTCTATAAATCTGCCAGCACACGCACATGCGCTTCCACACTGCGAGCCAGCGCGTCGAGGTTATAGCCACCTTCCAGGCAAGACACAATGCGCCCGTGGGCGTGGCGGTCCGCAACCGTTTTGATACGTTCAGTCATCCACGCGAAATCCGATTCCAACAGGCCCATCTGGCCCAGATCGTCGTCGCGGTGGGCATCAAAACCGGCGCTGATAAAAATCATCTCGGGCCGGTAGGCCTCCAGACGTGGCAACCACTGGGAGGTGACCAGCTCGCGTATTTGCGGCCCCTTGGTATAGGCGGGTACCGGCAGGTTGACCAAATTACTGGCGTTGGAATGGCTACCGCCTTCGGGGTAAAACGGGTGCTGAAAGAAACTCACCATAAGGATGCGCTGATCACCCGCGACGATATTTTCAGTGCCGTTACCGTGGTGCACATCAAAGTCCACAATCGCCACGCGCTTGAGGCCATGGCGCTCCAGCGCATAGCGCGCCGCAACAGCCACATTATTAAACAGGCAAAAACCCATGGACTGGTCTCGGCAAGCATGGTGACCGGGCGGGCGCACCGCGCAAAAGGCGTTGGCCAGCTCGCCGGCGATCACCGCATCGGTCGCAGCCAGCGCGGCCCCCGCAGCGCGCAACGCAGCGTTCCAAGAGTAGACATTGATGCAAGTGTCGGGGTCGATCTGGGCATGCGTGGGGCCACCGGCATTCACGTCATCACACAGTCCATCAGTCAGGCCACGAATCGACGCAATGTGCATGCGACCGTGCGCCAGCCCCAAATCAGAAAGGGAAGCTTGCGGCGCTTCTCGGCGATCCAATGCATCACCCACGCCAGTGATGAGCAAACGGTCCTCAATGACATCCAAGCGCTCTGGGCACTCAGGGTGTCCTTCGCCCATGTCGTGCTTGCGGCAATCGGGGTGGCTAAAGTATCCGGTCTTCTTCACCAAAGCACTCGTTATTCAAAATTTTCGGTTAACGTCATGCCATGAACGCACAACACAAGCTCAAATCATTACTGGAACAGCTTAACACGGTGATCGTCGGCAAGCCGGCCCAGATACAAGACTGTGTAGCGTGCTTGCTAGCCGGTGGCCACCTGCTGATAGACGATGTGCCGGGGGTCGGAAAAACGACCCTGGCCCATGCGCTGTCCCGTACCTTTGGCTTGCAGTTTTCTCGCGTGCAATTCACTTCCGATTTGATGCCCAGCGATCTGTCCGGGGTGTCCGTCTACGAGCGCGGCAAAGAGGCCTTTGTATTCCACCCCGGCCCGATTTTTGCCCAGGTGTTGTTGGCCGATGAGATCAACCGCGCCAGCCCCAAGACGCAGAGTGCGTTGCTGGAAGCCATGGAGGAAAAACAAGTCACTGTGGAGGGCGAGACTCGCGCCCTGCCCCACCCTTTTTTTGTGATCGCCACGCAAAACCCCTTGGACCAGATTGGCACCTACGCGCTGCCCGAGTCACAGTTAGATCGCTTTTTAATGCGCATCTCTTTGGGCTACCCAGACCGCGCCGCGGAGCGCGCTTTGTTATCGGGCGAAGACCGCCGTGACGTGGTGGACAAACTGCCCAGCCTGCTGACGCTGGACGAACTGCATGAACTTCAGCGACTGGTGCTGGCTGTGCATGCGGCCGACCCGCTGCTGGACTACGTGCAAGATCTGATTGCCGCCACCCGCTCTGGGCAATGGTTTGTTCAGGGGCTATCGCCCCGCGCCGGTATTGCCGTTATCCGTGCGGCCAAGGCGCAAGCGCTGCTGAGCGGACGCGACTATGTCGCCCCCGACGATGTGCAGGCCATCTTGCCGCAGGCGACGGCACACCGCATGATTCCCGTGGGCGACTCGGGCCGGGGTGCCGCCGAACAGGTGCGCGCGATGTTGGCCGCCGTTCCCTTGCCCTAGGTATGACTCCCCCCCGAAGCGCCTCCGGCGCTCCCCCCTCAAGGGGGCGCACCCAGTGGCCCGGCGAAGCCGGTTCCACGGGTGCACTGACTTGGAATCCCCTCACCTTGCTGCGTCAGCGATTCCAGCGGTGGTTTGAATCGCGGCTCAAGCTGCAGGACCAAACCTTTCTCACGCAGCGCAACGTCTACATCCTACCTACGCGCCCCGGCATCATGCTGGCGATGACGCTAGGGGTGTTGCTTGTTGCATCCATCAATTACCAGCTTAATCTGGGCTACGTACTCACCTTTTTGCTAGCCGGCAGCGCGCTGGTGGGCATGCACGTGTGCCACAGCAACCTGCGCGGCATCACTATGACTTTGATAGCACCCGAGGCACAGTTTGCGGGGGCCAGCGTCACAATTGCCATCAATGTGCTGAGTCAGCGCACATCCGTACGCTACGGTATTGGCCTGGCGGTGCTGGGCACCAACCATTGGAGCTGGACCGATGTGCCCGCCCAGGGTGCCAGCAAGGTGCAAGTGGGCTTTAGCCCACCGCAACGCGGCCTGCACCGCCTGCCCACCCTCACCGCACAAACGCACTTTCCTTTGGGCACGTTTCGGGTCTGGACGGTGTGGCGGCCTGCCGCCAGCGTGCTGGTCTACCCCGCGCCCGAACTGCACCCACCGCCACTTCCCCCCGGCGAACCGCGTGCGGGCGGCAGCGTGGCGGTGCACCAGCAAACGACTGGCGAGTTTGATGGTGTGCGCGCCTACCGTCGGGGCGACCCGCTCAAACTGGTGGTCTGGAAAAAGGCCGCAAAGTCAGACGAGCTAGTAAGCCGTGATGCCCAGCAAGTACAGCGTTTTGAGCTGTGGCTGGACCTGGCGCACACGGGCCTGGGCGGCGCACGCAGCCATGTAGAGGCTGGCCTGTCGCGCCTGTGCGCTTGGGTGCTGCTGGCCGAGAAACAGGGCTTGCAATACGGCCTGCGCTTACCCAGCCAAGAGATTGTTCCGGGTTGTGGCCCTACCCACCAACAAAAATGTCTGATGGCGCTGGCGGTGCATCCGTGAAAGAGATCACCACGCCCGGCCTGCTGCAGCGCCTGACGCATTTGCCGCGAGAAGCCCGCGACACGCTGTTTCTATTGCTGGTGATTGCCTGGCTTATCTTGCCCCAGGTGGGCCGCCTGCCGGTGTGGTGCAGCGCCATGGCGGCAGCTATTTTGTTGTGGCGCGGTGCTATTGCCCTGCGCAGCCAGAGCCTGCCCTCACGCTGGTGGCTGGTGGTGCTGTTGGGCTTGGCCATGGGCGGCACATACTTCACCTACCGTACGCTGTTGGGGCGCGATGCGGGTGTCACGTTCATCGTGGTGCTTCTGGCCCTGAAGACCCTGGAGCTACGCGCCCAGCGCGATGCCTTTGTGGTGTTCTTTCTGGGCTTTTTCACGCTGCTCTCTAACTTCTTTTTCTCACAGAGCCTGCTGCTGGCCGTGTCCATGCTGATCGGGCTGATGGGGCTACTCACCGCGCTAGTGAGTAGCCATATGCCGGTAGGTAAGCCCCCGCTGCGCGTGGCGGCAGTCACCGCGGGCTGGATGTGCTTGCTAGGCGCGCCTATCATGGTGGTGCTGTTTGCACTGTTCCCACGCGTGGCGCCGCTATGGGGCGTGCCCTCTGACGCCATGGCCGGACGCAGTGGTTTGTCCGCCACCATGCAGGTGGGCACAATGGCAACATTGGCACTAGACGAAAGCATTGCGCTACGCGTGCGATTTGAAGGACGCCCACCGCCCCAGCGTGAGCTGTATTTCCGCGGGCCCGTGTTGTCTACCTTCACCGGACGCGAGTGGTTACCGCTGCGCTCCAATTTTCCGCAGCGCTTGCAGCTTGGCCCCAATCTGCAGGTGCAGGGTGATCCGGTCAAATACCAGGTAACGCTGGAGGGCAATAACCGCCCCTGGATGCTGGTGCTAGACGCAACGCCCGAAGCCCCCGGCATCGTGGGCTACACACCGTACATGAATGCTGATCTTCAGTGGGTCGTCGACAAGCCGCTAACCGACCTGGTGCGCTACAACGTGCAAAGCTACACCAGCTTCACCCATGGTCCCACGCGGCTCAACACGGGGTTACAGGATTTCATTGACCTGCCGCCCACCTTCAATCCGCGCACGCTGCAGCTCGCCGCCGACATGCGCCGCGACCCAGCGCTGGCTACAGCAGACGCGGCAGCACTGGTGGCTGCCGTGCTGCAGAGGCTGCGCACCGGTGGCTACACCTATACGCTGGAGCCTGGCGTTTATGGCACGCACTCGGCCGATGAATTCTGGTTCGACAAAAAGGAAGGTTTTTGCGAACACATCGCCTCGTCCTTTGTACTGCTTATGCGGGCGCTGGACATTCCGGCCCGCGTCGTCACGGGTTACCAGGGCGGCGAGGTCAATAGTGTCGACGGCTACTGGACCGTGCGCCAAAGCGATGCCCACGCCTGGACCGAGGTCTGGTATGCAGGCCGCGGCTGGGTTCGGGTGGACCCGACCTCGGCCGTATCACCGGGGCGCACCGGTAGCTTCCAGCGCCTGCAGGCGCCACGCAATGCGGTCACCCAAGTGCTGGCCGGCGCTTTGAGTCCACAAGTGGCCTTGAACCTGCGCGCCTTCTGGGATGCGGCCAACAACCGCTGGAACCAGTGGGTGTTGAACTACTCGCAGAGCAAACAGCTCGATTTGCTGCGCAACATCGGTTTTGAGTCGCCCAGCTGGGAAGACCTGAGCTATGTGCTGATTGGCATCATTGTGGCGGTGAGCCTGGTGGGCGCCGCCTGGACGCTGTGGGAGCGCCACCGCCAGGACCCCTGGCTGCGCCTGCTGCACCGAGCTCAAGCCCGATTGGCGCGCGTCGGGCTGACACTGCCGGAGAACACACCACCGCGCCAGATAGCGGACCTGCTGCGCCAGCGCTTGCCCGAAACCACCGCCGCGCCACTGACCGACTGGCTACTGCGCCTGGAGGCCTGGCGTTATGCGGGCCAACCAAACGTTGAATCTTTCACCAGCCTGCAGCGTGCGTTTCGCCGCCTGCCCTGGCCCGACAATCTGCACCCATGAACCGACCTTCAAAACGATGGGCCTTTAGCCTCATTGCTACATTTTTTATAGCTACTCAGGCAGGAAACACCTGGGCCAGCGGCCTAAAACACGCTAAAAAGTCGATTTCTAAGGCAACTCGAGCACTTACAACAACTACCGGCCCGCTGTACGCCACCCGGGCCGATGCCATGCAAGCCGCAGATGCCATAGCCCAGCGCTCGGGCTTGAGCGCCGACTGGGTGCGTCAGGCCATCGGCCACGCGCACTTGATGCCGTCTGTCGTGCGCGCCATGGCACCCGCCCCCATTGGCATGCCCAAAAACTGGGCGGTGTACCGCAGCCGCTTTGTTGATTCCATCCGCACCGCCGCCGGGGTCAAGTTCTGGCTGGCCCATGCCGATGCACTGCAGCGCGCCCAGCAAGAATTTGGCGTGCCGCCCGAGATCATTGTGGGCATCATTGGCGTGGAGACGATTTACGGCCAGCAGATCGGCACCTACCGGGTGATGGACGCGCTCACCACGCTGGCGTCTGACTTTCCGCAAAGCCACCCACGCGCCAAGGCACGCAGTGCCTACTTCTTGTCAGAACTAGAGGCCTTTTTGGTATTGACGGAGCGCACTGGCACCGACCCGCTAGCCCTGCGCGGCAGCTATGCCGGTGCCATGGGACTACCGCAGTTCATGCCATCGAGCTGGAGCCAGTACGCGGTGGACTTTGATGGCGATGGCCGCATCGACCTGTTCAACAGCGCCGCGGATGTGATTGGCTCGGTGGCCAATTACTTCAAGTCCTACGGCTGGCAGAGTGGCATGCCCACGCACTACAAAGTGCAATTTAACCCCGCCAAGCTCGACATGACGGCGTTGATGGCGCCCGACATCTTGCCTACCTTCAGCCCAGCCGTGATGGCCGACAAGGGCGCCGAGCTGGATGCCGACGCGCTCTTACACCCAGGCCTGCTAGCGCTGGTGGAATTACAAAATGGCGCAGCCGCTGCGCAGTACGTAGCGGGCACCGCTAACTTCTACACCATCACCCGTTACAACTGGAGCAGTTATTACGCGATGGCGGTCATTGAATTAGGCCAGGAAGTAGCGGCCGCCATGCAAGCCAATAGACTTGGGGGTCAGACCAAGAGTTACACCCCGTGAACTTTGCTCTGTCCCCAACTGACTCAACATGCCACCCAGTACCGCCCAGCCCGGTGAACTCCGCGAAGACGAAGACTTCACTACGGCGCTGTACCGCGCTGCAATTGGGCCGGTGAGCACTGGCTACTACCTCCCACTCTTTACCGCCTGGGAAAGCGCGAGTCGATGGAAACCCCACTGGAATACGGCCGCTGGACTTTGGACCTTGGGCTGGCTGGCGTTTCGCAAAATGGGCGGCGCAGCGCTGGCTTATGTGGGCGCACTGGCGGGCAGTATGCTGCTGGTATTTGGCATCGGGCGTTTGTTTTTCGATCTTTCTGAAACAGGGCAAATCACCATGTTCCTCATCTGGCTTCTCACTGCTGTTCTGGTTCCGGGGCTTTGGGGCAATGTCTGGTTCCACAGCCACTGCCGCAAGCGCATGGCCGTGGCCCTGACCGCCCATACCGAGGTAGCGCAGTCGTGTGCAGCGCTGGCCCGTCAGTCTAGCCAGCCGCGCCGCGCGATAGCGGTGGGCTCGGTGCAACTGGGTTTGTTAGTGGCCTTGGGGCTCAGCGCGCTGCAGTTCTCCGCCTTGATGCAACACGCTGGTATCAAGCTGGCGGGTGTAACCCCGACCACACCCCAAATGGCCAGCGGCAAAGTCAAAGAGATGCCAGGGGTAGCCGCCTCGGCGCCGGTGGCGGTTGCAGCCCCGAAACCGCTATCCACCCCTGCTAGCGCGGTAGCACCCCTAGCACCTTTAGCACCTTCAACCCCTTCAACACCTTCAGCACCAGCCTCTTCGGCGGCAGTAGTCGCAGCCGCCGATAAGCCAGTCGCATCGACTCCGGTAGCACCCGCGGCTGTCGCCACTAAAGTTACGAGTCGCCCGGCATCTGCGGTATCGGCACCGGTGACCGTGGCGGGCCGTTATGGTGTGAATGTGGGATTGTTTGCCAAGGCAGCCAATGCGAAAAACGCGCAGGCCAAACTGGAAGCTGCACAACTCCCAACACGGGTTGACACCTTGCAAATGCAGCGCGGCCTGCGCACCCGCATTCGTGTCGGGCCGTTCACCACCGAAGCCCAAGCCGAGCAAGCCGCCATCAAAATCCGCGCACTGGGCCTGGAAGCCAAGACCTACCAGGACTAAAGTGAAATCAGCGGCTACAGCGTGACGCCTTCCAACACCGGGTGCAGCGCGTCTACCCAGGCATCGA
This sequence comes from Burkholderiales bacterium, assembly GCA_025363275.1. Taxonomy (GTDB): domain Bacteria; phylum Pseudomonadota; class Gammaproteobacteria; order Burkholderiales; family Burkholderiaceae_C; genus Allorhodoferax. The sequence goes on along the minus strand of JANYEE010000140.1, from coordinate 16,963 downwards.
CTTCTATCTCCGTGACCCGTATGTAGGCTAGACACTCCGGGCCATATTGGTCCCACTCTTTGCCTTGAGCCACACCCTCGTGCTGGGCTACCAAATGATCCGCTACCAAAGCCATGGCGACCAGTGTGCGCACTTCGGGTGGCACGCTGCTGGCGCGCAACACCGTGAAATCATGGTGCAGGCGCACCGCCTGGTAAATCGGGCTGGGCAAGCGCCAGGTGCGTGCCACCAAAGCCCCCACGACAGCGTGGTCTGTACGGTGGGCGGCGTTTTCGGTAGCGGTAAAGCTGCGGTCTTGGCGGGCCAGGGCCTCCGCCAGCGTGCCGGCATAGCCTCTAACGCCCTGCATCAGAATTGGAATGCCCACGTGGTAAAACAAACCGCAGGTATAGGCCAGATCGGCGTCCACACCGTAGAGCTCGCGCGCAATATGGGCCATGGCCATCGCGCGGCGCGTAGAGGTTTCCCAAAAGTGCTCCAGCACCGGTGAGTGGATGCGAATTGCATTGCGGGTCAAAAAAGCGGTCAGCAGCTTTTCTGTCATGCGCACGCCCAACACTCCCATGGCTTCTGACACCGAGGTCACGGCGCGCGCGCGGGCGTAAAACGGGCTGTTGGCGGTGCGAATTACCGAGGCAGCCATGGCCACATCGCGCCCGGCAATGTCGGCAATCACCTGCGGCTCGGGGTCCGCGTTGCCCATTTCCTTGCGCAGTGCGACCAGCAATTCCGGGCAGGGTGGGATCACGATGTCCCGCAGCGGACCAGACGCGAGCGCCTTATCCAGTTCGCGGTCCGTGTCAATGCCAGACGATTGGGGCACGTGCGAGGCTCGCATACGAATCCTTGGGTGGGGGGGGAATTCCTGTGCATTATTACCCTGGCATCTGAATCCCCACACTCCACCCAGACCGAATGACAGAAAAACGCAGGGGCGGCTCAAGCTCTATTTGGGTAAATACCAATATGCAGACCAGTTGTATTGGTATTAAATTGGTATGTTATGATTTCTAGAGACTGGGAAATACCACTTTAGGCATTTTTCTAGTGTACCGAGACCCACCATGATCGAGTATTTGATAGGCGTAGACGGCGGCGGCACAGGAACCCGCGTGGCGGTAGCCCAAACCGACGGAGCGGTGTTGGCCCAGGGTCAAGCTGGCCCTTCCGCTTTGGGTCAAGGTATAGACACCGCATGGCAGCATATTCTGCTGGCGGTTAACGCCGCTTTTGCGTGTATCGGGCGGGCAACACCCGCGTGGTCGGTCTGCGCGATGGGCGCCGGGCTATCCGGCATCCACTATCGCCCTTGGGCCGATGAATTTCAAGCGAAAGACCCTGGATTTGCCAAGCTGGTGGTGGCTACCGATGCCCACACCATGCTGCTGGGCGCCCACGGCGGGCAGCCGGGTGCCATGGTGGCAGCAGGTACCGGTAGCGTGGGCGAAGTCTTGCGCATTGATGGCAGCCGCCATGAGGTCAGCGGCTGGGGTTTTCCGGTTGGCGATGAAGGCAGTGGCGCCTGGCTGGGCCTACGCGCCATGGCCATCGCCCAGCAGACGATGGACCAACGCCGCCCTGCCAGCCCCCTGGCGGCGGCTGTGCAGGCCCGCTGCGGCACCAGCCGCGAAGCCTTGCAGGCCTGGTGCGCCGCAGCCCGCCAATTTGAGTACGCGCAGTTGGCCCGCCTGGTGTTTGACTGCGCCCCTGTCGACCCGGCGGCCAACGATTTGTTGATCCAGGCTGCAGCGGCCCTCGACACCATAGCCCTGGCCATGGACCCCGGCGGCACGCTACCGCTGGCCTTGTGCGGCAGCATCGGGCAACAACTTAAACCCCACCTTACCAGGACCACCTTGGCCCGCTGCGTAGACGCTCGCTTCGATGCGCCCTACGGTGCGCTGCTTTTGGTACGAAAAGCCCTGGAGACACCGCAATGATCCGTGGTCCGTTGACGTTTTCGCCAGACCCGCAAGACAGTTCTCCGATTTACCTGCAGGTGGCACGCCTGCTAGCCCAGACCATCCGCGAAGGCGGCTATAAGCCCGACGAAGCCCTGCCCTCCGAGCGTCTGCTGGCCGAAACCCTCAATGTGTCGCGGGTGACAGCCCGCTCGGCGATTGACCAATTGGTCGAACAAGGCCTGATCATCCGCAAGCGCGGCTCTGGCAACTACATCGCGCCGCTGCTGGAGCAGCCCCTGTCGCGCCTGACTAGCTTCTCAGAAGAATTGGAGCGGCGTGGCTACACGCCGTCGTCGCGCTGGCTCAACCGCAGCATCAGCGTTGCGATGACCGATGAGCAACTCACATTGGGCCTGTCGCCCGGGGCGCGCGTGGCACGGCTGGAGCGCTTGCGCCTGGCCGACGATGTGGTCATGGCGTTTGAAGTCAGCATCTTGCCGCAGTCGGTCATTGCCGACCCGATGGCGGTGGAGGGTTCGCTGTACGAACACCTGACCCGCATTCGCCAAGCCCCGGTACGGGCCTTGCAACACATCCGCGCACTCAACGCCCAGCCCCGCCTGGCCGAGCAACTGGGCATTCCCGATCGCCAGGCCGTGTTGTTCATCACTCGGATTGGTTACCTCGAATCTGGTCAGGCCGTAGAGCTCACCCACTCCTATTGCCGCAGTGATTACTACGACTTCGTGGCCGAAATGAGGCGCGAAGGATGACAACCATTCAGGGCAATATCCTGACCCCAGCGGGGTTCGTGCGCGGCCATATCAGCTTTGACGACACCGGCCGTGTGACCCGTATTGACGGTATCCGTATTGCTGAAAGCCAGGCGCGGGAATCCGGCCAGCCGCTGGTGCTGCCGGGCTTCATTGATCTGCACGTGCACGGCGGCGGCGGGGGCGACATCATGCAGGGTGGCGACGCGGGGGCGCAGGTGAGCGTGACCCATGCTCGCCATGGCACGACCTCCATGCTGGCCACTACGATGACGGCGCCGAAAGAAGACTTGGTGATGGCGCTGACAGCACTCAAAACCGTCTGCGCCGAGCGTTCGGCCCAAGGCGCACGTGTGCTCGGTGTGCACCTGGAAGGTCCCTACATCAACGATGAAAAGCTGGGCGCCCAGCCAGACTTTGCGCGTCCGGTACAACTCAATGAATTGAACGCATTGAACCTGCTGGCCCCGATCCGACTGATCACCATGGCCCCCGAAGTGCCGGGCAATATGGCGCTGATTGATGCACTGTGCAAGGCGGGCTACCGCATTCAGATCGGCCATACCACGGGCACATATGAGGACGGCGTGAACGCCCTGGCCCGCGGTGCGGGTGGTTTTACGCACCTGTTCAATGCGATGACTGGCCTGCACCACCGCGAGCCCGGCATGGCCGGTGCTGCCCTGGCACATGCCAAATACGCCGAGATCATCCCCGACCTGCTGCATGTACATCCCGGGGCGATTCGCGTCGCACTGCGCGCTATTCCCTGCCTGTACTGCGTGACGGATTCCACGTCTGCCACTGGCATGCCCGAAGGAGAATACCGACTCGGTAGCCACAAGGTCTACAAATGCATGGGTGGCGTGCGCCTCGCGGACGGCACGCTGGCGGGATCCACTCTCACGCTAGACCAAGCCCTGCGCAATCTGGTGGACACGCTGGGCTTGCCTCTGCACGACGCCTCCCGCCGCGTATCCACCCATGCGGCGGACTACCTGGGCCTGGCTGACCGCGGCCGCCTGAGCGTGGGCAGTTGGGCCGACATCGTGGTCCTGAACCGCGATCTCCATATTGAAAACGTTTTTGTAGAAGGAAATTCCATTGACCACGCACATGCTGGCTGAATGCCGAGAAGCCCCGGATGCCGTTGCATCCCAACTCGCCCACAACGACAAAGAGTATTCCGAATTTGGAGCTCTGCTGCGCAACCAACCACCCGCATCCCTGCTCACCATAGCCCGCGGCAGCTCGGACCATGCAGCCCACTTTCTTGCCTATTTAGTGATGGCGCGCATGGGTCGTCTCGTCACCTCGTTGCCCATGTCGCTGATCACGCTGTACCAGTCGCAAATCCGGTGTGAAGGTCTGGTCTCGCTGGCCTTCTCGCAGTCGGGCCAAAGCCCGGACTTAGTAGCCCCCACCCGTTTCCTCCACGAAGGCGGTGCGATCACAGCAGCGTTTGTCAACAAACCGGATTCGCCTTTGGCAGAAGCCGCGCAGTGGGTATTCCCCTTGCATGCTGGCACGGAAATCAGCGTAGCGGCCACCAAGAGCTTCATCACGCAAATGGTCGCGGGCGCGCGCGTGGTCGCAGCTTGGCAAGACGACCTGGCCCTGCAGGATTCGCTGTCGACCCTACCCGGTGACTTGTCCCGCGCCGCAAATATGGACTGGACCAGCGCCGTTGATATCCTCAAGGACGTAGACCGTCTGCTGGTGATCGGTCGTGGCACCGGCATGCCGGTGGCCCTGGAAGCCGCGCTCAAGTTCAAGGAAACCTGTGGAATCCAGGCGGAGGCTTTCTCCAGCGCTGAAGTCAAACACGGCCCCATGGCGCTGATCGAAGAAGGCTACCCGCTGCTGGTGTTCGCCCCCCGCGGTCCGGCGCAGGAGGGCCTGCTGGCACTGGCCGAAGAAATGCACCTGCGCGGCGCCAATGTCTTGCTGGCCGCGCCCGTCGGCACACCGGGTGCCAATTTGCCCATGGCAGAAACCGCATCGATTGAGTTGGACCCGATCTCACTGATTCAAAGCTTCTACCCGATGGTAGAAGCCCTGGCCCGTACCCGGGGACGCAACCCGGACGAGCCCCGATTTTTGGCCAAAGTGACCCGCACACATTGAGGATTTTTTGCAATGAACACCCCTGTGCTGCACCCTGGCCAGCTCGTGATGGTCGATATCGAAGGCACCGCCCTGGACGCGGAGACTGCCCAATTTTTGCACGACCACCGGGTCCGTGCGGTCTGCCTATTTCGTAAAAACCTGGGCACCCGCGAAGAGGTGCAAAAGCTCACCACAGATTTGCGTGCCGTACTTGGCCCACTGGGCCTGATCGGCATTGACCAAGAGGGCGGCTCGGTGATTCGCGCTACCTTTTTGCCCCAAGCGCCCGCAGCCATGGCACTGGGTGCGGCAGATGACACCGAAACGGCGTACGCAGTAGGCGCTGCGGTCGCCCGCGGTTTGGGCAGCCTGGGCATCAACTGGAACTTTGCACCCGTGCTGGACGTGAACAACAACCCGGCCAACCCGGTGATTGCCGAGCGCAGCTTTTCCGCCGATCCCCACGCCGTGGCGCGCTTGGCCGAGGCCTGGATGCAGGGCTCGATGTCCGAGGGTGTGGCCTGCTGCGTCAAACACTTTCCGGGCCACGGCGATACCCATACCGACTCGCACCGCGCCCTGCCCAGCGTCGACAAGTCGTTGGCCGAACTGGAAGCGCTGGAGTTGATTCCTTTCCGGGCGCTGGCCGACACCGCGCCCGCCGTCATGACGGCGCATATCGTTTACCCGCAAATTGACCCGGAGCACCCCGCTACGCTATCGCGCAAGCTGCTGACCGGCATACTGCGCGACGCCATTGGCTACCAGGGCGTGATCATTACCGACGCGCTGATGATGAAGGCCATACATGACCGATACGGCCATGCGCGCGCGGCAGTACTGTCCTTGCAAGCTGGTGCCGATATGGTGCTGGCCCAGGGTGCACGCCACGAGCAATTGGCAGCACTGGAATCCATTGGCGCCGCCATTACCGCTGGGGTGCTGAATGCAGCCAGTCTGGAGACTGCGCGCGTGCGCATCGATACGCTGGCAATGCGCTTCCCGCTCACGCAGACGACTTACTCCCAAACCCAACAAGCCCAGGACCAGCAATTGATGCAGCAGGCCTGGGCCAGCGGCCTGACCTCCGTAGGCAGCACGCACGCGCCGCAATCTGCTGAGGCGATTCGCGTCATTGCACAAGCTGAAGTAGTCAGCGACGGCGTCTCTGAAGCCGGGCTGCCTTTCGCGCAGATTCGTGCCTTGTTTGAAGGCTTTAGTAATGTCGAATTTGTGCCAGTGCCTGACCTGCGCGCACTCGGAGCGACGACGTTGCCGCGTGATGGCCGCATCAACATCCTGGTGTCCAACCACCATGGCCGCTACGCAGCCGCGGCCCACGCCTGGCCGATTGATTTGCACCTGGCCGTGTGGAATCCATTTCAGGTGTTTGACATTGCCGCCCCTGCGGTGATCACCTGGGGTTATGCCGACGGCGCACTAGTGGCCCTGCGCGCCTGGCTGCTGGGCCAGGCGGGTACGCCGGGCAGTGCGCCTGTGCCGCTGACCACGGCCTGACTTCCCTCGCACTCAGACTCTAACCCGAGATCCGCCATGTCCACACCCTTAACCTCTTCGGCTGCTCCAGCACGCTCACCCCTGGTCTGGATGCCCAGTCTGTACTTCGTGCAAGGCATGCAATTCTTTGTGGTCATGCTGATTGCTGGCCTGATGTACAAGAACATGGGCGTGGAGAACGACAAAATAGCCCGCTGGACCGGCGTGCTGGGCCTGGCATGGGCCTTCAAGCCGCTGTGGAGTCCGTTTCTGGAAATGCTGCGCAGCAAAAAGATGGTGGTCGTGGTGATGCAGTTCACCGGTGCGGCGGGCTTGGCGCTGCTGGCACTAGCGCTGCAGATGCCAGCTTACTTTGCGCTCAGTATCGCGGTGTTTTTTGTACTGGCCTATGCATCGGCTACGCATGACATTGCTTGCGACGGCCTGTACATGGCCAGCTTGGGCAGTAAGCAACAGGCAGCCTACGCTGGCTGGCAGGGCGCATTCTTCAACGCCTCCAAATTCTTGACGCTGGGCGGCCTGCTGGTGCTGGCTGGGCATTTGGAACAAAAAATTGGCGTGTTCAATGCCTGGTCCACGATCTTTGTAATGCTGTCCATTCTGCTGGCCGTACTGGCCGCTTACAACGCCTGGGCACTGCCGGGCACGTTGAACACCACCCACTCGGATCTGAACGTGGCTTCGGTGTTCAAGACCCTAAAGGAAGTGGTGGCTGACTTTCTGCTCAAACCCGGTGTCTGGCTGGCTATCCTGTTCATTATTCTGTTTCGCTTTGCCGAAGGCCAAGTGCAAACCATCGGTCCCCTGTTTCTGATTGAAGCGCGCGCCAAGGGTGGCCTGGGCTTGACCACTGAACAGGTCGGCGGCATCTATGGCACGGCAGGCACAGCAGCGTTTTTGGTCGGCAGCATTTTGGGCGGCTATTTCACCGCCTGGCTGGGCTTGCGCCGCGCCATGCCGGTGCTGATCATTGCGATGGCTGTACCCAACGTAGTGTTCTATTACCTGGCCACTGCCCTACCATCCGACATGTTGCACATTGGCACTGCGGTGGCCATTGAAATGCTGGGCTATGGCTTTGGCTTTGTCGGCATGATTTTGTACATCATGCAGGCTGTAGCACCGGGTCGCTTCCAGACGGCCCACTACGCCTTGGGCTCGGGCGTTATGCAGCTCGGCTTCATCATTTCCAAGACCATCAGTGGTGATATTCAGCTGGCCATGGGTTATCAGACCTTCTTCCTGTGGACGATTGGCTGCGGTATCCCGGCACTAGTGCTAATGTTCTTTGTCAAATTCCCCGCGGCAGAAACAAGCTCGGCATAAGGAGTCACGATGCGCGTGCGCCATGGCCTCACATTCGCTTGGGTACTGCTGGCCCTGGAGGTCGCGACACATGGCGCGGCACACGCGGCACCTGCGCGAGTACTACCCACCTCGGGTGTGCTGTTTGACGACTTCAGCTACGCCAGTACCGCCGACTTGATAAGGGGTGGCTGGATTCAACGCAGCCAACCCGGCCACCCCGGCATACCCGGCGCACAGTGGAGCCCTGGCACCGTTAGCCTGGTAGCCGACCCCGAGCGCCCCGGCAACCAACTGCTACGCTTGCAAGCCAGTACCGATGGCACTGGTCCGGGCACCGCCCAGGCCCAGTTGTGCCATGCCCGCAAATACCTCGAAGGCACCTACGCCGCACGGGTACGGTTCTCCGATGCACCAGTGCAAGGCCCCACTGGGGATGTAGTGGTGCAAAGCTTTTACGCTGTAAGCCCCCTTAAATATGACTTTGACCCTGAGTTCAGTGAAGTGGACTGGGAATATCTGCCCAATGGCGGCTGGGGCGATATGCGCCCCCGTCTGTACGGCATCACCTGGCAAACCGTGCGCATCGAGCCCTGGCTGGCCTTTAATCAAGCGCATGAGGAGTTTCGCCCGCTGGGCGGCTGGCATACGCTGGTGATGCAAGTTGCCGATGGCCGCACACGTCACATCCTCGATGGTGTGGTGGTGGCCGATCACGGTGGACGTAACTATCCCGTCGTTCCCATGTCGATCAATTTCAACGTGTGGTTTTCACCCGGAGGCCAATTGCCCGGCGTGAGCAGCCTACGGATATACCAGCAAGACATTGACTGGGTGCTGCACGTGAAGAACCAGGTGCTCACCCCAGCGGAAATTGACACCATAGTGGTGCACATGCGCACCAGCAAAGTACTTGCAGTGGATAGCGTTGCACCCGCAACGCCCGCCCTCGTCAGTAGCTGCGATTTTTGAATACCAGCACCTCAAAAAAACCACAAACTAGGGTTTTCCATAGCACTTTAATACGACTTAGCGATTGCAAATCCGCATAATTGGTAGCATAGTGGCATCTACAATGAATAATGTGGTATCAAACCAATATTGCCGCACGATGCATCCTAAGTTAACCCGCCAACCGATCCACACCGTCACCGTAAATAAGGAAACCATGAAGCTGATACGCACCCCCATAGCCACCGCTGTTGCACTCACTTTGCTGAGCATTGCATCCGTACAGGCCCAGCAAACGAGTAAGACCGAAGCCGAATTGAACACGGTGACCGTTTCCGGTATCCGCGCCTCATTGGAGCAATCGATCTCCAGAAAGCGCAATGCCGACTCCAATGTTGAAGTGATCACCGCTGAAGACATTGGCAAGATGCCTGACAAAAACGTTGCGGACTCCTTGCAACGCATTCCCGGCGTAAATATCAGCTCGTCCGCTGCGGGCTCCGGTGGTTTTGACGAAAATGATCGTGTAAGCCTACGCGGTACCAGTCCCAGCTTGACGCAAACTCTGATCAATGGCCACGCGATGTCCTCGGGCGACTGGTTCGTGTTAGACCAAGTAGGCGGTGCGGTCGGTCGTAGTGCCAGTTACTCTTTGTTGCCTTCGGAAATCGTCGGCCAGGTGGTGGTCAAGAAATCCCCCACCGCGGATTTGGTTGAAGGCGGCGCTGCCGGTACCGTCGACATCATCACCCGCCACCCACTGGATGCCAAGAAGCAATTCTCTGTGGACGGCTCGATTGAAAACGTGTACTCCACACTGGCCAACAAAAACGACCCACAGGCCAGCGTCTTGTTCAACTGGAAGAACGACAGCAACACCTTGGGCATCATGGCCCACGTGTTCTCTGAAAAACGATCCCTGCGCCGCGATGGCCAGGAGCTGCTGGATTGGCGCCAGGTGGCATCTGACAACCCGGTCGTAGCCCTGGACCCCAAACTGACCGGCGTCTGGTTCCCGCGCCTGATTGGCTCTTCTTTATTTGAGCAAGAGCGCAAGCGCCAAGGTGGTCTGATCGATGTGCAATTCAAGCCCACCAGTGACCTGTCCTTGGAAGCCACCTACTTTAGCTCGAAGATGGATGCCTCCAACTACAACCGCAACTTCATGGCCTATATGGGCGGCTCTGGTACCTTGATTGGTGGTAAGTTGCCTGACAGCTACACCATCCAAAACGGCACACTGACTTCGGCCAACTATTCCAACAAAGGCACAGCTGCAGCACCCTTGCAGTACGCCATCGTTGACAACATCGTGCGCGAAGGTGCCAAGTCCTCGACCGAATTCTTTGACCTGGACGGCAAGTTCCGCGTTAGCGATGTGTTGACTATTAAAGGAAAAATCGGGCAAACCAAAGGTATCGGCGAGACACCGACCCAAGGCGTGTACGAAGGTGACGTGTTCAACACCGGCCTGAACTACCAACTCAACGGACTGGGTAGCCCCGCCACCGTCAAATTCCCATCGGGCAATGTTGCCAACTTCGCGGGTACGACGCTGGACTGGATCTTCGGCTACAGCCCAGCCTCCACCGAAGACAAGGAAGCCTACGCCCAATTGGATGCGGCCTACGCGGTAAACATGGGCCCGCTGACCGAAATCAAATTCGGCATGCGAGGTACCAAGCATGAGCGTAGCAACTTTGCCGTGGCACAAGGTCCAAAATGGAGTGCTGATCCCTTCGCGGCTGGCAATGCCCCCGCATGGAATGATCAAACCTACCCGTCCGATTTCGGCACGGGCCTGGGTGGCGACTTCCCCAAGAACGTATGGCAACTCGATCGCAGCGTACTGAACGCTTGGGGTGACAAGTACTCCAACCGCTCAACAGAGCGTACCTACTACCCCGACATGTTCAGCCTGACCGAAGACACTACGGCGGCCTACATTTCGGGTGACTTGGAAGGCCCAGGCTGGAGCGGTAATGTCGGTGTGCGTATCGTCAACACCAAGGGCGTGACACACAACTACCAGATCCTTCCAGCGAATGCGACCGGCAAGCTGCCAGCCTTCCCTTGGGGTGGATTTGTCAATCAGACTGACATCAGCAATACCTACACCAACATCCTGCCATCGGCTAACCTGAAGATCGACGTCAACAAGGATGTAGTGGCCCGCTTCAGCGTGTCCAGCACCATGACGCGCCCTGATTTTGGCGCGCTGGCAGGTACGGTGAGCCTAACCGATCCACTGACGGCTGGCGACAAGGCACGCGGCAACGGCGGCAACCCTTACTTGCAGCCTATCCTGTCGAACAACTACGACGCGACTGTGCAGTGGTACTTTGCTCCCCGCGCTTTGGCATCCGTGGGCGTGTTCTACATGGACCTGCGCAACTACGTTGGCTACGGCAAGTACAACGCCCAGTTCATCAACGCGACCAAGTCTGAGAAGAGCGGTACGGCCGTATTCGACAACTACGAGATTACCGCCCCCATTAACGTAGGCGCATCCATCAAGGGTGCCGAGTTTGCATTGCAAATGCCCGTGGGCATGGGCTTCGGTGTAGACGGTAACTTGACCATTGCAGACGGTGCACAAAACTTTGGTACCTGCGCGGCTGTGACCAATGTCACTACATCCAGTCCTTGCGATTTGTTAGGTGCTTCCAAGTACACCTCCAACTTCGGTATGTACTTTGAGAACGACACGTTCAACGCACGCGTGGGCTACTCATGGCGCTCGTCGTACCTGGCTGCTCTGGACCGCGGTACGCCACTTTACCAAGACGCCGTGGGCAGCTTGGCTATTTCTCTGAACTACTCGCTGACCAAGGATCTGACGCTGTCGTATTCAGGCCAAAACCTGAACAACCCGATCTTGAAGAACTACGTGTTCAATCCGGATCAGCCAGGCCGCTTTTACTCGAACGGTGCTCAACACTATGTAGGTATGCGCTTCAAGTTCTGATAGCGCAATCTTCAAATCAATGTGATAGGGGATGGTCCAACGGGCGCTTGCGCTCACACGGACCAATTTTTCACGGGGCCCCACAGGGCCCCGTTTTTTTGTCGATATAAACCCAGATCGTGACAATCACCATGTTTCTTCATCCCAGCTTGATTCGTGCAGGCCTGGTGCTTGCAGCCAGCCTGCTTGCAGTAGCCTGCACCACGATACCGCCCCAGAGCACAACGCTGCTCTTTGGCCCCTACAAGCACGTCAATATGGGTTTGGATGCGCAGCACAAGCGCATTTCCAGCCTACAAAACGGCCAGCCCGTTGCTTTGATCGAGGGCGCGAGCCACGTACTGCCGCCGGGGGTCAATGCCATTTCTTTGGCCTTTGCTTCCGGAGAATGTGGGCAAGAACAGTGGGGTGGCGTACCAGCGGCGGCATTGGCCGATGCCAATCTGCACGCCCTGGTCCGGGCGCGCCTGCCCTACATCATCTCCACCGGCGGTGAAGGTGGTGTTTTCACGTGTGGCACCGACACAGGCTTTGCAGCATTTATCCAGCGCTACACCACATCCGCTTTGATTGGTTTTGATTTTGACATCGAGGCCAACCAGACAGAAGCCATGATTCTCGACTTGGTGCAGCGCGTAAAGTTTGCGCAACAGGCCCAGCCCCATTTGCGCTTTAGCTTTACGGTGGCTACGTTTGCCGCCAACGATGGCAGCGGTGCCAGCCTGAATGCCACCGGCCAATCCGTCGTGCGGGCTTTGCAAGATTTTGGCGTACGCGACTACGTCATTAACCTGATGGTGATGAACTACGGCTCCGCCGCTGCGACAAGCTGTGTGGTGCGCCAGGGACGTTGCGACATGGCAGCATCTGCTGAACAAGCGGTTCAAAATTTGCGCACCAAATACGCGCTAGCTCCCTCGCAAATTGCTGTAACCGCAATGCTCGGCGTCAATGACGTAGTGGAAAACGTGTTCACCCCCCAGGATGCAACGCAACTGGCCCGCTTTGCCAAAGCCCAAGGACTGGCGGGTTTGCACTACTGGTCTTTGGATCGCGATGCGCCCTGCATCAACGGTGCCACTGTGGTGTCGCCCACATGCAGCAGCCTAAATATCGTGCCCGCCCGAGCCTACCTACAGGCCTTTCTGGCAGGTTTGCAATAGGCCATGACCCACGCACTGCAAACCGTACGCCGCTGGCATGACGTAACACCGGCGGTATTTGCGCAAGAAATTGCTACGCAGTACCAGCCGGCCGTCCTTAGTGGTTTGGTCAGACACTGGCCGGCGGTGCAGCTTGCATTGCAATCCGACACTGCGGTGTGCCACTACCTGCACGCACTGGACAGCGGTAAACCAGTCGAAGTCATCATGACTCCAGCACAAGAACGGGGGCGAATTTTCTACAACAGCACACAAACCGGTTTTAATTTTTTGCGCAACCAGGTGCCACTCACCAAGGTGATGGAACAGGTACTGCGCTACGCCCAGTTTGACACCGCACCGGCCGTGGCCGTGCAAAGCGCCTGGGTACCCGATTGCCTTGCGGGCTTGCATGGCACCCACCCGCTGCCTGTGCTGCCCAACGCAGTGCAAGCGCGTATCTGGCTGGGCAACCGCATCACTACGCCCGCCCACATCGATGGGTCTGACAACATTGCCTGTGTGGTCAGCGGCAAGCGCCGCTTTACGCTGTTTCCGCCAGAACAATACTGCAATTTGTATTTGGGTCCGCTGGACTTGACGCCGACCGGCTCCCCCATCAGTCTGGTCGATTTTGACCAACCTGATTGGGAACGCTTTCCGCAGTTCGCGCAGGCCCTGGAGTCGGCGCTGGTGGCCGACCTGGAGCCAGGTGATGCCATCTACATTCCGACCCTGTGGTGGCACCATGTGCGCTCACTCAGCCCTTTGAATATTCTGCTGAACTACTGGTGGCAGGCCGACCCGGCGCAGGCCCACTTTGCTTCGGTATTGGATGCGTTGATGCACAAGCTGCGCGTTGCCTACACACCCTCCACGCCTTCTGGCACTTGAATCAGGCGTCTGAAGCCACCAAGAACTCGCGGCTGATGTGCGCGCCCAGATCGTTCACGCGGTCTAAAAACTGCGTGAGGTACGCATGCAAACCTGTAGCCAGAATTTCATCGATACGGCCAAACATCAGCTCGGCGCGCAGTTTGCCCACGCGGCGCAGAGTTTCACTGTGCGGATCACTGGCAACCAAGCGTAAATTACTGACCACCTCATTGAGACTGGCATGCAACGAACGCGGCATGTCCGCGCGCAAGATTAAAAGCTCAGCCACACGCTCGGGCTTGATGACATCGCGGTAGACCTTGCGGTAGACCTCAAAGCCCGACACGCTGCGCAGTATCGCGCTCCAGTGGTAAAAATCGTACTCTTGGTCTTTCTCATTGGCCGTGCCATAGAAATCGCTTTGCAGCGCATGGAACTTCACATCTACCAGGCGTGCCGTGTTGTCAGCCCGCTCCAGGAAGGTCCCCATACGCATGAAATACAGAGCTTCATCCATCAGCATGGTGCCCACGGTAACGCCGCGTGACAGATGCGAGCGAAACTTTACCCACTCAAAAAATTGCGCAGGATCGCGTTCAAACTCGCCACTCTTGACCATACGTTTGACTTCCAGCCAGGTCGTGTTTTGGGTTTCCCACACTTCGGTAGTGAGTGTGCCGCGCACGGCACGCGCATTCTCACGGGCGGCACCTAAGCACGACAAAATACTCGATGGGTTGTCCTCATCTTTAACCATGAAATCCATCACTTCACGGGCTTGAATTTCGCCATGGCGCTCTTTATAGCTGAACAGCAGTTCGCTGATTGACAGCAAACCCTGCCAGCCTAATTGCGCCACCGCTTCGCTTTGTGGCAGCAACGAGGTCTGGTAATTCACATCCAGCATGCGCGCGGTATTTTCGGCCCGCTCGGTGTAGCGGGACATCCAGTACAGGTGATCAGCAGTTCTCGACAACATAAGTTTCCTTAAACTTCCAGGATCCAGGTGTCTTTAGTGCCACCGCCCTGGCTGCTGTTGACCACCAGCGATCCATCTTTCAACGCCACGCGGGTCAAACCACCGGGCACCATCTGCACGGTCTTGCCGCTTAAAACGTAAGGTCGCAAATCTATGTGGCGCGGCGCAATGCCGCTCTCCACAAACGTGGGGCAGCTCGACAAACTGAGTGTGGGCTGTGCGATGTAACCACTGGGGTTGGCCAGCAGCGCTTTGCGGAAGTCTTCAATCTCGGCAGTGGTGGAAGCAGGCCCCACCAACATGCCGTAGCCGCCAGCCCCATGCACCTCTTTGACCACCAAGTCTTTCAGGTTCGCCAGCGTGAACGCCAGGTCGTCCTTGTTGCGGCACATGTAGGTGGGCACGTTGTTCAGGATGGGTTTCTCGCCCAAATAGAACTCGATCATCTTGGGCACATAGGGGTAGATGGACTTGTCATCGGCAATGCCGGTACCCACGGCGTTACAGATGGTCACATTGCCAGCTTTGTAGGCATTGAGCAAACCTTCGCAGCCCAGTGTGGACGTGGGGCGGAATGCCGTGGGGTCCAGAAAGTCATCGTCCACACGGCGGTAGATCACATCGACCCGATGCGGGCCGCGGGTGGTACGCATGTACACGAAGTTGTCTTTGACAAACAGGTCCTGCCCCTCGACCAGCTCCACACCCATTTGCTGGGCCAGGAAAGCGTGCTCAAAGTAGGCACTGTTGTACATGCCCGGTGTCAGCACCACCACCGTGGGGTCGGCCACAGTGCCAGGGCTGCTTTCGCGCAAAGTCTCGAGCAGCAAATCGGGGTAGTGGGCAATAGGCGCGACGCGGTGGGCGCTGAACAGATCGGGGAACAGCCGCATCATCATCTTGCGGTCTTCCAGCATATAGCTCACGCCGCTGGGTACACGCAAATTGTCTTCCAATACGTAGTACTCCCCCTTGCCATTGGCATCAGCGGCACGGACGATATCGATACCCGCGATCTGCGAATAGATGCCGTGCGGCACGTCCACGCCCACCATCTCGGGACGGTACTGGGCGTTGCCCTCAATCTGCTCGCGCGGCACGATGCCGGCCTTCAGAATTTCTTGGTCGTGATAAATGTCGTGGATGAAGCGGTTCAGCGCGGTCACGCGTTGCACCAGGCCTTTTTCCATCGTGGCCCACTCAACCGCCGGAATGATGCGCGGAATCAGGTCAAACGGGATCAGGCGCTCTGTGCCAGCGCCGTCTTCGTCCTTCTCGCCGTATACGGCAAAGGTGATGCCCACGCGGCGGAAGATCATCTCCGCCTCTTCGCGGCGCTTGGCCATCATGTCGCCGGGTTGGCGCGCCAGCCAAGCGTCATAGATTTTGTAGTGGTCCCGCACCTGCTTGCCGTCCGTAAAGAATGCATACGGCAAGTGGGTGTACATCTCGTCGAATTTCCGCATAAGGTAATCTCCTGAGCACAGGATAGCAAGTTTCAGGCCCACGTCGGCATCCATGCGCACCACTACGGCACGCGATGGTGCCAGTAGCGCTGGCTGGAGATTCGCGTGCACGCCCCAGAACGGTTCACATCGGCCCGCCAAGACTGCCAGACATACGCCCCGCAATGGGGCGAATCGACGACGGTAATCTGGCGTTCGGCGTAGCGCGCGGACACCAGTGCTGTGGGGTGGCCAAAGCGGTTACGGTACCCCGATTGCACAATGGCCACGCTGGGGGACACAGCATCCAGAAACGCCGCGCTGCTGGAGGTATTACTGCCGTGGTGGGGCACTAAAAGTACATCGGCTTTGAGATCGATGCCGGCCGCCACCAAGCGTGCCTCTTGGGGCTGCTCAATATCACCCGTCAGCAAAGCGGTTTGTACACCCGTACTGATACGCAAAACACAGGACATGGCATTGGATTTAGCAGGTGCGTCGTAGTCCGCCGCCTGCGGGTGCAGTACCGTAAAGCGCACGCCATCCCAGTCCCACTGTTGGCCTGCCAGGCAGCGGCGCGCGGGGCGCAGGCTTTGCAGTGCGTTGTCGGCCTCAATAGAACTCAGTAACTCCGCCTGCGGCTGCATGGCCAGCACCGCCGGCGCGCCGCCCACGTGATCCAGATCGCGGTGGCTCAGCACCACCGTGTCGAGCCGCTCCTGCAGGGACTGCAGTAGGGGTACCAGCACCCGGTGACCGGCATCACTTTCCAGGCTAAAACGCGGGCCGGCGTCAAACAAAAGCGCATGCTGGGCCGTGCGTACCAACACCGCGTTACCCTGGCCAATGTCGGCGGCCAGCAACTCAAATTCGCCATCTGGTGGACGGGGCGCTTGCCACAGCAACACTGGCAGCAACAACGGCAACCCAAGCACCCGCAGTGCAGGCGGCAGCGGCGCCACCAGCAGCACGCCACCTAGCGCACCCAGCACG
>JANYEE010000174.1 GCA_025363275.1 Burkholderiales bacterium | reverse complement strand
CATAGGCAAAACGGCTTATCAGGCCCAATTGTTCGCGGGCACCAAAACTCAAGGAGTCAACACTGCCCACTTCGGTTTGACCTGATGCGTGGTTGCGTATCAGTTTTTGTGGTGATAACCCCTCATCCAGCTCCATGGTGGCCCTAGGGAACAACAACTGCAAGTAGTGCTGAAGGCGTTGTTGCAGTGGCGCCTGCAAGCGCAGCAGAGTGGCGTGGCGTTTGGCTTCCAGCATTTCGCACAGCAACTCCAATGCCGCAGCGCGTCGAGACAGTTCAGCTTGCCGCTTTCTGGCCCGGCTCAAACTGCCAGCCACCTCCTGATGTTGCTCCTCCAGACCTTGGGCACCCGTCACCTCCAAGGTGTTTTGCAACAGCAGAATGGATTCATGGCGCTTTTTGTGGTCATCCTGAATGCGTTGCAGGCTGAGCTTGAGGCGCTGAATGTCTTGGGCTACAAACTCCGGCTGTGCCAGCTGCAACTCGTTTTGAGCTGTGTTGATTCGATCCTGCAGAAGCCGTTGCTCTGCGTGGTTGCTGATCAGGTTTTCACTGCACTGAGCCTGCTTACCTTGCCGCGTGGGGTCTGTCAAAACCGCATTGGCGGCGGTCGATTCTGCGGCGGCCTGTTCGGCACGGCTGCTCGCCGTAGCCAAAGCCAACTCAGCGGCCTGCACGCTTTCGTTACTCGCCCGCTCCGCAGCGTCCGCAGCCTCTTGCTCACGTTCAGCCTCATTCAAGGCCTGTGTGGCCTGGTCGGTGGGAGGGGGCAGCCGGTCTAATGCTTCTTGTGCTTGCACAATCTTTCCTGAAGCGGCGTCTCTTTGTGTACGCAAACCTGCGAGCCCTTGCGGGGCCAGACTGCTGAGCGTCTGCGCATCAAGCCTAATTTGCGCACTCAGCTCATTGAAATCGTGTAGTCGTTGCTGCGCGCTCGCCAGATCGGCAACGCCCAGGCTTTGTAATGCGTCCAGCAGACTCTGGACTGCGTCCTGGTACTGCCTGTCCAACTCTGGAATGTCCTCTCCGCCAGGGCTGATACGCAGGCTGCCAACCCCAGGAAAATTCAGCAGGGTTTCCGTGTGGAGCAACAACTCGGACTGCCCAGTAACATTTTGTGCTTGCCCAAGGCCACTGACCTCCACATCCACCCCGTCCAAGAGGTCAAACCGCACGCGGGTAGCCACCACTTGGAGTTTGATCTGCGCCTCTCGCACTGTCTGATCGCATTGGGTCAGTTTGGTCACATCGTGCTTTGTGATCTGCTTGGCCGCCGCTGCTGTACGCAGCTGCGCCAGGCTTTCCTCGGCCAACTCAGCCTTCTCCAAACTCTGCTGAAGTTGGCTGGCTGCATCCGTTGATTCCTTGAGCTGCCCCAACAAAGTGGCGCGCAGGGCCTCTTGCCGCGCGAGCTTTAAAGCGTCTCGTGCGGCCTGTGTACGCTTGCGCGCGTCTTCATAGTGTTGCCTTCCGATATCGACTGCCCGTACAGCGGATTCCTGCTGCGCCTGTACCCTTTGCAACTCCTGTTCACGGTCCCGCGCATTTTTATCCTGTAACTCAAAGGCTGCGATCTGCCCTTGCAGCAACTCCTTCGTTTGCACCAACTGGGCCAAGGAAGCGCCGTCAGTGTCCAGGCGCCTCTGTAGACCCTCCAACTCGATCTGCTTCGCCAATGCCGCTTCCAGCTGGACTTGCATAGCGTCCCACGGCTTCTCGTGCGTGTCCGCCAGATGCTGTTGGCGCAAACGCGCCAACTCATCAACCTCCCGCTGGTAGCGTGCAATCTGCAACTCCAGAGCACCAAGCTGTTCGTCCAACGCTTCCACCTGCTCGCATATTTGCGCATACGCAGCACGCGGTTTTCCAGCCTGCGTTAAGAGTGCATTGCGCTGCTCTTGCAGGTGTGCCAAAAGTTCATCTCCGCCAGTCGCAGCCAGCGCATTGGCAACGCCGCCTTGCGCCTGGCTGCCTAGGGCCGTGTGCAAGTGATCACGGGCATGGCTCACGTCCAGATCCTGCCCGCTACCCTGCTCCACCCACAGCAGACCAGGTATGCCCCAGTGCTCGGCCTTGCTGGCGCCCTTGCCCGCAAATGCAAAGCCAAACAAGTTGGCCAAATAGTCTTCCGCGTCCACGCCTTCCATGGCCTGCGTACCCACGCGCAAATTGCAACGCTTCTTGTTGAAAAAGCTCTTTACCAAAGTACAGCTTTGGCCGTTGAGTGTGAAGTCAATTTCCACAGTGGGGCTCGCCGAGCTGTCTCC
>JANYEE010000171.1 GCA_025363275.1 Burkholderiales bacterium | reverse complement strand
GGGCATCAACATCCAGATGATCTCTACCTCCGAAATCAAGACTTCGGTCGTGATTGACGAGAAGTACATGGAACTGGCGGTACGCGCCCTGCACAAAGCTTTTGACCTGGACCAGCCCGCAGGCTAAAAAATCGCGCCGAGTCGTGCGATAATACGAGTCGTTCAGGAAACGTGACCGAGTGGCCGAAGGTGCTCCCCTGCTAAGGGAGTATGGGGTGTAGAGCCTCATCGAGAGTTCGAATCTCTCCGATTCCGCCAGATTAGCCCCGTAACATTTATGTTGCGGGGCTTTTTTGTCTCCGTAAATTATTTAAGGGTTGAATGCCGCTTTACGCGTTAATTGCATCATTTATTCGCCGGCACTGGCGCGCTTACATCGTGGCCGGGTTGATGCTGGCAACGGTGGCAGTGCTGACTGTGGTGGTGCCGCGCTTGGTGGGCTCGGTGGTGGACGGGTTGGCACGTGGCGATCTGACCGGCCCGGCGCTCTACCAAAAGCTGGGTTGGCTGCTGCTTTGCGGTATTGGCATTTATTTTTTACGGGTGGGCTGGCGCATGCAGTTGTTTGCCGCCAGTTACAAGCTGGGCGTGGAACTGCGCACTCAGCTGTATGCGCGGCTGTGCCTGCAAGGCCCGAGCTTTTTCCAGCAGCAGCGCACCGGAGATTTGATGGCCCTGGCCACCAATGACGTGGATGCCGTAGAGATGGCGGCTGGTGAGGCCATGCTGGCTGGTTTTGACGGCACGTTGACCCTGGTGATGGTGGTGACCATGATGACGCTGGGAGTGGACTGGCGCCTGGCGCTGGTTGCATTGCTGCCATTTCCTTTTATGGCGGTGGCGTTTTGGCATATCTCTGAGCAAATTCACCTGGCCTCGCGCGATTCGCTGGAGCGTTTTAGTCGCCTGAATGACCATGTGCAGGAAACGCTGAGTGGCGTGCGTACGCTGCGCGCTCTGGGGCTTGAAGACCGCAGCGCCGCTACTTTTGCCGAACTCACCGCCAGTGCCGCGGAGGCCAATCTGCGTGCCCAGCGCTGGGAAGCAGCTTACGAGCCTGCGGTTGGCACGTCGTTGGTTTTGGCTAGTGGATTAACCCTATCGGTGGGCGGCTACTTTGTCTGGCAGGACCAGTTGAGTGTGGGCGCGCTGGTGGCGTTCAATTTGTACTTGGGGCAGTTGATTTGGCCGATGTTTGCGGCTGGTTGGGTGCTGTCATTGATGGAGCGGGGCCGTGCCGCTTGGGACCGTCTGCACCCGGTGCTGGCATTGCCCTTGTCGATTCAAGACCTTGGCACTGTGGCCAGCCTGACTCCCGGCACGCTGGCGCTGAGTGATATCACGCTGCGCTACGCCAACCAGACCTTTGATGCCTTGACTGACGTGAGCGTGACGCTGGCTGCTGGTCAGACGCTGGGCATTGTTGGCCCCACAGGTTCCGGAAAATCAAGTTTGCTGCGATTGGTGTTGCGACAGTATCTACAAAAACAGGGGAGCCTGACTTGGGACGGTATTGCGCTGGCGGACTATACGTTGGAGACACTGCATGGTGCCATAAGCTGGGTGCCGCAGGAGCCGTTTTTGTTCGCCGCATCGATTGCAGACAATATCGCGCTGAGCAAGTCGGACGCGACGCGTACTGAGATTGAAGCTGCTGCAGCGTTAGCCTCTATTCACGATGAAATTTTGCGTTTCCCGCAGGGCTACGATACCCCGGTGGGCGAGAAAGGTGTGACGCTTTCCGGCGGCCAGCGTCAGCGCGTGGCTATTGCTCGCGCTTTGCTAGCCAATGCGCCGCTGCTGTTGCTGGACGATGCTTTGTCCGCGGTAGACACCCAAACCGAAGCGCAGATATTGGGCCATCTGCGCGACGCCCGCCAGGGCCGCACCGTGATCGTGGTCAGCCACCGCCTGAGCGCTGTGCAGGATGCAAACAACATCCTTGTGCTGCAACACGGCCGCGTGGTGGAGTCGGGCGACCATGCCGCGCTCTTACAGCGCGGCACCTGGTATGCCAGCCAGTGGCAGTATCAACAACTGGAGGCCAGCCTTGACGCCCCCTGACGCTAAAGACGCCAACACCAAAGGCCACGAGGCAGTCGGCGTGCGCTCGGCCATAGCTTTGCTGCGCCGTTGTGCCGCGCCTGAGTTCCGTCACCTGTGGGTGGGAACTCTGTGGTTGATCGTGGCCGCCGCTCTGGAGTCCCTTGGCCCCTTGCTGGGTAAACATTTGATTGACCATTACCTGCTGCCCCACCATCTAGATTGGGCAGCCATGGGCTCGCTGGTTGGTGGCGTGGTGGTGGCGGGGGTGTTGGCCAGCTTTGTGCGTTACTTCCAGCTCACCCGCTTTGCGGGCGTGGCGATGCGCTCTGTGCAGCGCTTGCGCCACCAGGTCTACGGCCACGTGCTGGTGCTACCGATGGCGTTTTTTGACAAGGCCATCACCGGGCAACTGGTGAGCCGCGTGACCAATGACACCGAGCAGGTGAAGAACTTGTACGTACAGGTGTTGTTTGTGATGCTGGACAGTTCAATCGTCGTGCTGGGGGCCGTGATGGCCATGGCCTGGCTGGACTGGCGCCTGCTGATGATTGTGTTGGTGTTGTTTCCTGCAGTGGTGGTGATTGTGTGGTTTTACCAGCGTGCCAGTGGCCCGGCTGTAGCCCGTGCGCGTGAGAAGCGCAGTGAGATTAACGCCCAAATGGCCGAATCGATTTCTGGGATGGCGGTACTGCAAGCCAGCAACGCCCAGGGCCGCTTTGGCGCGCGCTTTGCTGCCACCAACAGCCAGCACTACGGTGCCCGTATTGATGAGCTGCGAGCCAATGCCTGGCTACTGCGCCCGATGTTGGATTTACTCAATGTGCTTCTGCTGATTGCGTTGCTCTACAGCTTTGGTCAGCGCGAACTGCAGGTCATCGAGGTCGGCGTCTTGTACGCCTTCGTCAGCTACGTGGGCCGCGTGGTCGACCCGCTGATCCAAATCACCCTGCAGTTTGGCCAGTTGCAACAGGCAGTGGTGGCAGCATCGCGGGTAAATACCTTGCTGCAGGAGTCGCGACCCGCGGTAGTGACTACCGGCCTGCGCATGACTGCAGGCGAAGTGGCTATTCGTAATCTACGTTTTGGCTATAACCCCGATCAGGTGGTGCTGCAAGACATAAACCTCGACTTTGCCGCCGGTGGCTTTTATGGCGTGGTCGGCCACACCGGCAGCGGCAAGACGTCGCTATTGAATTTGCTGCTGCGCTTTTATGCGGCACAAAGCGGCAGCATCCGCATTGACGACCAGCTTCTTGCTAGTTTTGACGATGTGGAGTTCAGGACCGATGTGGGTCTGGTGCCGCAAGATCCGTTTTTGCTGGCCGCTAGCGTGCGTGAAAACATCTGCATGGGCCGTACGCTGACGGATGCACAAATTGAGACTGCCGCCCGCGCGGCGCACTGCCATGACTTTGTATTGCAACTGGAAGACGGCTACTACACGCCGTTGGGCGAGGGTGGTGCGCGCTTGTCGGTAGGGCAAAAGCAGTTGATTGCGATTGCGCGGGCTCTTGCCTCGCAGCCACGGATTCTGTTTCTGGATGAGGCCACGGCCCATATCGATTCTGAGACCGAGCAGGTGGTGCAAAAGGCCTTGAATGAACTGCGGGGCAAGGTCACCATCATTGCCATTGCCCACCGCCTGTCCACGATCCGGGATGCTGATTCCATCGTCGTGCTGAACCATGGCCAGGTCAATGAACAGGGGCCGCACAATCAGTTGATGGAAGTGGAGGGTGGTATTTATCGGCGCTTGTATGAGCTGCAACAACTGGGCGACTAAGGGCCTGAGCCGCCCAGGCCCTCAGCCACCCAGAATGCTCCTAGTCGATCGACGCGCTCCAACGGTCATCCCACGGCTTTTGCAGTTCGCGCCGGTCGCGCTTGGTGGGGCGGCCATGCTCAATACTGTGGGCCGGCTCGGGGCTCAAGCGGCGTTGCTCTTGGTCGGCGGCGCGCTTGACGGCGCTCTCGGGTGTCTCAGCGTACAAGGCCTGCGCCACGGGTGCTGGGCCGCGCTGGTCACTGAGTCCCATCACCACGACTGTTTTTCGTATTTGGGCCTGCCAAATATCTAGCGTGTCACCTACTTTAATTTCTCGTGAGGGTTTGACATCTTTGCCCTCCACCTGGGCATGGCCCCGGTTAATGGCCTCGGTCGCTAGCGACCGGGTTTTGAAGAAGCGGGCGGCCCACAGCCATTTGTCGAATCGAGTCATGAATGGGAGTGTAGAGCGGGAATCTGCACCCGTGCCTGAAGGCCCTGGGTTTGCCCGTGCTCGGTGCGGTTACTGAGTTGGATGCTGCCATGCAGGGCTCGAACGATTTCTTGCACGATGGCCAAACCCAGGCCGCTGCCGGAGCGTGAACTGCCCGCCGAGAATGGCTCAAACAGACGTTCACGCAATTCCGCGGCAATGCCCGGACCTGAGTCGTCGATAGTGAGCACTGCGCTACCACCGAGCCTGCCTAAGCGCACCTGCAACACGCCACCGAGTGGTGTGTAGTGGATAGCGTTTTGCAACAGATTGCGTGTCAGCTCACGCAGCATCCAGTCATGGCCTAGAACCTCACACGGCTGGGCATCGAGCTCAAAGTCAATCTCTTTGTTTGCTATCAACGGAGCCAACTCCAGGGCGATGGTGCGCACGGAGTCGGCCATCTCTACGGGCGCAAAGTCCTGTTGCTGGCGCAACTGCTCCACCTTGGCCAAGGACAGCATTTGGTTAGCCAGCACCGTAGCCCGGTCCACCGTGTGCTGAATCTCTGCCAACGCCGTCTCCGCCGGCATGTCGCCACGCTGCGCCGATTGCACCTGCACCTTGAGCACGGCCAGAGGCGTGCGCAATTGATGAGCCGCATCGCGTACAAACTTTTTTCGGTAATCCAGCATCTGCTGCAAACGCTGCATCAACTGGTTCGTAGCCTCGGCCAGTGGCCGAATCTCGGTTGGTAGATCGGGGCTGTAAATGGGTGTCAAATCGTCATCGTCGCGCTGGGCCAGGCGCTGGCTCAAAGTGCGCACGGGGCTGGTTATGCGCTGTACCACCAGCAGCACGACGAGGGTTATCACCACGATTAAGATGGATTGGCGTACCAGCGTATCTTTCAGAATTTGTGTGGCAGCACTTTGGCGTAGTTGCAAGGTTTCCACCACCTGTACTGCGGCCATGCCTTTGCCTGTATCGCTGGCCACGGGCTGCAGGAAGATCGCAACGCGTACAGCCTCGCCGCGGTACTTTGCATCGTAAAAATCTACCAACGTAGCGTAGGGCCCTTGGTCGGGAATACGCCCCTTCCACGCGGGGAGGTCTTCGACACCTGCGATTAATTGGCCCTGTACGGTGGACACCCGATAGCTCAGTTGAATGCGGCCATCCGCCTCAAACGGCTCCAGAGCCGAATACGGAATGCTGGCTACAAATGTGGCTTGTGGCCCTTCGCCCCGAACCGTAAGTAATTCGCCAATCGCCTTGGCAGACGCCAGCAAGGTGCGGTCGTAGGCTACCGTAACGGCTTGAAGGGTCTGTCGGTAGAGGCTCACGGTGTCAATCAATACAAACAGCAATACGGGCAACAAAATCCCCAACAGCAGGTTACGCCGCAGTGAGGTGGCTGAAGTCTGTTGGCGCATGTTAGGCCGCCACTTTTAACAAGTAGCCCAGCCCACGCAGTGTGACCAGGGTGACGCCGGTGCCTATCAATTTTTTGCGCAGGCGGTAAACCACTACTTCGATGGCGTCGTAGTGCACATCAGCAGCATCGGGGAAAACGGCTGCAAAAAGACGCTCCTTGGCCACTGCTTGACCGTGGTGCCCCATTAGCGTACCCAGCAGTGTGAGCTCCCTGGGTGTGAGTTCCAGCAGCCGGTGTCGGAAATAGATCGCGTTTTGCGTGCGGTCCAGCGTCAATGCACCCAGCGTAATTTTGGCTTCGCGATCTGGAGTGCTTGCGCCAGTGCGCCGATGCAGTGCCCGCACCCGGGCTTCGAGTTCATCCAGGTCAAACGGTTTGGGCAGGTAGTCGTCTGCCCCTGCATTGAGTCCGGCGATACGGTCGCCCACCGTACCGCGTGCTGTCAGGATGAGTACCGGTGTTTCTAAGCCGCAGTCGCGCGCCTGGCGCAATACGTCCAGTCCGTCTACTTGGGGTAGCGTCAAATCCAACAGCACTACATCGGGCCGCCACTGCTGCCAATGCGCCAGTGCGTGCTGTCCACTATCGCACACCTGCACTTGCATGGCGACTCGCTCGAGGCTGCGTTTGAGCGCCGAAGCCAGCGACGCATCGTCTTCGATCAGGAGAATGTGCAGATCAGAAATACGGGTTTTCCCTAGAGATTTGGACAGCTGATTGACAGGCAGGCGGCGCATCATAAGGTAGTTTGAAACACAGGAGATTCCTATGCGTCGCGATGTTTTTCTGAAATCAGTGGCCGGCTTAGCTGCTCTGGGTATGTTTCCGCTCAGCGCCAAGGCCGGTGCCAATCTCAAGATGATGATTCCAGCCAACCCGGGCGGTGGTTGGGACACCACCGGACGCGCCTTAGGCAAAGCGATGGTGGACGCCAAGGTGGCCGACACGGTGCAATTTGAGAACAAGGGCGGCGCAGCTGGCGCTCTGGGTTTGGCCCAATTTGTCAATGGAACCAAGGGCGATCCCAATGGACTGATGGTAATGGGCGCAGTAATGCTGGGCGGAATTATTATGGGCAAGCCTGCAGTCGGCCTGGAGAGGGCGACGCCGATTGCGCGCTTGACGAGCGAGTACAACGTGTTCGTTGTGCCCGCAGATTCACCATTTAAGACCATGAAAGACGTAGTGGCTCAATTGCAGAAGGATCCGGGCAGTGTCAAGTGGGGGGGAGGCTCCCGCGGGTCGACGGAACACATTTGCGCGTGCATGTTGGCATCGCGGGTTAACGTAGACCCCAAAAAGGTTAACTACGTGGCCTTTCGCGGCGGCGGTGAGGCCACTGCAGCTATTTTGGGCAACAACGTGTCGGTGGGCGGCAGCGGCTACAGCGAATTTGCAGAATACATCAAGGCGGGCAAGATGCGCGCCATTGGCGTGACCTCGTCCAAGCGTTTGCCGGGCGTCGATATTCCGACTTTGATTGAGATGGGCTACAACGTGGAGCTTGGCAACTGGCGCGGTGTGTATGGCGCGCCAGACATCACACCCGAGCAGCGGGCCAACCTGAGCAACGTGGTCGCCAAAGCTACGCAGACCCCTTCGTGGCAGGAGGCTTTGGCCAAGAACACATGGACCAACGCCTTCCTCTTGGGCAAGCCGTTTGAGAGCTTCGTCGATGCCGAGTTCGCCAATTTGCGCGGCATCATGCACCTGTCAGGAATGGTCTGATGCTGTCACAGCGCAGCCGGCGGCAGCAGACTCTGGTTGCCACTGGGACCATTGTGCTGGCCCTAGGAATGGCTTGGGGCGCCTGGGACATTCCCTCAGAGGCTGGCTATTCGGGCGTTGGGCCCAACTTCTTACCCTGGTTGGTGAGTAGTGCGCTGCTGGTGTGTGGCGGTGTCTTGCTGTGGGAAGCCCGCACCACCGGCTTTGCTGCCATGGACGAAGCCTTGGGCGAGACGCCGTATTGGCCGGGGTTTGTGTGGATGTCCACCGGCCTGCTACTGAATGCGGCCTTGATCACCACCCTGGGTTTTATCCTGAGTTGCACGCTGTGTTTTGTACTGGCCTGCAGAGGGCTGCGCCAAGCCGAGCGAGTGGGCTCAGAGACTGCGGGCCTTGACTTGCGCTCCTGGGGGCATGACACCGTAATTGGATTCCTGATTGCCGCACCGGTGTACTGGATGTTCACGCAGTTTCTGGCTATTAATTTGCCAGGCCTGACCAACACGGGATGGATTTGATGGATATCTGGAACCAACTCCTACAGGGCTTTGCTACGGCTGGGACACCAGTCAATCTATTGTGGGCCTTTGTGGGCTGTGCGCTGGGTACGGCTGTAGGAGTTCTGCCGGGCATTGGCCCCGCAACGGCCGTGGCCATGCTGTTACCGATTACGGCCAAGGTCGACGCGACCGCCTCCATGATCTTCTTTGCTGGCATCTACTACGGCGCCATGTACGGGGGATCGACGACCTCTATTCTGCTTAACACCCCAGGCGAGACCGCTAGTATGGTGACCGCCATGGAGGGCAACAAAATGGCCAAAAGCGGGCGTGCTGGTGCCGCGCTGGCTACGTCGGCGATTGGGTCTTTTTTTGCGGGTACGATCGCCACGATTTTGGTCACTCTGTTTGCTCCGCTGGTGGCGGATTACGCGGTGAAACTCGGGCCCCCCGAATATTTTTGCCTAATGCTGCTGGCCTTCACCACCGTGAGCGCGGTTTTGGGCCAAAGCACCGTGCGGGGGTTAGCGGCCTTGTTTGTCGGACTTGCGGCGGGGCTGGTGGGCATGGATCAAATCACCGGCCAGGCACGTTACACCGGCAACGTGCCGGAATTACTGGACGGCGTAGAGATCGTGTTGGTGGCGGTAGGTCTGTTTGCTGTGGCCGAGGCACTGCACGCGGTACTGTTTGAAGGCCGGGTTCGAGAGTCTGAAAACCAAATGAGCCGCGTCAGCATGACGCGCGCCGATTGGCGTCGCTCTATCCCCGCATGGATTCGTGGCACTGCTATTGGCGCGCCCTTTGGCTGCATACCGGCCGGGGGTACCGAGATACCCACCTTCTTGAGTTACGCCATGGAGAAGAAGCTGGCCAAGGGCGACAACTTGGCCGAGTTTGGTACCAAGGGCGCAATCGAAGGCGTAGCCGGCCCCGAGGCGGCCAACAATGCCACCGTAACCGCGGCACTGATTCCGCTGCTAACCCTCGGCATCCCGGTGTCCAACACCACAGCCGTGCTGTTGGGCGCGTTTCAAAACTACGGTATCCAGCCCGGACCGCAGCTGTTTAGCAGCTCATCGGCCCTGGTGTGGGCACTGATTGCATCGCTCTACATCGGCAATGTGATGCTGCTGGTGTTGAACTTGCCAATGGTTGGCTTGTGGGTCAAGTTGCTGAAGGTGCCCAAGCCACAGCTCTACGCTGGCATCTTGATATTTGCCACGGTGGGCGCCTACGGCATGCGCCAAAGCGCGTTTGATTTGTTTCTGCTGTACGCCATCGGAGTGCTGGGCTTGGTGATGCGGCGCTTTAGCTTCCCCACAGCACCCGTGGTGGTGGGCATGATCCTGGGCCCCTTGGCCGAAGCACAGCTGCGCAATGCCATCGCCATGGGCGAGGGTAGTGCGATGGTGTTCTTGCAACGGCCCATGTCGCTCGCCTTGTTGTTCGTGGTTGTGCTGGTGCTGGCCTTGCCCCGGCTTCTAAAGGCGCTGGCGAAGCGGAAAAACGGCGCTAGGGCACAAATTTAGGCCTAATCAGGCTGTGGCCCGCGTATTACATGCCTGGGTAGCTATCAAATTAATAGTAAATGCAACCCTGGCTCAGGCTGTGCGGACTGCATCGAAGCGAAAGCTCGACGCCGTCACGCCGCCAAAAATGCCGTCCTCGTGGTAGACGCAGGTGGCTGCATCGGCCTGGGCCGCACCCAGTGCCACCATCAGCGGAATCAGGTGCTCTTCACGCGGGTGGCTTTGGCGTGCAGCGGGGGCTTGCTCCCAAGCGTTTAGCAGGGCTTCGCGCTCGGCTGGCGCGGTGGCCAGCGTGGTCTGTAGCCAGGTATCGAAGGCTTGCGACGGTGCCTTGGCTTGCGGACCAAAAGCACGCAGATTGTGGTAGCTCAAGCCGCTGCCCACGATCAGCACACCCTCATCGCGCAGCGGCGCCAAAGCGCGGCCAAGCGCGATGTGCTCGGCCGGGTTCAGCCCGGTGCGCAAAGACATTTGCAGCACCGGCACCTCAGCGTTTGGGTACATCACCGCCAACGGCACAAAGGTTCCGTGGTCATAGCCGCGCTGCGGGTCCAGCGCCACGGGCAAGCCCGCCGCCTCTAGCAGGCCCTGCACACGCTGCGCCAGCGCGGGCGCGCCCGGTGCGGGGTAGACCACTTGGTAGGTGTGGGGTGGAAAGCCACCGTAGTCGTAGACCATACCTGGCTTGGGGTTGGTGCCCAGCGTGAAGGCATTC
>JANYEE010000079.1 GCA_025363275.1 Burkholderiales bacterium | reverse complement strand
GAAAGCGTCGCAAATTTAGCCTTACGGATGCTCGCACTTGGGCGAAATCTGAGCGCAAAAAGTTCATGCGACCTGCGAATGCTGAAGCGATCACTATTGCAGTGGCGAATTTCAAAGGTGGGGTCACAAAGACTACTACTGCCGTTACATTGGCCCAGGGCCTAAGCCTTCGCGGTCACAACGTTTTGGTCATCGATACTGACCCACAAGGAAGCATGACAACCCTTTTTGGGTTGCTACCTGATGTTGATGTTTCTGATGAACAAACGATTCTGAGTCTTTGCTACGGATCAGAGGTGTCAATTGACTATGCGATTACGCCAACCTATTGGAGTGGCATCGATATCGTTCCAGCCAATCTGGCACTTTATTCTGCAGAGTTCGCCCTTCCCTCCAGGCAAAAGACCGAAGGCAGTTTCGAGTTTTGGAACGTTTTAAATCACGGGATCGATGCTGCTCGTACCAAGTATGACGTCATCATTCTGGACACATCCCCTTCCCTGTCCTACTTGACTATCAACGCCCTACTCGCGTCAGACGGTTTAATCATGCCCTTGCCCCCAAGCACGCTAGATTTCACATCGAGTGGTCAGTTTTGGAATTTGTTCAACGATCTGACTGCCAACTTGGTAACCAAGCGCGACAAGACCAAAAGCTTCGATTTTGTTGATGTCTTATTGGCCAGGGTTGATGCAAATGATGCTTCTTCCAGCGTTGTGAGGGAATGGATAACTGCTGGATACGCAAACATGGTGCTTCCAGTAGAGATACCCAAAACCAGTTTGACAGCTAGCGCAAGTGCTGAGTTTGGTACTGTCTACGATACGGACCCGGCGTCAATCAATGCGAGGACCTACCGACGTGCTTTTGACGCTTATGAGCGTGTAGTTGAGTTGGTTGAGGAACAAATTCAAACCGCCTGGAAAAGGCAAGTGGGAGAACACCATGGCGCTTAAGGACAAAGCTGCGTTAGTAGACCTAAGCAAGATTGGCAGTATTCAGGCCAACCGTGGGTTGGGCGGCAAAACTGCAATTGGGATGCATGCTGACGCATTGTTCCGGGATGAAAAGGTTGCTGCTGAAAATTCAGATTTGAAGTTGCGACTTGCTGAGTTCGACGGCGCAAGTGCAACCAAGAAGATCGACCCGAAAAAGATTCACCCGAGTAAGTGGGCGAACCGTCACGAGAGCTCATTCGGCACGGCTGAATTTGACAGTCTTAAGAGGGAGATCGAATCTTCAGGCGGAAACATTCAGCCAATAAAGGTCAGGCCTTTGGCAGGGCAGGTTGGCGAATACGAGTTGATTTTTGGCCATCGTCGTCACCGCGCTTGCCTTGAGCTAGGCATCGACGTGCTCGCACTGGTTGAGCCAATGGATGACGTCGAGCTCTTTTGTCAGATGGACAGGGAAAACCGCGAGCGATCGGCTTTGCGTCCCTACGAAGCTGGAATCACTTATGCAAAGGCCTTGGATGAGGGCTTATTTCCTTCGGCGAGGAAGCTAGCGGAATCTGCTTCAATCGACCTCAGCCAACTTGGAAAGGCGTTGTCTCTGGCCCGATTGCCGGTGGACGTAGTGATGGCCTTCGAGAGCCCTCTAGACTTACAGTACCGCTGGGCCTCAGAGTTGACCCAGGCCCTCCAAAAGGATCCAGATCTGGTTCTTACTCGCGCCAAGGAGATGCGCGATCTGGAAAAGAAACCTTCAGCGGGAGCTGTACTTAAGCACCTGGTGGAGGGGGGTGGAACGGTTCCACCCCCCTCCCAAAAGGTTGTGATTAAGGGCAAGGATGGGCAAACAGCGAAGGTAATGTTTAAGCCTGAAATTAAATCAGTTGAGATCAAATTGGGAAACATAGACCCCGCCAAGTTTGCTCAGCTTGAGAAATCGATAAGAGCGTTGGTTTCTTAATCAAGAGACGAGGAGGGGGTGGAACGGTTCCACCCCCTCTTTTTTTGTGGCTCAACGGATCTCTGTGGCTTGGCCAACTGTGAAAGTTTTCAGTAGCCAAAGACTGAGTACTTGGGGCGCTGTCGCAATCAAAACGTCACTGCAATCCTGCCAATCGATCGATTGGCAATTTATGCAAAAGCCTTTGCAAGCGCCTCGGCACGCCGCCTCATGGGCGCACGTCCATATATCCCCATCGTCGTCTGAATCGATGCGTGACCCATTTGGGCCTGGATCACATCGAGCGGAACTTCTCGTGCCACAGCCCGCGTACCAAAAGTGTGCCTCAGCCAATGGGTGGTTGCCCCCGCCAATCGAGACCGCTCATTGGAGGGCAGGGCAGAGGCAGCGACCGCTTTGGAGATCCATCCCTTCACATGTTCGTATAGCGCCTGGTAGCCCACCGGCTCCATAGGATCGAGCGCGCTTGCCAGCAAAGGTGCGTGTGGCGGGGCTGTCTCAATCCCGCCCAGATGGCGTGATTCCAGGTAGTCCTGCAGCGCCTCAAAAGCCTGCCCCGGAATAGCCGCCAAACGGTTCTTGGATCCCTTGCCATGGACC
The DNA here is from genome assembly GCA_025363275.1 of Burkholderiales bacterium. GTDB lineage: Bacteria > Pseudomonadota > Gammaproteobacteria > Burkholderiales > Burkholderiaceae_C > Allorhodoferax. Next base: position 5,970 of record JANYEE010000079.1, on the reverse strand, counting down.
TGCATCATCCAGCCCTCGGGCTCCAGGCGCAGGTCGCCCAGCTTGGCGTGGATGAGCTCCGCAGAGCGAAGGCCGACGGATTCCACAAACCGCAGGATGAACAGAATCCGGCTGCGCGAAGGGGAGGGCGCTTGGCTCAAAACGTAGAGAATGACCTCACGATAGGCGGCCTCGCTCAGTGCCTTGGTGTCCATCATTTGTTCTGAACTGTCGTCCCCGGTTTTCTGATTAATGAGAGGCCAGGGGTTTTGACTCAGGTACTGGGCAGCCTGCAGCCAGGTGAAGAGGCTGGCGATGATGACGATGGATTGGCGTTGGCTTTTGTGGCTCAAGGCCCCGCGAAAGGGTGCCCAGCCGGGTTGGCCGGGTGCTGCCCGGGTGCGAGAGATCCACTTGGCCGGAATGTTCTGCAAGAAGGCCATGTAGTCGCGGCAGTCCTCGATCTGCATCTGCGACAGGGTCTTGCCCCAGCGTTCGTACTGCAGCCACAGCATCAAACGCAGGCCTTCACGGCGGTAGACCGTGGCGGTGGGCAGGGCGCCTGCGCGCGCCTGGATCCAGGCTTCGACTGCCTCTTGGTCATTGCGTGCGTTTAGCAGCCGGCTGGGAGCGCTGGCTGCCTGGGCCGACGGGAGGAGGGCGCCTGACCCTGGAAGTGTTCCGGGAGCGGGGCCGGGCAGGGCGGCGAACAGGGACGGGGAGGTGGCCAGTGCCAGCACCGGTTTCGGTGGGGCGATATGTCTAGGAAGCAGGGTGGCCAAGTGGGCGGCAATGCGACGGGCCTTGTGTTCGCCGATGGCCGGCATCCCGCGGTACCAGCGGCCGCCGGTGGCGATTTTTTGGTTCAGGTCGGACAGGGTCAGTATGCCGGCGCCGACCAGCTTGTGGGCGGTGACTTCATCAAACCAGCCGGAGACCAGGTCGGTCGGGGAGGGGGTCTCGGCGGCCAGGTACTCCAGCTTTTTGAGCAGGGCGAGTTGGCGTTCCCGCAGCTTGCTGCGTCGGCGTGCCTTGTAATCGCCTGGACCTGCCGGGGGGTAAGCCTCGGCGTACATCTCGGCGATCTCAGCTTCACGCCAGCCGTCCAGGCCGCGGTCAGCGATGAAGTCGTCCAGGCTGGGCTGGTTGGCGTCGAGTGCTACCTGGATGGCCAGGCCAATCAGGCGCCAGGCCGATTCGTTGTGGCGGCGAGCCACGGCACGAACCGCGTCCACAGTTTGCTCATGGGCGGTCTTGGCCTGGTGGCCGTGCTCGACTCCCAGGTAGCGTTTGGCGCTGTCGACGACGTCCAGGCCCTCGGCAATAGCTCGCAAATGGGAGAAGTGGTGGCGGCCCAACTTGCGGATGAACTGGGTGGTCGGGCGTGTGGCGGGGCCTGTGGAGCCCAGGGAGAGCCTTATTCCATGCGGGTTTGCGTTCATGTCCGCAATCGTAGGCGTTTTTGGTGCAGAAATATAGACCTTAGATAATGATACTTATCTTAGGGGTATGAGCTGCATGGAGCGCTTTCGAATCAACGCTCTCAGACCCTGACCGAGATAGCTGCGGTCTTTGGCCTTGAAACTGGGAATGGGCGAAGCCCATGTCAACCTCTCCTAACCACCGACTCCCACTGCCTGGCCAAGGCTGTTCTTCCCTCCCCGCGCAGCGCACAGGTAGTTCTGGTCTCCTGGCACCACCACCCCCTCTTCTCCGGAAACCCTGTCTCCGCACAGAAGCCCGGCTTCCTTCCTAAAAGACCGACAGGTAGGCGGCAGCCGTCCTACGACCGCGTGTAGCGGGGGGAGGCCGTAAGGCCGGGGGGTGTAGCTATTGCTCGCAGGATTCAAATCACAATGGATTGAAACTCCTTTGCGTATGATCGCTATATGAAGGTAGAACTAGATCCTGAATTCCTCCGAACCAGCATGACTCTCTGGCGTGATGCAGTCGACATGAAGATTCCCGTCCATGACGACTTTAAGATCCACTTCATGGAGAACCGGGCGAAGATACTTGATGGTTTCGTCAATACCGCAACCAGCTGGTCACTCGTGCTAAATGCTTGTAAGCAAGTGGCGCCTGAGGCTGAAAGCCTAGATCAACTGAAGGCTGACGTACAGGCTTTCAAAAAATGGGCAAATGACGGGTTGGCTGAGCTTCGCGGTCTTTAGATGGCCAAGACATAACGCTCGTCCCGTTTACACAAAATTCGGGACACCCGCTGGTGGCGCACCTTTAAGGTAGTACTTGACCGATATTTCACCACTATTAAAAGTCTCAGCTCGCCTTCTGGATCTGCACGATTCGCGCCGCGCCTTGGGCGAATCGACGCAGTACCAAACGGAGGATCGGACAGGGTTGGGTGATGGGCGCTATGTCAGCATCGCCGAACAGGTGCTCCTGGTCTTGCAGACATCGGGCAAGCGCTCAGGCGACGAATACGCATCGGTGGACGCGATCGCGCAGTCCGTGCGTATGACGATTACTTGGGCAAACGAACTTGACGTCGAATACGTGCTCAATGTGCTATCCCGCCCGACAGAACTGAAACTTCTCCAATTTGCTGATGGAGTCTCACATGTGATTGGTGTTGTGGCCCCTTATTAGCGCTAGCGGTGTCCACAATTGTTGCTAGCGGAGTTTTCCTCGAAACCCTCATGGATAGGGGCTTTGCAGGGTATTTGGCCCAAATTCCGGTCGTTTCCGCGCGGCAACACTTTTGACTTGCTGTGTCCAGTGATCTTGCTAATGTGGGCAAGATGTCCGTTAATGCTGCTAACGCGGGTTCACCCGCTGGTGGCAGGCCTTGAAACACCTCGGACAAGCCTCACAAAGAGACCTGGCGGTAGCGCGCGTCTTGCGGCCGCTGGGGACTCAGGCGCTGTCCAGAGACCAGCGCAATGAGGGCGGCCCAACTACTGGGCGTGCACTGGACAACCGTATACCGACTTCGCAAGAGATTTCTGGATGATCCAGTGGCGTCCGCAGTCTCGCCGCGCCCACCAGGCAGGAAGGACGGCTCTAAACGTTTAGAGCCAAAGCTTGAAGAAATCATCTCGGACGTTCTGACTAACTGGCTTCCGCGCAAAAGGGAATTGGCGCACCCGCTGAGTGATGTCCATATGGAAGTACGGCGTATCTGTCGCAAGCTCAGGATCGGTGCCCCATCCAGAAATACAGTGTCGCGCCGATGGGAGCGCCACAAAGATGTGATGGCAGCTCAGCTGGCCAATGACCCGAACGCGCTGATACCACCAGGCCACCTGACCAGCGAAATCCCCCTTGAGATCGTCCAGATCGATCACACCCAGGCGGATGTCTTTGTCGTTGACGAAATCCACCGCAAGCCTATCGGTCGACCATGGCTTTCGGTGGCTATCGATGTCGCTACCAGGTGTGTCGTTGCTATCTACCTCTCTATGGAGCGTCCCAACGCAGCGACTGTGGCGCTGTTGCTAACCCGCGTAGTTCTACCAAAAGAACCCTGGCTATCAGCCATTGGCTCTGACGTAAGCTGGCCTATGTATGGGATCCCCCTGTCATTGCACTTGGACAACGCGGCTGAGTTCAAGAGCAGGGCGCTGCGGGCGGGTTGCTCCGAATACGGAATCACGCTTACCTACCGACCTGTCGGACGCCCCCATTTCGGTGGCCATATCGAGCGCATGAACCGAACACTTATGGATCGCCTGCGCGGAGTGCCAGGCGCCACCGGCAATTCAGTCAAAGGACGCAAGGAGCGAAAGCCTGAAAAGTATGCGGCCCTAACATTGGCGGAATTTGAGCGGTGGCTGGTACTGGAGGTCGCGCAGCGCTACCACCACAGCGAGCACCGTGGGCTGATGGGCGCCACGCCCTACAGCGTCTGGCAGGCGCTTACTCAGTCCGCGCTGGTTCAAGTGCTTCCAAATGACCCGGACATCCAACTTCGCTTTCTGGTGCAGTTCCTGCCCATGGCCATCCGCACCATTCAAAGCGATGGATTGACTCTCTTCTATATCCACTACTGGCATCCCATATTTGCAGCTTGGCGTGTTGCGCGAAAGAAGGTCTATGTCCGTTATCACCCAGAGGACCTATCCCGGGTGTTTGTCAGCGCCAACGGCAAAGACTATGTAGAGGCGCGTTATGCCGATTTAAGGAGGCCGCGCATCTCGCTTTGGGAGCAGCGCGAGGTCCGCAGAATCTTGCGCTCACAGGGCCAACCCTCTGTTTCAGAGAGCTTGATCTTCAGGACATTAGAGCAACAACGCGATTTGGTGGCCAAGGCGGTAAGCAGTACTCGCATCGCAAAACACAGCCGGGAACGCACGACCAATGTCTTGCCATTGCCTGCGTGGACGCCCGCAGCCTTGGAAGCTGCTCCCGAGCCCATCGACTACAGCAAGCCCGCAATACCGTACCACGCAGAAATTTGGTGAGGGGAATTCCATGGCCAGTGCAGCACTATCCCATCTGAGCCATGAAACCCGTGCCCAGGCACAGCTTGACGACAAAGCACGCATCGAACTGATCAAACGGGATCGTTGGATCGACTATCCACGCGCGACAGATGTGATGAACCGGCTGGAGCGGCTGCTCGCCACCCCCAAGCGAGAACGAATGCCTTGCATGGTGCTTCACGGCCAATCCAACATTGGCAAAACACTGGTCATCCGGAAGTTCCAGCGAGAGCATCCAGACACCTTTGATGAGATCAAGGGGGTAGGCCGGCGCACCATCGTAGCCATGCAAATGCCGGCCACGCCGGATCAGCATAGGTTCTACTCGGCATTGCTATTTGAGTTGGGCGCTCCCCACAGTGCCTCGGCTGGCGTTTCTACTCTAGAGCGACTAGCGCGCGATCTGCTGCGCAGGATTGCACCAAGAATCTTGATTGTTGATGAGGTACACCATCTTCTGGCGGGTTCATACCGCGAGCAGCGGGCCTCGCTCAACCTGTTGAAATACCTGGCCAACGACTTGCAGCTGTGCATCGTACTTGTGGGAACCGCCGATGCAACCTTGGCGTTGCAAGGCGATACGCAAATGAGCAGTCGTTTCACACCGGTTGAACTGACCAAGTGGCAGGTCAATGACGAGTTCCGGCGCTTTCTGGCTGCGTTCGAACAGGTCATCCCTCTGCGCAAGTCGTCAGGCCTGGCCCAGCGCGCCATCCTTGAATTCGTGCTGTCCTACAGCGGTGGGCTGACCGGGGAGGTTGCCCGATTGCTCAATGAAGCAGCCGAGTACGCGATCATGGATCGTTCAGAGATGATCAAGTTGGAGCACCTGGAACATGCGGCCCGAGTACGAGCGTGAACAGTCGCCGTGGCCAATCGCCCCGAGGCCGTTCTTTGATGAGGCGATGGGAAGCTGGTTGGGGCGGATTGCAGGGTGCTATCGCATGCGTTTATCCCAGCTCGACGCGGACTATCGGTTGGAGCTGCCGCTTACATCGACGCGCGCCCTGTGGTTAGTCATGCCGCCGCTCGATATGAAGGTGCTGAAAAACTTGGCTCGACTTGCGAGGATCAATGTTCGGCAGCTTGAGGAAATTCAAATGCCATCGGCTTGGATGCGCGAGGAACGCCGGTGGTGGTTCTGTCGACAGTGTCTTGCCGTCAACAGGGCAGATCTGACGGCCCCTTACTGGCAGCGTCGGTGGTTCAACCCGGAATTCAATCGGTGTTCCGATCACCCGGGACTTTTACAGTCGTTGAGCGCCAGTCAGCTTGCGCTGTGCGGCAACATGCGCGACGTGATTCACAGTGTCGCAGCGAAGATGAGAAAGAGGGATACGACTTAGTTTTTACCCCACATTAGCAACATTAAAGCCCCTGCTAGCATTAATTAAGGGCCACAACAGCAGCGGTGGAAGCAGCCCGTGCCGGTGAACAGGGCCGGGGCTTCGCCGTGGTGGCCAGCGAAGTACGCAGTCTGGCCGGACGCAGCGCGGCGGCAGCCAAAGAAATCAAGAGCCTCATCAACGCCAGCGTGGAGCGGGTT
>JANYEE010000073.1 GCA_025363275.1 Burkholderiales bacterium | reverse complement strand
AGCTCGCACCTGGTGTTTTCCGAAGACGGCTTGGTGACGCTGCCGCGTATGGTCTGCGGTGTGTCTTTCTGAAAGTTCTTGAAGCGGAAGTGAAAGTCCCACGTTAGAAAACACTGCGGGCCTTGCACGATGCGCTCGGTGACGACAAAGCGGGGGGCTTCCAGCGCCACAAACATGTGGGCAAAGATACCCTCAATAGCGGGCAAGCCCGCTACGTCATTGAAGGGATCAACAAAACGCGCGTAGGGGCTGTAAAGCATCGGGATTTGCGCCACACCCTGGGGCGAAAGTGTTTCAAAGTACTGCACGAGGCGGTCGACGGCCAAGGGGGTAGGTGTGGGCATAGCGGTGACTCAAGATGGGCGAAGGCTTGTTTGGCTTACAGCGCCACTTTGCGCACCAGCCCAAAAAACAGGCGATTGGGCAGCACGCGCAGCAGCTTGAGCCACAGCGTAAAGCGTTTGGGGAAGTGGATTTCAAACTGCCCTTGCCCCCAGCCCTGGATGATTGCTTGCGCCGCTTGCTCAGGAGTCAGCAGGGCGGGCATGTCAAATTCATTGGCGGCCGTGAGCGGCGTTTGCACAAATCCAGGGTTGATGATGGACACGCCAATGCCTTTGGAGTGGAGGTCCAGGTACAGCGTCTCGGCCAGGTTGATCATGGCGGCCTTGGTCGGTCCATAGGCTAGGCTGTTGGGCAAGCCACGGTAGCCCGCTACGCTGCCCACCAGGCTGAAATGCCCGGCACCGCGGGCGATCAGTGCGGGCAACACGGCGTTCATCACCCGCAGTGCACCGAGGTAATTCACATCTATGTGGCGCAGCATGTCGGGCAAATCAATCGCATCGGCGCGCATGGCTTGGTAGTGGCCGGCGCAGTACACCACGCAGTCCAGCGGACCCTGGGCCAGCAGGTTTTGCGTGGCGGCTGCAATGGCATCGCCATCGGTAGCGTCCAGCGCCAGCGCCACACTGCCGGGATGCTGGGCGACAAAGTCCTCCAGTGCCTGGACCTTGCGCGCCGACACCACCACGCGCGCGCCGTGTGCGTGCAGGGCCGACGCAGTGGCCCGACCGATGCCGGTGGAGGCACCAATCATCCACACGGTCTTGCCCGACCAGTCGGCCATGGGTGGGTTTAGCGACTTAAAGGGAAACATGGCACAGTCCTATTGCTAGTGTTTTGATAGCTGTCGAGGCAGTAAATACGCGGGCCATGGGCTGATTTGTCATAAAAATTAGCGTTTGGTGAACGACAACGTCACTTCACCCAGTTTGACGCCGAACTTGCTCATCGTGGCTTTGTTGAGCATGACTTCGTCGGTCATCAGGTACATCCAATCGTCAAAGCGCACATCGATGATGGTGGCCCCTTTGCCGCTGGCTTCACCACCCACCGGTAGGCGCAGTGTGTAGGCCCAGTAAAAACTATTGCCCCGTGCCTGGCCCTGGGCCTCGCCCACCACGTCATCGGCGCGGCCGGTGTAGCGGCCGTCTGCCAGTTTGGTGAGCTTCCAGATGCGGCGTTGTCTGGTGCCGTCGGAGTAGGTAAAGTCCTCGTCCAACACGCCTTGGTTGCCGTTCCAACTGCACACCATCACCACTGTGAAGCGTTTGACGACCGCACCCGATCGGTCGGTAAACACGCCATAGGCATCCAGCGTGCCGTTGAAATACTGGGCCAGGTCCAGTACCGGTTTTTCGTTGGAATAGGCTGCAACGTCTTGCGTAGCGCAGCCGGTCAGGCCCAGGCTTAAACCCACGGTGGAGGCGGCGGTGGCTGCGCCCAATAGCAATCGTCTTTTCATAGCGGCTTTCGGATGATGAGGGTGTAGAGCAAGGTAGCGGCTAGCAATTTAAGCGCGCAGGGCAGCAGGCAATAAGCCCCGGTGAGGGTTTGCAAGGCTGCTGCATCGCGCACGCCCGGCACATAGCCCAGCGCACCCAGCAGCGGTAGGGCCACACCGGCGGCCAGTGCCAGGTTGAGTTTGGTGGCAAAGTTCCACCAGCCAAAGTAAGCGCCCTCCGCACGGCCCTGGTCGCCACTGGCGGCAATGGTGCCGGCCAAAAGCGCGCCAGGCAGTGTCAGGTCAGTGCCCAGCGCAATGCCCGACAGTGCGCACACCACTACAAAGCCCGCCACATCGCCTGCGCCCAGCTGCGAGGCAAAGATAAACACGGCAATCGACAGCAGCATGCCCACGCCCCAGGTGCGCGCCAGGCCGATGCGCTTGACCAGCGCGAGCCACGCCGGAATGGCCAGCGCCGCACTGACAAAGTAGCTGCCCAAAAACAGCGGCTCCAGCGCGGCGGGCGCTTGCAGGCGGTCTTGTATAAAAAACAAAATCAGGGTGGCGGGCACGGCGCTGGCAATGCCATTGACCATGAACACCGCCAGCAACGCACGAAAGCCCGGGCGCGCAAACGGCAGCCACACGCTGGCGGGCTGGCCCGAGGACCACAGCCGTGGCGCAGCGCCGGTGGGTTGCCGCGGCTGCGACGGTGCCAAATTCGCCGCATGGCTAGGCCGCAGCGCCCGGCTCCAGGCCCACCAACCCGCCAAGAGTGCTACAAAAAAGAGAGCAGCAGAGGCAGGTAATCCAAGGGCCACAGGCACAATGGACGCTAAAACCACACCCAGCAGGCCCAAACCCTCGCGCCAGGCTACGATGCGGCTGCGCTGGCTCTCATTACCGCCCAGCATGGCGCCCCAGGACTGGTGCAGCACGCTGACACCGCTGTAGCCCACATAGGTAATCAGCAGCGCAACACTGGCCCACACCACCAAGTGCTGTTGCGCGGGCAAAGGTGGAAAGAACAGCAAGCCAAAACCCAGGGCTAGCAGCACGCAAGCCACCGCACCCCAGGCCAGCACGCGGCGCAGGGAATGCGCATACAGCCGGTCGCTCCAGCGGCCCAGCAGCGGGTCGATGAAGGCATCAAACAACCGCGCACCCAGCAACACCGCACCCAGCGTGGCCAGGGGCATACCGAACTGTTTGGCGTAGTAATTGGGCAATTGCACGTACAGCGGCAGCGCTACAAAGGCCAATGGTAGGCCCATCAGCCCATAGCGCCAGCCTTGGCGCCAGTCAAAGGGCGCTGACCCTACGGCGCTCATGCGGGTGCGTTGGCCAAGAGGGCGGTTCGCAGCCCGGGTTCGCTGGTGGCACTGGACAGCCAAATACCGAAAAACAGGCGGCTGAATTCCGCGTCGTTGATCGGCGCGCGGGCGAGGCCGTTGAACCAGAAGCGCGCGCCAGACACCGGGTTGTGCACGCCGGTGATGCGGTCGCCCGACTTCACATCGGCAAAGCTTTGCTGCATAGCCGCCAGCCAGCGTTGCTCTTGCTCGGCCGAGATCGGCCCGGAGCGGCGCATCTCGCTGATCGAGCGCTTGGCAATCGCCTGTCCACCCAGGCTGCGCAGGTAGGTCAGCTCCAAAATGAGGGGCGATTGCGCGTAGTTCGCAGCCTTGAAGCCCGGCGTCACCCACAGTGCCGAGTCGTATACGTCAAAGCCCAAAAACCGCAAGCGCGCAGAGCCACTGAACACCGCGCCCGGCACGGCTTCAGCCACGTGGGTAGGTGGCTGTGGGGATGCGGGCGTTTGTGCGTGAGACAACAACACCGCACCGCCCAGGGCGAAAGCCGTGGCGCTGGCTGTGGAGTACTTAAGTATGGTTCGGCGTTGCATAGCGATCAGTGCACCGGTGGTTTGCGCAGCGTGTACTGCACCACGTCAATGTTGTCTTCCATAAACGCAGCTTCGCAGTAGGCCAGGTAGAACTCCCAGATGTGCATGAAGCGGTGGTCAAAGCCGTTGGCCAGCACTTCGGCGCGCCGCGCCAGAAAGGCATCGCGCCAGCGCTTCAGGGTCTCGGCGTAGTCGTGGCCAAAGGGGTGCTCGTCGACCACCTCCAGGCCTACGGCCTGCGCCTGGCGGCGGAACTCGCGCGGGCACGGCAGGCAGCCACCGGGGAAGATGTACTGCTGGATAAAGTCGGTGGAGCCCACGTAGCGGTCAAACAGTGCGTCGTCAATCACGATGCTCTGAATGCAGGCGTGGCCGCCGGGCTTAAGCAGCTTGGCTACTGTCTGAAAATACGTGCCCCAATATTCCTGGCCTACGGCCTCCACCATTTCAATCGAGCAGATTGCATCGAATTGCGCGTCGTTGATGTCGCGGTAATCCTGCAAGCGCAAATCTGCTTTGTCCGCCATACCCAGCCGCTCCATGCGCGCATTGGCATAGGCCAGTTGCTCGGTGCTGAGCGTCACGCCGGTAATCGTCGCGCCGAATTCGGTGGTCGCCATCTCGGCCAATGCGCCCCAGCCGCAACCAATCTCCAGCACCCGGTCACCCGGCTTGACGTGGGACAGCGTGAGCGCGCGGCGCACTTTGGCGTTTTGCGCCTGGGGCAACGTCAGGCTCAGGTCGCCACCAAACATCGCAGACGAATAGTTCATGGTCTCATCCAACCAGAGTTGGTAAAACGCATTGCCCAGGTCGTAGTGGGCGTGGATATTTTTCTGGCTGTTGGCCTTGGTGTTGCGGTTCAGCAAATGCTTGATACGGTAGAACAGGCGCCCCACCCAGGAGCCGTAAATCACGTTCTCTACCTCGGCGCGATTTTTCACCAGCACGCGCAGTAGGTCCACCAGGTTGGGGGTGCTCCAGTCGCCAGCGATAAACGATTCAGCAAAGCCAATATCGCCAGACTTGAGCGCTGCACTGCAAACATTCCAGTTGTTCAGCGTGAGCGTAGCATGCAGGCCGGTTGGCAAACCAAAGTGCTGCACCGAGCCATCGGGCAGATGCACGGTCAGGTGGCCATGGCGCAGGCGCTGCAGCAGCTTGAGCACGGTGCGCGCGGCAGCGGGCGTGCCCTGCGGTACTGCAAATGCGGGAGCTGCGGTTTTGGTGGTGGTGCTATTCATAGAGATGTCGTCCGTTGCAATAAGCGTTAGCGGGTCGTAAACGAAGTGGGGGGCGTGGGTTTGCTGAAAAAAGGCACGCGCTTCATAAACAGGCGCAGCGCCTGCCAGTGAATCCGCGCCACCACGCCCAGCGTCATGGCGGGGTAACGCCACACGGCGCGGCGCAGGGCCTGGCGCGTGGCGGGCTCCAGCGTGCCGCTGACGCTGGTTTCAATCACCGGGCCACGGGTATCGTCAAAGTCCACCCGCGCCACGGTACGGCTGCGGTCGGCGTTCACCATAAACCTAAAGCGATAGCTGCCCTCCACCGGGCAAAACGGCGAGACATGGAACACCTTGTCGGCGCGCAGCTCCTGGCCGTAGCGGGGGTGGTCTAGCAAATAGCAGTGGCGCTCGCCA
>JANYEE010000049.1 GCA_025363275.1 Burkholderiales bacterium | reverse complement strand
CGGTCTCGATACCCGCCTGGCCGCTAGCGCCGATGCCCACCAGTGCGTGGTAGATGCCCCACACCGTGCCAAATAAGCCCACAAACGGCGCCGTAGAGCCGACCGATGCCGCACGCTGCGCAACTCCATTGACGACAGTACGGCACGCTTTCAAAGTGGCCTGGCCGTGCTGGCATCGGTCGGCTCTACGGCGCCGTTTGTGGGCTTATTTGGCACGGTGTGGGGCATCTACCACGCACTGGTGGGCATCGGCGCTAGCGGCCAGGCCGGCATTGAAACCGTGGCGGGTCCAATCGGCGAAGCGCTGATCATGACGGCACTGGGTCTGGCGGTGGCGATTCCCGCAGTGCTGGGCTACAACGCCCTGCTACGTGGCAACAAGTTCATTTTGACCAAGCTGAACCGCTTTGCGCACGACCTGCACGCCTACTTTGTGACCGGCGCCCGCGTGGGCAACCAGCGCGGTGGCCAAGTGCTGCCTTTGCACGCTGCTAAATAAATTTTCCCAGGAAATTTGTTATGGCTTTCGGAATGCACGACTCTGCCGCCGACCTGGACGGCGACATGATGAACGAGATCAACATGACGCCGCTGGTCGACGTGATGTTGGTATTGCTCATCATCTTCATCATCACCGTACCGGTGATGAAACACGCACTGCACGTAGAACTGCCGCGCGCTACCACCCAGCCCCAAACCGCCAAGTCAGATGTGAGCCAACTGAGCATTGACGCCCAAGGCGCTTACTTTTGGAATCAGCAAGCCATCACGGCCCAAGCGCTAGAACCACTGCTGCGCGTGGAGGCTGAAAAAACGCCCCAGCCTGAGCTGCATATCCGCGGCGACAAGGCTGCGCGCTATGCGTTTGTGATGACCGCCATGGCCCAAGCGCACCAAGCCGGACTGAAGAAAATCGCCTTCATTTCTGAGCCCGGAACCCAGCAACCGTGAACCCAGACCTCGAAGAGCACGCCACAACTGCCTGCGCGCCGGATGGAGCGAAAGGTGACGCTGACGCCAGGCCGCCAGCCTCTCAAGCCGATAAAGTGCTGCAGGCCCATGCGCTGTTGGCCGGGCGGACCTGGGTGGGTATTGAACACAACGGCCAGCATTACCGCCTGCAAACCACGCGGGCCGGTAAGCTCATTTTGACGAAATAAGTGCCCCAAAAACACAAAATAATAGTCAAATAGGCCTGTGGTCCGCGTATTTACTGCCTACATTGCTATATATTTAGTAGCATCTATGCCAGCGGCATCAGCCCCGAGGTTTTGCAGAAGTACATCGCCTGGTCCGCCACATCCAAAATATCGCGCAGATTTTCACCGTCCTTGGGGTACCACGCATAGCCCACGCTGCCACCCACTTGCACAACGTCACCAGAGTCCAGGGTCACACTCTGCGACAGTACGTCGATCAGCTTTTGCCCCAGGGCAGCGACCTGCTCGCGCTCGGTGATGGATTCAATGATGAGGACGAATTCATCGCCTCCCAGACGTGCCACGGTATCCGATGATCGGACGATTGCCGCCAGGCGCTGCGCCACGGCAATCAGCACCGTATCGCCCGCCGCATGCCCGTAGGTGTCGTTAATCACTTTGAACTTATTCAGGTCCACCATCAGAACGGCAAACTGTTTCTGGCTGCGCTTGGAATGCCGCATGGCCAACTCAAAGCGGTCGATTAAAAGTAAGCGGTTGGCTAACCCGGTCAAGGGGTCAAAGAAAGCGTGTTTTTTCAGTGAACGCTCAGCGTCTTGCAACTTAGCGACGTACTTTTGCAACTGCCGATTGCGGTCTTGCGCACGTCGCAGCCGCATGCCCAAAACAGCCACCAGCACGACCAATAGCAAGGTGAAACTTGCAAGTAAGAAGATCGTGGTGGCAGTGCTCATGGTTGGATGTCCATTTTCTGTGCCACCATGGCGCGTGACCATCTTTTGAACACTCTTTTACAAAGGTGGAGCCCACCCAAACTTGCCGATAATGGCTTGCCCTTCCACCTTGATTGCCCGATTCACGTATGGCCCACATCCTGATTGCTGAAGACGACGAACTGCTGCGCGATGCAGTATCGGCCCAACTCATGCAGGCAGGTCACACTGTGGCAGCCGCCGCGCATGGCCTGCAAGCGCGTGGGTTTCTAGAAAGCACCCGGTTTGACGGTGTCATTCTTGACTTGGGTCTGCCCAAACTGGACGGCATGGACGTGCTGCGCTGGATACGACAGCGCGTACTGGCCCTACCGGTGTTGATACTCACTGCCCGCGATGGCGTAGACGACCGGGTCAACGGCCTGAACGCCGGCGCCGACGACTACCTCACCAAGCCTTTCATCATGGCCGAGTTGCAGGCCCGACTGGCGGCCATGCTGCGCCGCTCGCGCATGCCGGCCTTTGGCGGCTCGCTGGAGCTGGCCAGCCTGGGCGCAGCCAGGCTGCGTGTGGACGCGCAGCAACCCCGCGCCTGGCTGGGTGATGACGAGATGGAACTGACCCAGCGCGAATGGTCCCTACTGTCATTGCTGGTCGCCAATGCCGGCCAAGTGGTCAGCCGTGAAGACGTATTGGGCGCGTGGCAGGCAGAGCCCGGCGAAGGCGGCGGCGTGGCCAGCAACGCGCTGGAGGTTTATGTGCACCGCCTACGCCGTAAGCTGACGGACTCAGGTCTGGGCATTCGCAACGTGCGCGGCCTAGGCTACCTGCTAGAAACCAACAGCCCATGAACGTGCGCCCTCAGCTGCCGGGGTTGTCACTCAAACGCCAGTTATTACTATGGCTGCTGCTACCGCAGTTGGTGCTGTGGTCAGTGGGTGGCGTTCTGGCCTGGCGCATTGCGCTCAGCTATGCCGATACCGGCATAGACCAATCGCTCAAGCAATCGGTGCGCGCCTTGGCCCGCCAGGTCAAGCCGGTGGGCTCGGGCCTGTTGGTGGACTTTCCGCGTGCGGCGCAAGATGTTCTGGAGCAAGACCCAACCGACCGTATGGGCTATATGGTGTCTTCGCCGCCCGGCAGCTTTGTGCTGGGCAATGGCCAATTGCCACCACCGCCCGAAGGCATTCCGATTCAGGTGGGCGAGCCCCTGATTTATGACGCCCGCGTGGCCGATAAGCGCGTGCGCGTGGCGCTGCTGGATGTGACCTACGGTGAATCGAATGCCCCCCAACGCCTGCGCGTTCAGGTGGCCAAGAGCCTGGCCGTGCAAGAGCGCGTGGCGCGTGAGCTGGTGTTTGACATGCTGGTGCCGCTGGCCGCACTGGGTGTACTGCTGGGCCTACTGATCAACGCAGGTATTGCGCGCGGCCTACACCCGCTCAAACGTCTGGAGGCGCAACTGGGTGATCGCACCGGTCCAGCTCTGTCGTCTTTGCCGCCCATTGAGCTGGCCCAAGCCCCCCAAGAGGTGCATTCGTTGGCACTGGCCGTAAACGAGCTGCTGGACGCCGTGCGCCGCAGCCTGAGCCAGGAAAAACGCTTTGTGAACGATGCGGCTCACCAACTGCGCACGCCGCTGGCCGGCCTGGTGAGCCAGAGCGAACTGGCCTTGCAGGAAACCGAACTGCGACCCCTGCAAGAGCGGCTGGCCAAGGTGCACGCCGGGGCGCTGCGCAGCGCCCACTTGGTGCACCAGCTTTTGTCATTAGCACGCACCGAGGCCGAGGTGGCCCTGCACCCGCTGGACCTGGCCCAGCTGGCCCGCGAGGTAGCGCGCGAATGGACGCCCAAAGCGCTGGCCGCCCAGGTCGATCTGGGCTACGAGGGCGATGACACAGTGTTGGTGGCGGGCGAAAAACTGCTGCTGCGCGAAGTGCTGAACAACTTGATCGACAACGCCCTGCACTACGCGGGCGCGGGCGCCACGCTGACCGTGCGTGTGACGCGTATCGACCAACGCTGCCGCTTAGAGGTGGAGGACGACGGCCCCGGCCTGCCAGAGGCCGACCTGCCCCGCGCCTTTGAACGCTTCTGGCGCGCCAGCGAGCTACCCGGTGGCTGCGGCCTGGGCCTAGCCATCGTGGCGGAGATTGCGCATCGCCACGGCGGCACGGCCACCGCCTTGGCAAAGCAACCCCACGGCTTGCTCATCCGGATTGAACTGCCCCTTCAGCCTTGATAGTCCTGTGTAAGACAGCGCACGGACGCCCACAAAAGTTTGCGACACATTGAAGGCTCTTAATCAACTTGAATGAAAGAGTCTTATGCAAACTATCAAAACAACCGGTCATTCTTCTTATGGCAGTTTCCTGCGCCCAGCGCTGGCAGTGGCTGCACTGTTCACCTGTGCCGCGGTCGTGCATGCCGCCAGCCCCGAAGCCGCCACCGTAGGCCAGAAAGTGGACAAGGCAGAGAAAAAGGTCGAAAAAGCGGTGACTGACAGCTGGATCACGACCAAGGTGAAATCCGAAATTCTGGCCAACAGCGTCTCCAAAGCCTTCAAGGTGGAAGTAACGACCAAAGGCGGCGTTGTATCGCTTAATGGCAAGCTGCCCACCAAGGACGCTGTGGATCTGGTGAAATTGATTGCCGAAAAAGTCAAAGGCGTGAAAAGCGTAGAAGCTTCCGGCCTGACGGTGGCGGGCTAAAACTGGCCGCGGGTGCGCCTAGATCCGCACCCCGCTCTTCCCGTCAAACCAGCTCACATGGTCTGCCTACCGGAGCCGACACCTACGTGGTGGTCAAGACCGACGCAGGCTCCATCACGGTGCGCGTGTCATCGCAGTCCAGCGCCAAGCCGGGCGACCACGTCGGCTTGGCCGTGTCGGCAGA
>JANYEE010000011.1 GCA_025363275.1 Burkholderiales bacterium | reverse complement strand
CGCTGCAGCGCCTGTGTCCAGCTTTTGGTTTTGCAGGGTGTCGCCAAGCGCGCGGACCAGAATGGATTTGCGCGCCATGGCAGCGGGATCTGGGTAGTCCATGTCAAAGTACACCTATAGAACCTCCGCACGGTGGCTGTTCACCAGTTCAATCGCCCGAGCCAGGTTCTCCAGCATGTCCTTGAGGCTGGCCCCCTGCGCGTGACAACCAGCAAAACCCAGCATTTCACCAACGTAGAGGGTGGTACTTGTACCCAGAGTGATGGAGATGTACACACGGTTCATTTGAAAAGGTCCTGTCGACTGATTGGTTCCCCCCTGGGGAAACGTTTCTCTACGTCGGCCCGCAATGCAGCAATCTGCTGCTTTGTCAAAGGCCCATCATCGAGTTCGTACTGTTCTGAATTTGCGCCCGGCTTCGAACGGTTGCGTGACAGCAGCCAGGCGAACATGTGCAGAGGCGCAAAGTAGCTCTGGTACGCTTCCTTTGCGAGAAGCCAAAGGCGCCCTGCGAAGCCTTGCCCCTCGCGGGGGTACCTAGGGTTCAAGCTCCGCCATTTGTCCGCTGCCCTGATTTTGAACATCAGGGCGTTGACCGCAGCTGCATAGCGTAGGGATGCGTCGGTGCTTTCATCGAACTCGATGGCACCGCATTGGTGGCAGAACAGAACTTGGATGTTGTGCACCACCTGACTGTGTGATCGGTGAGCGATGGTGATATTACGGACATCTTGCTTCAGGACTGCCATGCGGCAGTTCGGGCAAAGGCGAAGCCCACGTTTATCCAGCGCAGACTGCAGCTTCGCTTCCAGTTTTGCAATGACGACCTCAGCGGGGATGCCATCGGATTCGGGATTCATGATCGTGGATCGCTCCGAGTGGTCACTTTGCGCTGAAGCTCGTCAAGTAGGATTTCAAGCAACTCTCTTTGCGATCACCGTTACGCCCTCCGTGAAGGAAAACCCGTAGCCGAATCCGTAGCTGCCCCCACCACTGACTTTTTCAGTGTCTCTCAAGATCCTGGGTGAGCTGGTGATGCCTTGCGCGTTGTACTGGTAAAAGTAAGCACCAGACATGATGGGGGTAACGGACACCACCTCAAAACCGTCTTGGTTGAGCGAATCAACCGCCCGCGCAATGTCTTGCGAAAGTCGTGCGCCGTCGATCTGGCAGTCAGACCAACCCGTTTGCTGCCATTGCTCCTCCTTTGCGTAGACAGCTTTTTCACCACCAAAAAATCCCTTTTTGGTCTCGCCGGTTGGGACTTGGACCGTCACATACTTTCCGACGGGCTTAAAGTGAGCGTTGATGTAGACCACCTTATTGACCATGGTGCGTACTCCGGTAGAAGGCAACGGACTTGGTAGGATGTTCTTGGGCCATCACCCACGCGCCCACAGGTCACCCCGGCGAACGAATGTGCCAGATAGCGTTTCTTCAAAAACAGTGACTTCGGGAGTCGTGGCGCCTCGGCTTAATTTGTGCAGCGTGGCCTTCGCGCGGTAGCTGCAACCTACCTTGCCTTTGTCCAGGTCGTTGCACTTGATACCGCTGACCTCAACTTGGGTAACTTTTGTTCGGGAGCCATCAAAGCTGCCGCCCACACTCATTTGCAAGGACTGTTGCAGCAAAGGCGCTAGATCCTTTTCGGTGGGCCATGTTTGTGAAGCTTGCGTACATGCCCCCAGCAAAGCGATACCAAGTACCGCCGCTGCAGCGACGCCGATGTGCTTCATAGATTTCATAAGACCTCTCAACTCATTTATTGTTAACGGAGGCTGAACCGGTATCCAGTTCAACGGGACCACGCCTGACCTAGAAATGTGAGCTGCGGTGACTGCTGATGCGTTCGACTAAGTCATCGCTTGGCTCTGCGCCGACACTGTGCTGCTCATTTCAGGAAAACAAGGTGTCACAGACCAAGCTACACCTCGTCTTTGTTTTGGCAAGTCCCTTGAACCAAAAAAAGTTGTCGGCGATCTGTGGGCTGGTCCTTGACAGGAGAAGAAAGTATGCGAATTTGAAAGTCTCACAACTTTCTTTCCCACACCATGAAATTCATCCTTTCAGCACCACAAGTCACCTGCAACTTCTTCAAATGCACAGGTGCTGTTCAGCCGCCACAGCCCGATGGCTTTGAAGGTGGTGACAGTGCCAACCAGTCATACCCTTCGAAAGAGTATCCAGAGCGTCACTGGCTGCTGGATCACTGCATCGGTCGGGACGTTCTTATTGCACAACTTCGGCTGGGTGACCCTAAGTTTGTATTGCCGTGGTACGTGTTACGCGCTCCAGGTCTTGATCTGAAGTTGGATCCCCAAATCGATGTGCTCGGCTATCGATACGTGCTCCCACCGACTACCCAGTATGAAGATTTCAAAGCGGCCCTCAGACTGCTAGCTATCTTTGCCATTCTTGCGTACCGAGTATTGCGCTCCGACATACGGGAAATGATCAAACGATCTGGCAAGTAGTTATTTGCTGCCTCTGCGGCAAGAGGAGTTCCACATCCAACGCCTGGATCTATTGATTCCCCAAGAAGTTCGCACGCGTAGATGCGTGGTCAGACCACGCTTGAATTGAAAACGGGCCCAACCCAAATCCGACGCGGGACGCATCACATCCAAGTTACAGCAGGACGCGGTTTTCGCACTGTTTGCAGAACCGCAAACATTGGCACCTTACTTTTCTGGTCTGCACGCCTCATTGGGTCGTAGCCGACTGAAGTGTGTAAATGCCGCGTTCAGCCGAGGCAGACTGAACCGCGGGCTGCGAGCGTTGGACGGATGGCTCGCGATGATCGCGTTTGCGCTACTCAACCAACGCAAAGAGTGTGGCGATCAAAGAAGGGCAGAACGGGCAACGCTGCGGGCCTTCTTTTTCGTCTCAATTTCAGCAAGCAATGCCCGGTTGAGCTTTCCTACATAGATGAACAGCAGCACCATAAGGGCTATTCCCAAATACAGCATCAAAGTCATTCCTCGGCCGGAGGAGGGAGCCAATGTATCAAATAAGGAATTGAGGTAGTCCATGGCTGCAGATTTTATGCAGACATGCAATGCAGTCAACTGCCGCTCCTTATTACAAAGCCCACATCGACAAAGTGCTCATCGCTATGCGACGCTAGCTTCCTCGCTTGACCAAAACGGTCACCTCCCAGCACGTCCCCTGGAAATTGGTTTTTCTGAAAGAACCCGCTTTGGCGCAGAGATCGCTGGTGAAAACAGCGCAGCCACTTCAACGTCCAGCGCGCTAGCCAATACATAGAGCATCGTGAGCGTTGGATTCGCGCGACCCGATTCAATCCGGCTCATGTAAGTCCTAAACACGCCACTCTTCTCCGCGAGCTCTTCTTGCGTCAGGAGCAGCTCACCACGTAACTCTTTGATCTTCAGACCAAAAGCAACTTGAGGGGAGGGTTTAGGTGAGCGCACCCCTCAAGTTTGGTTTTGGTATATTCATTCGTACACACACTAATTCGTACATTTGAAAGGAATCCGGTTATGCAGAGTCCCTCGGCGCAAACTCAAGCTGCTACTCCACAGTTTTGTAGTCAATGTGGAAATCGTTTCCTCACCGCAACTCGATTTTGCGGTCAATGCGGGATGTCGACCGACCCTGTTGAAGCGGCCAGTGTGTCGCCTTTGCAAGAGACACCCTCACCTCAAGAAGCCAAGACCATGAGTGTTTGGCAAGCTTGGGCCTGGTATCTCGGATGCATTGCATTTTTTGCGATCGTTATACAGCTGTCCGGTTTGTTCGCGTTCAATGTTTATTTTGTTATCGGGTTCTTCATGTCGCGCTTCGTCATGCGACGCTTGGTGGAGTGGCATCCCCACTACAACACATTACACAATGTGGTGTCCGCAAAAATCTGGATGTTTTTGTTATGGCCACTGAACATGCTAGTGCTGCTGCTTAAATTTAGTTTGAACAGTGTGCTTTGAGAGGAGCAGTTCACTCATAAAGATGACAGCACTTGGTTAGCATGGCGAGCGCATTTTGGGGTCGGCTTTTGCGTCGCTCCTCAATGATCTGCACACGGGCTGAACCTACGACAGCGGCATTTCTTTCACACCTCAGCGCTCGGAGACCCAGCAAGTGGGCGTACCCATCGCAACTCTGTCCTACTGTAACGCTCGTCTATCAAATGGAGCACCCCCCCAGATCGGAGCTAGTGTGAAATGACGCTGCCTGCTGCCCGTACTACTTTTTGCATACGTGGGCAAAGGTAAATTGCGTTTCTAGCGTTACCATAGGTGCCCAACGCATTGAACCTCCTGTGCGTCCGTTCGTTGACTGGAATGACCGGTGGCAAACCCATATTGGCAATGAATGCCCCGTTTGAACCTGCCCCTGTTGGACGTACCTCTTAGCCATTCCATTATGCGGCCTTCAATAGCTGTGCCGCGTGCCAGCTTTTCTCAAACTGTATTGGGCTGACATAGCCCAATGTAGAGTGAATCCTGCGGTGGTTGTAGAACGTCATCCAGTCAATCACCTCGTCCATGGCCTGCCTGCGGGTCTCGAAGGCCCGCCGGTAAGATTCGTGCAAATTCGGCCACTCATCCTTGATTACAGGTTTTTAGTTTGGTCGCGACGCTGGTCTACCTTGTTATGGTTCTCGGTCCCAACACATAGGGCACCGTATGACCCCCTCCGCCGCGCGCGTAATTTATCCAGAGCTACCGGATCCACTGACCCCGGGCGACTTGCAGCAACTCTTCAGTCCCAGCTTCGATGAGCGTAAGTGGGCGCAAACTGTGACGCGAACGCCAGAGTCTCAAGTGGCATTGCTGGTACAGCTGAAACTTTTCCAAACCATTGGGCGTTTTCTACCTGTTGTCGATGTCCCGCTTGTGGCCATTGAATATGTGGCCCGTCGTATGGGCATGGGGTCTGGATCAAACTTGATTTTTCCTGACCGCACACTGTATCGACATCGCCAGGCGATCCTCAAACATCTTGAAGTGGTTTCGTGGGGCACACAGGCACGCGCACTGGCACAAAACACAATGCAAAGTACGGCCCAATCGCGCACGGATCCCGCTGACATCATAAATTCGGCGATTGACGCACTCATTCGGCATGACTTCGAATTGCCGCCACTTGCCACGTTGCGCCGACTCGCTGGTACCGCGCACAACAAAATCAACGCAGCCCAATGGAGCGCAGTGTGTGGTCGGCTCAGTCCGGCGCAACAGGCAATATTGGAAGCATTGCTGGTCGTTGATCCGAAGACGCAGAAATCACCCTTCGCCAACTTGTGTGCAACGCCAGGGCGTGCCTCACGAAAGAATCTCAATGGGCTGATTGATCGCTACCAGTGGCTTCAAGGACTGCCAAATCCAGCCACGGCGCTGCAGTCGATTGCCGATGCAAAAATATTGCAATGGGCCAATGAGGCCAGGCGGCTCAACGCACTTGAATTACGGGAGTACATCACCCCACGGCGTCATACGCTGCTGATGGCGGTGATTCACGATGCGCGCGGACAGGTGCTCGACGAACTAACGCAAATGCTGCTCCGACTTACCCGCAAAGTCGAGTGGAAAAGTGAGCAGCGTCTGGCCGAGTGGTATCAGAACCGGCGCAACAAAACCGACGCCTTGATACGCGCATTCCATGATTCACTGATCGTGCACGGGTTGGAAGCTGACCCAGTGCAAAAGGTGGCACGAGTGGAGTCATTGTTCACCGCCCAAGGTGGACGCGTGGCGCTTGTACAAAGCTGTGCGGAGCACTTGCAACATGAGAAGCAGAATTGGCGTCCCTTTGCCGGCGCCGTGTTCGTTCCGCTGCGAAGCGCGTTGATACGCCTGTCGGAGATCTTGCCGATGCAAGGCACGTCTGCTGCAGTCGGACTGCTACGTCTTGTCGAATCGCTGACCAGTGAGCCACCGCACAGTGACCACTTGACCATTGATGGCGTGGCTACCGATACCTTGCCACGTGAATGGCATGACCTAGTGCACGATCATGTAGGTGACAAGCTGGTGTTCAACCGGCGCCAACTGGAGGTCGTGGTCATGTTGGAATTGGCGACAGCGATCAAGGCCGGCGAAATCTTTGTTACCGGATCGTTGAGCTTCGATAGGTTCTGGGATCGACTCCCAGCCGAGGCAGCAGACCCCGACGCAGTTGCGGCATACGCCACAGCACGCGGATGGGAAAACGGCGCTGATGGATTGGTGCGTGCGGTGAAGTCTGCTCTTGAACTGAAGGCCCGGTTTTTAGATAACGCCGTGGGCACCGGCCAACAGGCGTATTTGCGGCGAGGAAGGCATGGGCGTCCAGTCGTATCGCGGCTTCATGCCGTAGGTACACCCGAAACTGCTATCGACCTTGAGAGCCAAATGATGGCCCACATGCCTGAGCGGGCTGTGTTGGAGGCGATTTCAAACACGGAACACTGGGCGCAGTGGGGTCGGCATTTCGGGCTCCCGTCCCGCCTTGGTCCCCAGATCAAGGACGCACGCCACCGCTATGTGCTGACCACCTTTGCCTATGGCTGCGGACTCGGGCCAACGGAGGCCGCGCGCCATCTCGGCGGAACAGTCTCTGCCGATCAACTGGCCTTTGCTGATCGGCGCCATGTTGATATTGAAGACTTGCGTGCTGCTTCTGCTGACCTGATCAACCTGTACGCGCGATTTGAGTTGCCACAGCAATGGGGGACGGGGAAATCTGCGGCCGCCGATGGCACCCACTTTGAGACATACGAAGACAATCTGCTTGCTGAGCACCACATCCGTTATGGCAAAACTGGTGGAATCGCCTATCGACATGTTGCGGATAACTACATTGCGCTGTTCAGCCGCTTTATTGCGTGTGGAACCTATGAGGCGACTTACATTCTGGACGCATTGCTTCAGAACCTCTCCGAAGTGAAACCCAGCCGAGTGCATGCGGATACCCATGGCCAGTCGGCGGCTGTCTTCGGCCTGTCGTACCTGCTGGGAATCGAGCTGATGCCGCGAATCCGACGCTGGCAATGCCTTACGATGTATCGGTCCGACAACACCAACCGGTACTCAAGGATCAACTCACTGTTTTCTGGCACGGTCAACTGGGTGCTGATTCATGAGCACTACCCACAGTTCATGCAACTCGCGCTGGCAATCCAAAGCGGCACGCTCGCACCTTCCGCCGTCCTGGCGAAAGTCAATAGTTACAGCACGAAGAACAGGTTCGCAATGGCCTTGAAGGAACTCGGCAATGCCGTACGGACTACATATCTGCTGGAGTGGGTCATGGACGAATCCCTACGTCGCGCAGTCCACAAGGGGACTACCAAGATTGAGCGACACCACAAATTTTCCAAGCACCTCGCATTCGGCGCTGGCGGGCATCTCCGGTCAAATAACCCAGCTGATCAGGAAAAGGCCATTGTCTACAACGAGCTTGTGACCAATGCGGTGGCGCTCCAAACCGTAGTGGATCAAACTCAGGCACTTCATAAGCTGAAGTCCAACGGCATCAACATCCGCACATCCGACTTGGCCTTCCTCAGCCCGTATGCCACCAGTAAACTGAAGCGATTTGGGGACTACCCAACCGACTTGAAGCCAGAGGCCATACCGATTTGCACGGCACTGCCGCTATAAAATTTGATGAAGTGGCCGAATTTGCACGAATCTTACCGGCGGGCCTA
>JANYEE010000006.1 GCA_025363275.1 Burkholderiales bacterium | reverse complement strand
CCGGTGTGAGCAGCGTGGCGAATGGCCGCTTCAAAGGCGGCTTTATTACCCGCCACTACGGCCAGCCCGCGCAAAACGTGCACGCCATCCAACTGGAAATGTGCCAAAGCCTCTACATGCAAGAAGAGGCCCCCTTTGCGTATGACCCAATCAAGGCCACGCAGATACAGCCCGTTTTGAACGAAATGGTCTGTAGCGCCCTTGGAATGTGCGGGAGCAGCTATGACAAATGAAGCACATATCTTCTTTGCCGCTCAAGCCTGGGTCCAAGGCGCCTGGGCCTACAACGTGTTGCTGAAGGTGGACACCCAGGGCCACTGGAGTAAGGTGCAAGCCAACACCCCTACAGACCAGCGCCAAGGCGCGCAAGTTTTGTCAGGCCCCGTACTCCCCGGCATCGTCAACGCCCACAGCCACGCCTTCCAGCGCGCCATTGCCGGACTGACTGAACGCCGCAGCTTCGAAGGAGGCGGGGCGATACCGCGTTCTGCGCAGGTAAAGGAGGAGCGCCCAAAGGGCGCGGGGGACACGGAGCAGAGCGCTCTGCGGCCCACGCTCCTAGCGGCCACCAAGTCAGCCCGACAGCGAACTGGCCTGAAAGTCCATGCGCCGACGCGGCTCCCACCAGGCACGAATGCTGGCAAAGATATTACGGCAGCCGCTGCAACGGTATTGTCCGGTGGGTTGAATGTTGCCGTTCTCGGCGCGATCCATCACCGGCTGGTAACTCGTGGCACCGCATTCGCGGCATTGGTAAGTCGTCTTGTAGGTCGCCATATACGTCCGACTGTAGTCAAGGCGGGCCTCCAGGGGAAGCCCCAAGATGTAATGCCCTGTAACGACGACGGCCGCCTGACAAGGCGGCCGCGAGGCTGACCACAGGGGCGCAAGGCCTTGATCTTTAGGTAGGCTGGGTGTCCGCGAAACTGGGGCGCAGCGCCAGCTTCTCGTACAGACGCTGCAAGTTCGGGTTGTCGGTACGCCAGTCGATTTGCGGAAAGCGGAAGTCCAAGTAACCCAGCGCGCAACCCACGGCAATGTCGGCCAGCGTCAAATGAATGCCCGCGCAAAAGGGCTTGTCGCCCAGGCCAGTCGACATGGCTATAACGGCCGCGGTGATCTTGCCCATTTGGCGCTCGATCCAGGCATTGCTGCGCTGGGCCTTGGTGCGGCCCGTCCAGGTGGCCTCCAGGCGCGCCAGTATCGCGGCGTCCATCACACCATCGGCCAGGGCTTCCCAGGTCTTGATCTCGGCACGCTCACGGCCCATGGCGGGAATCAATTTACCGACCGGCGACAGAGTGTCGAGGTACTCCACGATCACGCGCGAATCAAACAGGGCTTCAGCCCCTTCCATCACCAGGCAGGGGACTTTGCCCAGCGGGTTGGATTCAGAAATCTTGGTGTCTGCGGCCCAGACGTCTTCCGTCAAAAAGGCATAGTCCAATTTCTTTTCCGCCATTACGACGCGTACTTTGCGCACGTAGGGGCTGCCGTGGGATCCAAGTAATTTCATGTGTGAGTGTCTGATTCAGTTCCGTTCATTCTATCCACTGGGGTTTACCAGAACCCCCGGGGGCTTTAAGCGTGGCGCACAACCTACAATTGGCCCATGACTTTTTCCACAATTTCCGCACTTTCCCCCCTGGACGGCCGTTACGCGCCCAAACTGGCCACGTTGCGGCCCTTGATGAGCGAACAGGGCTATATGCACCGGCGGGTGCAGGTCGAGGTGGCCTGGTTCATCACATTGAGTGACGCTGGCTTTGCCGAATTCAAGCCACTCACGCCGGGTGCGCGCACTTACTTGCTGGGCCTGGTGAAGAACTTCAGCGAGACCGACGGTGAAGCCATCAAGGTCATCGAGCGAACCACCAATCACGATGTGAAGGCCGTGGAGTACTGGATCAAGTCCAAGTTTGAAGCCCGGCCGGAGCTGGAGAAAGCCAGTGAGTTTGTGCACTTTGCCTGCACCAGCGAAGACATCAACAACACCAGCCATGCACTGCAGTTGCGCTCCGCGCGCGATGTGGTGGTGCTGCCAGCGCTGGACCGCGTGGTGCTCAAATTGCGCGAGATGGCGCATGCCTACGCCGATTTGTCGATGCTGAGCCGCACCCACGGCCAAACCGCCAGCCCCACCACGGTGGGCAAGGAAATGGCCAACGTGGTGGTGCGCCTGCAAACCGCCTGCGACCGCATTGCCAGCATCAAGATTCTGGCGAAGATGAATGGCGCCGTGGGCAACTACAACGCCCACCTCTCTGCCTGGCCCGACTTTGACTGGGAAGCTTTCAGCAAGAAAGTAATTGAGACACCCGAGCCCCTGGGCCTGGGCCTGACCTTCCAGCCCTACAGTATCCAGATCGAGCCGCACGATTACATGGCTGAGCTGTTCGATGCCGTGGCGCGCACCAACACCATCTTGATCGACCTGAGCCGCGATATCTGGGGCTATGTGAGCCTGGGCTATTTCAAACAGCGCCTCAAAGACGGCGAAGTGGGATCGAGCACCATGCCGCACAAGGTCAACCCGATTGACTTTGAGAATGCCGAGGGCAACCTGGGCCTGGCCAATGCGATGCTTCGCCACCTCAGCGAGAAGCTGCCCATCAGCCGTTGGCAGCGCGACCTGACCGACTCCACCGTGCTGCGCAATGTGGGCGTGGCCCTTGGCTACGCCGTACTGGCCTACCAAAGCCTGCTAACCGGCCTGAACAAGCTGGAAATCAACGAAGACGCCATTGCCAAAGACCTGGACAACGCGTGGGAAGTGCTGGCGGAGCCCATCCAGACCGTGATGCGCCGCTTTGGCCTGCCCCAGCCGTATGAGCAGCTCAAGAAGTTCACCCGCGGCGCGGCGATGACCAAGGAGCTGATGCAGGGCTTCATTGCCGGTCTGGAGATTCCGCAGGCGGAAAAAGACCGTTTGATGGCGATGACGCCAGGTAGCTACACCGGCAAGGCTTCGGAACTCGCGAAACGCGTCTGACTAGTCAATCAGATTAGTTGTTGCGGGGCTGTTGCAACCATTCAATGGCTTCTGCGGACTGTACCCGCTCAAGAATCTGGCACGGATTCGCCTGCGCGACCTCGCACCAAGCCAAGAAATCCAGCACGTCTAGATACCTGCCACCCGTCTCCACTTTGGAGACGTAAGACTGCGCGCGTTGCAATCGCTGCGCCATAGCCAACTGCGTCAACCCAGCGCCGACTCGCACTTCCACAAGCGCCTTTCGGAGGGCTTGGTAGCGCAGGTCGTAAAGCATTTTTTTATGCTAAATTCCAAATTGGAATATCCTGTTTTGGGATATTTGCCGCTTGGGCGCACTGAGCACTTAGGGAGTTTGCATGTCAAGATTACATTGGGCGGCAGTTGCTGCAACAGCTTCACTATTGGCTGCTTGTGGCGGGGGAGGCGGCGGTACTGCGTCGACACCGAGTCCACAGATTGCCAAGGCTGAGGGGGTGTATAGCGGCACACTTGTCAGCAATGGCACAACAGGGGTCTTTTCCAGTGTGATTTTGGAAGACGACTCAATATTCGCAATTTACGGGTTACCCGGTACTGGTGGAGGCACGATCGTGCAGGGGTTTGTGGCGGCAAGCGGCGCATCCACCAACGGTGCTTACAGTGCAACCGGTAAGGACTATGGCTATACGGGTGGCGTTTTGAATACCACCGCAACGGCAACATACACGCCTGGAGTCAGCATCAGCGGAACCGTCAGCACCGGCGGCAGCTTCAGCGGCACCACTGCCAACGTAACTGGCTACACCTACAACACTCCTGCGCAAATTTCGAGCATTGCTGGAAGTTGGTCAGGTTCTTCGTTGTTTGGAAATGCAACGAGCGTCAACATTAATGCATCGGGCAACTACACCGGCACTTCGGGCGCGTGTGCCATCAGTGGCACTCTCACTCCCCGGCCCTCTGGTAAAAACATTTTCAATGTGACCTACACCAACGGGATTACGGGATGCGGCATCCCCAATCTAACTGCTCAAGGCATCGGCATTGCATCATCGCTCAGCAATGGCAAGATGCAATTGATCATTGCCCTGACCACCGCAGATAAATCTGTCGGCACCGTCGCTTTTGTAACCAAGTAACAGTCCTCAGTCTCCAGACATGCGGTCGCCGCCCGGCAGCGACCGCTTTTCTATACAATCTGCAGATAATTTCCTCAGATTGTATGAACTTATACCCGCGCGAATTACAAGCAACGCTCCACCGGCTGGCGTCGCAGTTTCCTGTTATCGCAATTACTGGGCCGCGTCAGTCAGGCAAAACAACACTGGCCAAGCAGACGCTCCCCGACAAGCCCTACGTTTCACTGGAAGACCCCACCGAACTGGCCTTTGCCCAATCGGACCCACGCGGATTCTTGCAGCGCTATCCGCAAGGCGCCATTTTTGATGAGGCGCAGCACTGGCCCGACCTTTTCTCCTATCTACAAGGACTGGTAGACCAAGACCGAGTGCCCGGTCGCTTTGTGCTGACGGGCTCACAACAGTTTGGCCTGATGGCCGGTGTGACCCAATCATTGGCAGGGCGCGTGGGCTTGACCCGGCTACTACCATTGACTCTGAGCGAACTACAGCGCCCCATGAACACACAGCGGGCTACCGACTTGCATGGGCACCTATGGCGTGGCGGCTACCCTGCGTTATGGCAAGCATCCCAGAACACCATGACGGCGAACGACTGGTTTGCTAGCTACATCGCAAGCTATGTCGAACGGGACGTGCGTCAATTGATCCAGGTGCAGAACCTGTCGACTTTTCAGCGCTTCGTGCGATTGTGTGCGGCTCGTACCGGCACATTGCTCAATCTGGTGGCACTCGCCGCGGATGCCGGCATCAGCCACACCACGGCGCGACAATGGTTGTCGGTACTGGAATCCAGTGAACTGGTATTCCTGCTGCAACCCTACCACCGCAATTTTGGCAAGCGCTTGGTCAAGACACCCAAACTGTATTTCACCGATACCGGCCTGGCAGCATGGCTAGTGGGTATTCGTGACCCGCAGTTGCTGGGCATACACCCCATGCGTGGCCCTCTGTTTGAGACCTGGGTGGTCGGAGAGTTTCGCAAATTCAGGCTCAACCGGGGCCTGCCGGATGATCTTTACTTCTGGCGCGACAACAACGGGCTCGAGGCCGATCTGGTTTTCGAGACTGAGCAAGGTTTGCAATGTGTCGAGATCAAATCCAGCCAAACCATCACTCCCGATCTGGTGCGAGCAGGGCAGCGCGCCTCCCGATTTGTGACCGAACCAACCCCTGTGCCGTGGCTCATTCACGGCGCACCCGAAAGCTACACCCGTGAAGGTGTACGCTGCATCAGTTGGCAACAGTTTGCCCAGCCCCTAAACCCTTCTTGAAAATTTTGTGGCACAGCGCCTTCGCTCTGTCACCAGCTACCTAGAAAAAATGGCACTCAAATCCACCATCTACAAAGCCAATCTCCAGATCGCGGACATTGACCACAGCTATTACGCCGACCACGCGTTAACGCTGGCACGCCACCCGAGCGAGACCGACGAGCGCATGATGATTCGGCTGGTGGCGATGGCGCTGCAGGCGCACAAGCTGCAAAGCGAATGCAACGGCGACGGCACGCTGGCCTTTGGCGCCGGCCTGTCGGATGTGGAAGACCCGGATGTGTCGCTGACGGACTTCACCGGGCGTAAACGCCTGTGGATCGAGGTAGGCCAGCCCGAAGACAAACCCATCAGTAAAGCCTGTAACAAGGCGGATGCAGTACTGCTGTACTGCTTCGCGCATTCGGCCGAGATCTGGTGGAAGGGCATTGAAACCAAGCTCACGCGTCTGGACCGCCTGCAGGTGTGGCGCGTGCCCACGCTGGCCTCGCAGGCTCTGGCGCAGTTGGCCCAACGCAGCATGCAGTTGCAGGCCACGATTCAGGAAAATGTGCTGATGCTGGGCGACGGCAAGAACACCGTCGATATTGAGCCGATTCGCTGGAAGTAGGGTACGCCCCCGTGCGGCTACGCCGCCTCCCCCTTGCAGGGGGCGTTACCAACAGCCCGGCTTAGCCGGTTCTGCGGTAACTCTGGTGTTAGGGACACGCGCGCCGGAAACTACTTTCCTGCTGGTCCGTCACGTTGGCCTTCGGCGGCGCGTTCGGCGTATTTGTTGAAACGCCAGGCGCTGCTTTGCAGCGTGATGCGCCGCCAGGTCTGGCGCTTCTCCGCGGGGCGCATGCTAGGCCAAAGCTGGACCTCATTGAAGAAGCGGCCGCAGCCTTTG
>JANYEE010000159.1 GCA_025363275.1 Burkholderiales bacterium | reverse complement strand
GAGCTGCTCTTTGAAGACGGCCGCTTTGCCGTCGCCACCGCCGAATACGAGAAGACGGCCTACGGCTACCCCGCGCACGCCAAGGCGGCGGATGCGGGCTATGCCGCCTTGCTGGCTTACACCCGGCAACTCAAAGCCACGGCGCCCACACCCAGCGCGGCAGAAGCGCTTGTCTTGCAGCGCAGCAGCGTGGCCAGCGCCTTGCGCTTTGCGGATCAGTTTCCCGCCGACGGCCGCGCGGCACCGGTATTGGCCGACACTGCCGAGAGACTGTACGCCTTGAAAGACGGCGAGCAGGCGGGCCGCGTAGCCCAGCGTGTGCTGGATTGGCAACCCCCGGCCGCCGAGCCGCAGCGTAAAGTGGCCTGGACCGTAGTGGCGTACACCGCCTTTGAGGCGGGCCAGTTTGCAGCTTCCGAGACCGCATTCACCGAACTTCTGAAGCTCACGCCCACCAAAGCGGCGGAGCGGACTGCACTGGTGGAGCAACAGGCAGCCGCCATCTACAAACAAGGCGAGATGGCCCGCACCGCTGGTCAACTGGATGCCGCGGTGGGGCACTTTGAGCGCGTGGGCGATGTGGCCCCTGCGTCCAGCGTACGCGCCGCAGCGCAGTACGACGCAGCCGCGCTGCGCATGGCATTGAAAGACTGGGATGGCGCAGCCAAAGGCCTGGAAGACTTCCGCCAGCGCTTCGGCAAGCACCCGCTGCAGGCCGAAGTGGGTAGCAAGCTGTCCCTGGTCTACCTGGAGAAAGGCCAATGGGCCAGCGCGGCTGCCGAGTTTGAGCGTTTGGCCGCCAACCATGCGGACCCGGCTATCGCACGCTCTTCGCTGTGGCAGGCGGCCGACCTATACCAAAAGTCAGGCGCAACAACTGCAGCCACCAAAGCCTACGAGCGTTACCTGAGCCTGTACCCGCAGCCAATGGACACCGCACTAGAAAGCCGCTGGCGGCTGGCACAGCTTGCCAAGGCCGATGGCAACACGACCCGCGAGCTGGCGCTGATGAAAGACCTATTGGCGGCGGACCAAAGCGGGGGCGCCGGCCGCACCGAGCGCACCCGCTTTTTGGGTGCCAGCGCCGCCTTGGCTTTGGCCGAACCCGTGGCCGCGGCCTACCGCAAGATTGCGCTGAGCGAGCCGCTGCAAAAGCAACTCAAGCTCAAGAAAGTCAAGATGGAAGAGGCGCTGAAGGCCTACGCACTGGCCACCGACTATGGCGTGGCCGACGTAACCACTGTCGCCACCTACCGCATTGCCACCGTGTACCACGACTTCAGCAAGGCGCTGATTGCATCCGAGCGGCCCAAAAAGCTTAATAAGCTGGAGCGTGAGCAATACGACGTGCTGCTAGAGGAGCAAGCCTTTCCATTTGAAGAAAAAGCTACCGAGATTCACGAGACCAATGCGCGGCGCGCGGCCTCCGGCATTTACGACACCTGGGTCAAGAGCAGCTTTGATGCACTGCGCACGCTACGGCCTGTGCGCTATGGCAAAAACGAACGCAGTGACGTGGAGTTACAGAAACCCTTGGCAGAGCTGGAAGCTGCGGCACGCTTGAGCCCTCAACAGGCCACGGTTCATAACCAGTTGGGCATTACCTACCGCCAGATGGGTCAGTTTGATGCCGCACGGCAGGCCTATGAAAAAGCCATTGCGTTGGACGCCGGCTACGCTGCAGCAATCTTGAACTTGGGTATTTTGTGCGACCTGTACCTGGTCGAAGCAGCCCGCGCTACTGATTTGTACAGCCGCTACCTGGCGCTCGCCCCCGGTGACGCCACCGTGGGCAAATGGCTAACCGAGCTGAAGAACCGCAAACCCGTGTTGGCAGCCCTGCCCAAGAAGGAGAGCTCATGAGATCACCCCACAAACTTTGTCTGCTGGCGGCCTTGCTGGCTTTGTCCGGCTCGGTGCAAGCGCAAGACCGGGCCGACATGGACCGCACCCAGATCATTGGTAACCGCGAGCTGCCCAAGGTGCTCTACATCCTGCCATGGAAGAAGCCGGTGCCCGGCGACCTGGCCGGCCGGCCACTGGTGAGCGTGGTGGACGAGGCCTTGGCACCGCTGGACCGCGATGTGTTCCGCCGCCAAGTGCGCTACGAGCTGCAAACCCGCGACAAGCCGACTCCAACCGCGGAAGCATCCGCACCTAACGCTTCTCCCAAGACCACCCCTTGACCCTTAGCTATCCCTGCCCCACTTCATTTATTTCCCAACGGAGTTTTTGCCATGAATGCCCTCAACACTGCCATCAAGTTTTTCCAGGACTGCGGTCTGTTTATCTACCCCAGCGTGTTGATCATGGCGTTGGGTGTGGCCATCGCCATTGAGCGCTTCATCTTCTTGCGTAGTGCCCGTAGCCAAAACCGCGAAGTCTGGGCCCAGATGCTGCCCATGCTGCAAAAGGGGCAGTTCAAAGAAGTGCTGGGGCTGACATCGCGGTCCGACTCGGCCGTGGGCAAGATCGTGAACTATGGCCTGACACGCATGCAAAGCCCGGGCCGCCGTGAAGACTTGGATGCGGCCATGGAGGAAGGCATGATGGAAATCGTACCCCGCCTGGAGAAACGCACCCACTACATCGCCACCTTTGCCAATGTGATCACGCTGGTCGGACTCTTGGGCACCATCATCGGCTTGATCAAAGGCTTTACCGCGGTGGCGCAGGTGAATCCGGCTGAGAAATCCGAGCTGCTGTCCGCCAGTATTTCCATCGCCATGAACAACACCGCGTTTGCGCTGATGGTGGCGATTCCCTTCCTGCTGATCCATGCGTTTTTGCAAGCCACCACCAGCGAAATTGTGGATGGTTTAGAGGCCGCCAAGATGAGCTTTCTGAATCTGGTGCAGCGCCTGCGCGCCGAGAAGGATGCAAAGCCGCTATGAGAGTGCGACGCCTTCGCAAAGAAGCGGCGCACCTGGAAATCACCGCCTTCATCAACCTGATCGTGGTGCTGGTGCCCTTCTTGCTGTCCACGGCCGTGTTCTCGCGCCTGGCCATCATTGACCTGACGCTGCCCGCGCAAAACGCCGCAGCGCTAGAGCAAGTCAAACCTGACAATCTGCAGCTCGAAGTGGTGGTGCGCCCTGAAGCCCTGGAAGTGGGCGACCGCATTGGCGGCCTGATCCAGCGCATTCCGGCCACCGCCACCGGACCGGACTTGCGCGCGCTGTCGCAACTGATCCAGCAGATCAAAGGCCGCTTTCCCGACAAACTGGAAGCCAGCGTGCTGGCCGAGCCCAATACGTCTTACGACACGCTGGTACAGGTGATGGACGCCGTGCGCTCGGGCCACATGGCCCAAGACGGCAAGGTCGTGCGCTCTGAGTTGTTTCCCCAAATCTCCATCGGCGATGCGCCGGTGCGCAAACCCTAGGGCGACACGCCATGCAACTTAGCCCACGACAAAAACGCACTGAGCGGCGCAATCGCCACCAGTCCATGGTGGATATGAATCTGGTCTCGCTGATCGACGTGTTCACGATTCTGA
>JANYEE010000253.1 GCA_025363275.1 Burkholderiales bacterium | reverse complement strand
GGAAACAGCCCAAACAGCGCAAACAAAATGAAGAAAGGGCTGATGAAAACGTAGGGCACGCAAAGTCGCCAAAGCGTGGCTCGGTGATGGTTACTTGGATTGAATGACATGGTTTATGCCTGAATGCGACGGCGCACGCGGCGTTCGATTCCCTGGCGTGCATCCGACAGCGCTGCAGGAATGGGTTTGCCGCGTTCCAGCACTTGTTCGAGCTGGGCATTCACGACATCGATAGCCACTGCATCGTAGGAGTCTGCGTCTACTGCAGGAATTCGGCGCGATGCATCGCGCCACAGCAAGCGGGCGCGCTGGCCCGCAAAGAAAGGCAGTGGCTCATTGAAGTAGGGGTCCTCTTGCGCAGACAGCAGCGATGGAAACGCATCTTGGGTTCGAAAGGCCGCCATTTGCTGGTCGTGGTCGAGTGCCAAGTAGCGAATAAATTCCCATGCCATTTCCTTATTGCGCGCCTGTTTCGGTACTGCGTAAAACGACCCACCCCAGGCTGCAAACGCGCCCTCCGGCAGCTGCGCCGCGCGCCACTTCCCTGTCTGTTGAGGAACTATCCAGTTTTTTAGGTGTCCACCAAGCCAAGAACCCATCATTTGCGAGGCAATGCGATCGCGACGGAATCCCTCTACCCACTCGCTCGACCATGCTTTTACCCGCGCGTCAATGCGCGCTTCCCGCGCTGCTTTTGCCAGCCCAAAGGCGCGCGCGAAACGCGGTTCTTCTACGAGGACGTTCCCTTGGCCATCGAAGAACACGCCTTCACCATCCCGCAGGCTGCTGCGGATGTAGATGTCTTTGATGTCAGTGGCGCTGCCCAGCAGGTACACGCCAGACTTTTCCTTGAGCTCACGACCCGCAGCAATGAAGCCATCCCAACTGGTTGTAAGGTCGTGTTCCGTGAGGCCCACTTTGTGCAACAGATCGGTTCTGAAGAACAGAGCCCCCGGCCCCAGATCGACCGGGAAGGCGGCCAGTGCGCCCTTGCTACTTCGCGCTGCAGCCAAGGCGAAAGCCGAAACCTGTGTGGAATGGCGCAGCGCACCGAAAGGTGGCTTCGACAAGTCCTCCAGTCCTGCGGATTCCGCCAACTTACCGATTATTTCCATGTCCATGGCCATGACGTCGGGCAAGTTGGCTCCTGCAGCGAGCGCGGTTGTCATCGCCGTCGGGAAGTCGACCATCGCCAAAGAACTC
Source organism: Burkholderiales bacterium (assembly GCA_025363275.1). Classification (GTDB taxonomy): domain Bacteria; phylum Pseudomonadota; class Gammaproteobacteria; order Burkholderiales; family Burkholderiaceae_C; genus Allorhodoferax. The sequence goes on along the minus strand of JANYEE010000253.1, from coordinate 4,322 downwards.
AGCTTGATCTGGACTTGGGGGTGCAGCTTGGAGAAACCCAATATTGCCACTTTGACCGATTGATCCAGATTTGGAAACGATGCCACCGTCAAAACGGTAGGCATAGCTTCTGCATAAGCCGTACCAACAGCTGTAGATCCAATAATACTTCCAACACCGAGCTGTATTGCACTCTGAAACAGAGTGCGGCGCGATACATGGACCGATTCATCGACTGAATCGATAGAAGTGCCAATTGGCGTACATTTGTTTTGAGAAATCGTTTTCACAGTCTGTATTTGAACTGAAGTGCACCGCCGCAACAACAAGGGAAAACCCTAGTGATTCTTGCTGACTTCTGCAGTGTCATCAAAGGCCATGTCTGCAAAATCTGATGTGGTCGCTAGTTGAATACGTTGCGCCATATAACAAAGACATCGATATCACCGCATACCGATACACTGCGCTGTACCTGGAAAAATTCATATGAGTGTCCGTCCCTCTCAATCATTGCCGCCCCCCGACACCGCAACCGTCACCGATGTGGCGCTGTTAGCCGGTGTGTCCATTAGTACGGTCTCGCGCATATTGAACGGCAATAGCCGTGTCGCCTCCGACAAGCGCCAAGCGGTCGAGGCAGCCATCCAAAAACTCCAGTTTCATCCCAACCTCTCGGCGCGTAGTCTGCGCAGCGGCTCGACAAAGACCGTCGGAGTCCTCACCCAGGAATTGGAGAGCTTGTACTTCACGGCGGGGGCGCAGGGAGTCGAGGAGGGACTTACAGGTAGCGGTTTTGCACCGCTTGTCGTTCCGGGCCATTGGAATCCGAAGGAAGAACTGGACCGTGCGCGACTCCTGATGGCGCGCAAAGTGGACGCCATGATCATCTTGGGCGGTACGCTGAGCGACGACCAGGTCATTGAAATCGCGCGGCACTTACCGACGGCCATCACGGGCAGGCAATTGACCGCACCCAATGTCTTTGCGTTCGGTTTCGATCAGGCAGCCGGCGGTGCGATGGCAACGCGGCATCTGATCGAGTTGGGGCATCGGCGGATCGCCCATATCTCAGGGCCATCCACGCATGCCGATGCGATAGAACGTAAGGAGGGCTTTTTGAATGCCCACCGTGAAGCCCAGCTAAGTGTGGACCCCCGATTGATTGTTGAAGGCGACTACCAGGAGGAGGGTGGACGGCGTGCTGCCCACCATCTGCTGGACGCAGGGGTGCATTTTTCTGCTGTCTTTTGTGCGAATGATCAGATGCTGTGGGGCGCGCGCTTGGCTTTTTATGAACGCGGGCTTGCGATACCTGACGACGTATCCCTCGTCGGGTTCGACGATCTTGCGCAGTGTCGTTATATGACGCCGCCCGTGACAACCGTACGCCAGCCCATGCATGAAGTAGGTCAAGCTGCAGCGCGCGCCGTCTTGCAAGCCCTCGGGGTAGCCCAGAGTTCAGAGCAGCCCAGCGCTGAGCTCACACTCAGCCTCATCGTCAGAGGTACGACCTGCAAGGCCTCCAGTTAGACGCCCTGCAGTTCGCGCCATTAGCCCAAATGCAGCGCGTTCAACTCGCCAATACGCACCTCACCTGCCAGCCCAATGCGGCCCCCGGCCACCAGATCGCGCACGGCTTCCATGTCCGGTGCGAGGCTGCGATCCACCATCATGGCGGGCGATACCGAGCGCACCAGTTGCAAAATGCCCTCCAGCACCGCAGAGCTTTTCAGCGGACGCAAGAATTCAATGCCTTGCGCAGCGGACAGCAGCTCGATGGCGACGATGTATTCCGTGTTGCGCAGCATGCTCTGCAGGCGGCGCGCGGCAAACGTGGCCATGCTCACATGGTCTTCCTGGTTGGCTGAGGTGGGCAGGCTGTCCACGCTGGCAGGGTGGGCTAGAGACTTGTTTTCGGAGGCTAGTGACGCCGCAGTCACATGCACGATCATGAAGCCAGAGTTGAGGCCCGGCTCGGGGGTCAGGAAGGCGGGTAAGCGCGAGGTCACAGTGTCCACCAGCATGGCCACACGGCGCTCGCTGATGGCACCAATTTCGGCAATCACCACAGCCAGCGCATCGGCCACCAAAGCTACCGGCTCGGCATGGAAGTTGCCGCCCGAAACGAGCTCCCCCCCGAGGTGGCCTTTGGCGACTTCCCCCTCAAGGGGGCGACTCCAGTGGCCCGGCAAAGCCGGTTCCACGGTGTCACTGGAAAAAATACGTGCGTTCGTAGAAGCAAACACCAGCGGGTTGTCGGTCACGGCATTGGCTTCGCGCACCAGTACTTGGGTGGCGTAGCGCATCTGGTCCAGGCAGGCGCCCATCACTTGGGGCTGGCAACGCAGGCAATACGGGTCTTGCACGCGGTCATCGCCTTCCAGGTGGGACTTGCGAATTTCGCTGCCCGCCGTCAGGCCACGGTAGGCCGCTGCGCAGTCGATCTGGCCAGGCTGGCCGCGCACGTCGTGGATGCGCGCATCAAACGGCCCATCGCTGCCGCGTGCGGCGTCCAGCGTCACGGCACCGGCAATCACTGCGGCTTCAAACAGGCGCTCGGTGGCCAGCAATGCGTGGATGGCCAGCGCGGTGGAGACTTGCGTGCCATTGATCAGCGCCAGCCCTTCTTTGGCCGATAGGCGAATGGCCTCCAGGCCGGCCAGCTGCAAAGCCTGTGCGGCAGGCATACGGGTGTCTTGGTAGAACACTTCGCCTTCACCGATCAAGGGTAGGCATAAATGCGCCAATGGCGCCAAATCACCCGATGCGCCGACCGAGCCCTGGCAGGGAATCACCGGCGTAATGCCGAGGTTGTAAAACGCAAATAGGCGGTCGATGACGAGCTGGCGGATGCCGGAATAGCCGCGCGCCAGGCTGGCCGCCTTGGTCAGCAAAATTAGGCGCACCACGGGCTCGTCCATGGGCTCGCCCACGCCCACCGCGTGCGAGCGCAACAGGTTCAGTTGCAGAGTTTCCAGGTCGGCCTGGGCAATGCGCTGGTTGGCCAGCTTGCCAAAGCCGGTGTTGACGCCGTACACCGCGTCGCCGCCTTGGGCCGCTCTGTGTACCAGGGCCGCGCTGGCGGTAATACCGGGCAACGCGGCAGGGTCCAGGGCCACTTGCGTGGGGGTGGTGTGCAATTGGCGCATTTGGGCCAGGGTGATGTGGCCAGGGGTGATGATCATGGTCAATTTCCTTAAAGTGTTGAGGACAGAGCTGGCCGCACTGCGTGTGGCTGCGGTCTGTCCCGCAATGTTTTTTGAAGTGTTGAGGACAGAGCTTGCCCACCTTGTGTGGCTGCGGTCTGTCCCGCAAAGTCTCAGGAAAGCATCGGCAAATTCAGGTGGTTGTCGCGGGCCGACTGCTTGGCAATCTCGTAGCCCGCATCGGCATGGCGCATCACGCCGGTGGCGGGGTCGTTGAACAACACGCGGCCCAGCTTGTCGGAGGCTTCCGCTGTGCCATCGGCCACGATGACTACGCCGCTGTGCTGCGAATAGCCCATGCCCACGCCGCCGCCGTGGTGCAGGCTGACCCAGGTGGCGCCGCTGGCGGTGTTCAGCAGGGCGTTGAGCAGGGGCCAGTCGCTCACCGCATCGCTGCCGTCCATCATGGCTTCGGTCTCGCGGTTGGGTGATGCGACCGAGCCGCTGTCCAGGTGGTCGCGGCCAATGACGATGGGGCCTTTGAGCTCACCGCTTTTGACCATCTCATTGAAAGCCATGCCCGCGATGTGGCGCTCACCCAGGCCGATCCAGCAAATACGCGCGGGCAGGCCCTGGAAGGCGATGCGTTCCTGGGCCATGTCCAGCCAACGGTGCAGGTGTTTGTTGTCGGGGAAGAGTTCTTTCATCTTCGCGTCGGTCTTTTGGATGTCTTGCGGGTCACCGCTGAGCGCCACCCAGCGGAACGGCCCCACGCCCTTGCAGAACAGCGGGCGGATGTAGGCCGGCACAAAGCCGGGATAGTCAAAGGCGTTGGCCACGCCAAAGTCTTTCGCAACCTGGCGCAGGTTGTTGCCGTAGTCCACTACTGCGATGCCCATGGCATGGAAATCCAACATGGCACGCACATGCACGGCGCAGGATTCGCCGGCGGCTTGTGTGAGTGCGGCGTGTTGTGCCGGGTCTTTTTGGGCTGCTTTCCATTGCTGCACGCTCCAGCCCGATGGCAGGTAGCCGTTGATGATGTCGTGGGCGGAGGTCTGGTCGGTGACGATATCAGGGCGTGCCAAATTGCCGCCAGCGCCACCCGCTTTCACGCGGCACACTAGCTCCGGCACGATGTCGGCGGCGTTGTCACACAAGGCGATGGACACGGCTTTTTTCTCGGCGGTGTACTTG
>JANYEE010000158.1 GCA_025363275.1 Burkholderiales bacterium | reverse complement strand
GGTCCAGCGGTGCCAAGGCCTCGTCCACCACGCTCACCAGTGGCCGGCCGGCCAGGTCGCCGGGCACCGGCTTCTTCCAAGGCAGGATGTAGAGCACCTTGGGCAGCTCGCGGTTGCCAATGATCTGGGTGCGGTCCATGTCGGCCCGGTCTTGCGCGTGCACCGCTCCTGACAAAGCTAAAACTGCTGCCAGTAGATAGGGAGTGTGACGTAATCTCATGCGCTCTCGTTCTTTGGCGTGGCAGCCACTGCAGATTTGCGGTTCTTCAGCTCGGTCAGCCATTTGCCTACGGTGGCGTCCCCGGGGGAGAGCGCCAGGTAGCGCCCGTACAAATCGGCAGCACGCGCAGCATCACCCAAGTACAGGTCGCACAAGATGCCCAAATTCAAAATGGCGGGGGCGTAGCTGGCGTCCAACGCAATGGCTTTTTCATAGGCCTGGCGTGCAGCATCAAACTGGCCCAACTGCCTGTAGCTAATGCCCAACTGGTTGTGAACCGTGGCCTTTTGAGGGCTCAAGCGTGCCGCAGTTTCCAGCTCTTCCAAGGGTTTCTGTGACTCCGCTTCACCGCGTTCATTTTTGCCATAGCGCACCGGGCGTAGCGTGCGCAGTGCATCAAAACTGCTCTTGACCCAGGGATCGTAAATACCGCTGGCGGTGCGCCGCGCATTGGTCTCGTGAATCGCGGTGGCTTTTTCTTCAAACGGGAAGGCCTGCTCCTCCAGCAGCACGTCGTATTGCTCACGCTCCAGCTTGTTCAGCTTCTTGGGTCGCTCGGATGCGATCAGCGCCTTGCTGAAGTCGTGGTAAACGGTGGCGATACGGAAGGTAGCGGCGGTGGTTACGTCGGCCACGCCGTAGTCGGTGGCTAGCGCGTAGGCTTTCAGCGCCTCTTCCATTTTGGCTCTCTTGAGCTTGAGTTGCTTTTGCAGCGGCTCGCTCAGCGCGATCCTACGGTAGTCCGCGGCCACGGGTTCAGCCAACGCCAAGGCCGCGCTGGCACCTAAAAAGCGTGTGCGCTCCGTCCGGTCCGTGCCCCCGTTTTGGTCCGCTGCCAATATGTCTTTCAGCAGCGCCAACTCGCGGTTTGCATTGCCATCGGCTTTGGCAATTTGTGCCAACCGCCAGCGAGCCTCTACGGCGGTGTCCAGCGGCTGCGGGTACTGGCTCAGGTAGCGCGCGTAGGTTTTGGTGGCCGCAGTCTTTGCACCTGACTTTTGGTACAGATCGGCCGCCTGCCACAGCGCAGAACGTGCAATAGCCGGGTCCGCATGGTGGGTGGCCAAGCGCTCAAACTCGGCACCAGCGCTGGCCCATTGGCCTTTCTCCAGGTACACCAAGGACAGCTTGTTGCCCACCTCGGCCTGCAGCGGGTGGTTGGGGAAGCGCTGGCGGAAGTCTTCTAGGCTTTTGGCGGCGCCGTCCCAGTCTTTCAGTGTCATACGCAGCGCCGCTGCGTCGTATAGCGCTGCGGCGCGTACGCTGGACTCAGGGGCTACATCGCCCACGCGCTCAAAGTGCCCCACGGCGGCATCCAACTGGCCCGCTGTGCGCGCCAACTCGCCTTGTTTGTAGATGGCTGCGGCCTGTTGCTCCACCAGCGCAGAGCGCTCCGCCACTTTCAAAGGCGTGAGCTTCAGCAGTTCGGTGAACGCGGTTTCGGAAGTTGCAAACTGGCCCGCTTCAAAGGCGGTGTACGCCACCACGGTCCAGGCCACTTTACGCTGTGGCTCGGCGGCTGGGGGCTGCCAATCCAGCACACGCTGGGCTACGCGGCCAGCCTGTTTGCCATCTTTCAAGGCGTACAGTTTTTCAGCAGCATCGGCCAGTACCGGCGCGGCGCGGCTGTCGGCGGCAAAGCGGTCCGCAAAGCGCAGGGCGCTGGCCACGCTGCTGCGCTGCAAGTCGAGCGCCTCTTCCGCACTGGGCGCGGGGGACGTGGCTTTGAGTTGCCGGGTGTAAGCCAGCAAGGCGGCATAGCCCGCATCCGCCGCCTTGGCGTGCGCGGGGTAGCCGTAGGCCGTCTTCTCGTATTCGGCGGTGGCGACGGCAAAGCGGCCGTCTTCAAAGAGCAGCTC
>JANYEE010000213.1 GCA_025363275.1 Burkholderiales bacterium | reverse complement strand
TGTGGAACTCATGGGGATTTGATCCTAAGCCTGTTATGACAAGTTATGGTCTGACTCAACAGGGCAAAAACACCTACGTGACCCGCGCCACGGTCGACAACATGCCGGTCACCAGCAACAGTTCGGACTATGTGCGTGACGACTCCATCACGGCTCTGGGCTGGAACACCGAATTCCGAATTGATGACAAATGGAAGGGTGTTGTGGACTTGAGCATGTCGCGCGACGTGCGCAACGAGAAGCGCTCTGAGGCCTATGCGGCTCCCTACGACTTTGCCAACAAATCATCTTTCAATGGAACCTGGACATGGAATGTACCTGTCAATGGTGACCCACAAACTTGGACACCAGCCAGAAGCAACATCTTGTCGGACGCGCCGAATATGGCGTTTGGCGATTCTGCTGCGGTCAACTTTGTGCCTGGAAATCCCCTATGGGCAGGTTCGATCCGAAGTCCGGAAAGCCTGGACGACATCAAGTCTTTGCGCTTGTCCGCCAAGCGTGACCTGAGTAACGGCTTTTTCAGCAACTTCACGGGCGGCGCCAACTACACCGAGCGTAAGAAATCTGTGGCCGCTAACGAAGAGCGCATCTTGATGAAGCGTGATGCCAATGGCGACATCATCCGCGCCATTCCGGCGTCTGTCGTCAATACCCCCTTTGACATGTCGTGGGCGGGCATTCCGTCTCTGTTGAACGTCAATGTGCCAGCTTTGGTTGCTTCAGGACGCGTCACTTTGGAGCAGGGTCAGTTCGGCAACAAGGTCGATAACGACTCTGCCATTCAGGAAAAAGTCACCACAGTGTTCGGAAAACTCGACATCGACAGCACCATTCTGGGTATCCCGGTGCGCGGAAATATGGGCTTGCAAGTGGTGCAAGCGAGTCAATCGTCGGAAGGATGGGAATACCGAGGTGATGGAGATCACCCGGATATCAACCTCTTGTTCAAGCGTACGGGCGGAACCAGCTATACCGACTACCTGCCCAGCCTGAACTTGGCGGCCAACTTACAACGTGATTTGATCATGCGCTTTGGTCTGGCCAAGGTTCTGGCGCGACCCAGCATCATTGATATGCGAGCGGGCACCAGCACTCCAGGCATCAGCGATGCCCAGGCCGGTACGCCTTTGGCCGGTCAGTGGAACATGGCTTATGCGGGTAATCCGGAAATTGAACCCTGGCGCGCAACGTCGATTGATTTGTCGTTTGAGAAGTACTTTGGCAAACGCAGCTATGTATCCGCAGCGCTGTTCCGCAAGAACTTGCAAAACTATATCTTCAACGAAGTCAGCGCCCGGGATAACTCTTTCCTACCGCGCCCCGCCAGCACTCCCGCAGGCGTGACGCCTCTGCAATTCGGACCGGTAACCAAGCCCACGAATGGCCATGGTGGAAGTTTGTCGGGTGTTGAGCTCTCAGCCTCGCTTGAAGGTGGGCTCGTACATCCAGCACTGGACGGCTTTGGGGTTGTTGCCAGCGCATCCAAACTGAGCAGTGATATCAAGGATGCTAGCGGCGAGCAGATCATGCTCAATGGGCTATCCGGAACGTCGGCCAGCGTGACCTTTTACTATGAAAATCGGGGCTTCTCTGCACGTGTCAGCGAGCGTTACCGCGCTCCGTTCACGGCCACATCGCGCGACATCTACTTCAAGTCTGTCACCCTGCAGCAAGAGGCTGATCGGGTAGTCGATTTGCAGTTCGGTTATGCCATCGAACATGGCGCCTACAAAGGACTGTCTTTCCTGTTCCAGGTCAACAATGTGTTGGATCAAGTCACTATGAACAGCAAGACAGCGGGCCCAGTCGCACCTGACAACACGCCAGATACCAAGCAGTTGATACCTAACTTCACCTATTCCTTCGGGCGACAAACCCTAGTAGGCTTGAACTACAAGTTCTAAACGGACACGACGCCTTGGGGCCCGGTTGAGAGCTCAACTGGGCCTTTCTTTTTTGGAGACGACATTTATGGCAATTACGCCGATTCGACGTATCGTGATCGTGGGCGGCGGCACAGCCGGCTGGATGACGGCAGCAGCCTTATCCAAAGTGCTGGACCGTAGCTACAGCATTCGTCTGGTCGAGTCAGACGAAATAGGAACAATCGGCGTAGGCGAGGCCACTATTCCTGGTATCACCTCATTCAATAGCGCATTGGGGATAGATGAGGATCAGTTTTTGCGCGCCACACAGGGTACTTTCAAGCTTGGCATCGAGTTTGTGAACTGGGGGGGGCTTGGCCAAAAGTACTTCCATGGATTTGGCCGCATCGGGCAAGTGGCCGATGAGCTCCCGTTTCACCACTACTGGCTGCGTATGGCGCAAAAAGGACTCGCCAGTCCTTTGGGGGCGTATTCCATCAATACCGCGGCCCCGCAGCACGCAAAGTTTGTGCGGGCGCAACCCAATATGACCAATTCGCCGTTGCACGATATCGCCCACGCATTCCATTTCGATGCCAACCTTTACGCGCAATTTCTTCGCCAGTTTTCGGAAAAATTAGGAGTAAACCGCATCCAGGGCAAAGTGGCGCGGGTCCAACAGCGTGCAGCAGACGGATTTATCGAAGCCGTCGTACTGGAGGACGGTCACACAGTCGAAGGTGACTTTTTCATTGATTGCTCCGGCATGCGCGGCCTACTCATTGAACAGACGCTCAAGGCAGGCTATGAAGACTGGTCGCAATGGTTGCCGTGCGACCGTGCCATTGCGGTGCCGTGCGCCTCCGTGCATCCCATTTTGCCCATGACACGATCCACCGCCCACACGGCAGGATGGCAGTGGCGCATTCCGTTGCAGCACCGTACCGGCAATGGGCATGTTTACAGCAGCCGGTTTATGGATCCACAAGAAGCCACAGATATTTTGCTCAACAACCTGGATGGCGAGCAAGTTGCCGAGCCGCGCCACATCCAATTCAAAACAGGACGGCGCAAACAATTTTGGAGCCACAACTGCGTGGCCGTTGGCCTGTCCAGCGGGTTCATGGAGCCTCTGGAGTCGACCAGTATCGCCATGATTCAATCCGCTGTCGCGCGCATCATCAACTTCTTCCCCCACGTGGGTTTTGAAGCAGCCGACATCGCCGAGTACAACCGGCTAACCCTGCTGGAGTACGAACTCACACGTGACTTTCTGGTGTTGCATTACAAGGCCACCACGCGCAGCGATTCTGAGTTTTGGAATTACTGCCGCACGATGCAAGTTCCCGAATCTCTGCAACGCAAGATAGACCTGTTTGCTAGCTGCGGCCGCATTTACCCCGATAAATACGATTTGTTTTCTGATGTCAGTTGGCTGCAGGTGATGGTTGGTCAGGGCGTGGAACCCAGGGCCTATCACCCCTTGGCTGATTTGCGCTCTGAAGCTGAAGTCGTAGCCTATCTCCAAAACGTGGAACAAGTGATCGCAAAGTGTGTAAAAGCCATGCCAACGCATGCTGACTACATTGCCAAGCACTGTGCCGCAGCACCGGTGGCGGCATAAATCTCTACCCCCAGTACACGCTATGACCATCCAACCTGCAGATTTATCTGGCCTTACCCGACGCAGCCTGCTGGCTGCCGCTATTCCCCTTTCTGTTGTAGCGCCCCAACTCACGCGCGCTTCGCAGCGAACAGTATTGAACATAGCGGCATTCCCACTGGTGGACGAGATCGCACGCGCGGCCGTACCCCTGTGGCGCAAACTACATCCTGATGTCGACGTCAAGATTGAAACCCGTCAGTACCAAGATCACCACACCGCCATGACGACAGCATTGTCAACATCCGGTAACTTACCTGATGTGATGGTGCTGGAGGCCAGCTTTTTGGGGCGCTTCGCGCAAGGCGGTGGCCTTGAAAACCTATCCCAAGAGCCCTTTGCTATTGGGCGCTTCAAAGACCGTATGGTTCCGTTCGCCTACCAGCAAGCCGTTAACCGAAACGGTGCGGTGGTGGGCATGCCTACCGATATCGGTCCTGGCACGCTGCTCTACCGCAAAGACATTCTAGAGCGCGCAAACGTGAGTGAGGATGACTTGACCCGATCCTGGGACAGCTACCTGGCTGCCGGCGTGCGCATCAAGGCCAAGACAGGCGCCTACCTGATTGGCACGGTGCAGAGTGTCAAAGATATCTTGATACGCACGGGTATCCAGGCCGGTGAAGGTCAATACTTCGACAAAGACTCCAATGTGCTGGTCACGTCTGACCGCTTTGTGCGTGCATTTGAAGTGGCGCGAGAAGCCCGCAGCCACAAATTGGACGCTCGCAATACCGCCTGGTCGAACGAATGGGCCGAAGGCTTCAAACGTGGCACTGTGGCCACTGAAGTTACGGGCGCATGGATGGTAGGACAGCTCAGTAACTGGGTAGCCCCGAAAACAACTGGCCTGTGGCGCGCAGCGGCGCTGCCTGAGGGCTCTACGGTCTCTTATGGCGGATCGTTCTATTCCATTCCCCACCGTTCTGATCAGGCGCGCAAAGCCCTTGCGTGGGATTTCATCCAGTTCATGACCCTGAACCGCGACCGCCAGTTAGAAGCCTTCACTAAATACGATGCCTTCCCAGCCCTGCTAGACGCGCACAATGCCTCTTTCTTTGAAGAGCCAGTGGAGTTTTTGGGTGGGCAAAAGGCGCGCATTTTGTGGCGCGACACCGCACGCAAGATCACCGCAGTGCAGGTGCACAAGCAAAGCTCGTTTGCCGATGAGGTGATCAATACGGAGTTGGACAAAGTCATGCTCAACGGTAAAAAAATTCCAGTCGCTTTGGCTGATGCGCAGCGCTTACTAGAGCAGCGCGCGCACCGTTAATACTCAGTCAAACGTCCCTCGCTTCCAATCACGGCGTTGCCCGCTGGCCGCCAGAAAGCCCACCATGTCACGACTCCTCTCTTTCACCATATGCCTCGCTTTTCTGACTCTTTGCGCCTGTGGCGGCGTCGGCGGCGGTACGGCTGAACCAACTGCGTCCCCTCTCATTTCACCAATACTTAGCAGCCTGACTTTACCCACTGACCATGTACTAGTCTGGTCGGATGAGTTCGCAAGCGACGGCCTGCCGGATGCCAGCAAGTGGGTGCATGAAACCGGCCGCAATAAAGAGGGCTGGTACAACAACGAGAAGCAGTACTACAGCAGCCCCCGTTTGGAGAACGCCCGTGTACACGATGGAGTCTTGACCATTGCCGCGCGCAAAGAAGCCCGTTCGGACCAAGCCGACTGGGGAGGCCAAGCGTATTCATCCACACGCTTGGCGACACTGGGCAAGAAGGACTGGACCTATGGTTTCTTTGATATCCGCGCCAAGCTGCCCTGCGGCAAAGGCGCCTGGCCTGCGATCTGGATGCTGGGCAGTGGCCCAGGCAACTGGCCTGCCCAAGGCGAGCTGGACATCATGGAGTGGGTGGGCAGCCGACCCGAGCGTATGTTTAGTACGGTGCACACCACATCGGGTAGCGGCGGCAACGGCAAGGGCGCGGATGCTCCGGTGGCTGACGCTTGCAACACCTTTCACAACTATCAGATGTACTGGACCGCGCAACAAATCGTTTTTGCGGTGGATGGCAAGGTGCACTTCACGTACACCAACCCGGGCACGGGTGTAGCCGCATGGCCCTTTGATGCGCCCCAGTTCATGATCTTGAATGTGGCGGTGGGAGGTGACCTGGGTGGGGTAGTCGACGATACTATCTTCCCTGTTCAGATGGACGTGGAATACGTGCGCGTCTACCAAAAGCCCAAATGAAACACGGTATCTCTGCGTTGCTGGCAGTCATTGCGGCGGCCGCCTCGTGGGCCGCAGCTGCGCAATCCCCCGCGACACCTTGGGTCTGGCCCCACCAGGCCCGCGC
>JANYEE010000186.1 GCA_025363275.1 Burkholderiales bacterium | reverse complement strand
CAAACAACGTACTAGGTTGGGAATGAGAGCCCGAGGCCCCCAAAAGTCGCGAAAGGGGTCGAAGTTGCGGCACACTTTGCACATGGACGTGAAATTCTTGAAACCCTATCTGCGAATCATGCGTAGCCTAAATGGCGGGTTTGGGAATGGGCTTTTTTTACAGCCTCGTTAGGCTGCAAACTCTATCCCTGACTCTTCTCCAACGGGAGCAAACAAATGTCCAGTTCTTATTGCAGCCCATCAGACATCTACCCGAGCATCACTTACAACGACGCGCGGGCCGCGATCGACTGGCTATGCAAGGCCTTCGGATTCACAACACGCTTCGTTGTGCCGGGGTTGGATGGACGCGTCGAGCACTCCGAGTTGAGCATTGGAAGTGGCGTAGTAATGGTGGGATCACCGAAACTCGAGCTGGGACGTCTCAGCCCAATCGGAATGGCTGGCGTCTGTCAGGCGTTGAATGTCTACGTCGAAGACCCCGATGAACACTACCGCGTTGCCGTCGCGGCAGGCGCCCGAGTGATTAGAGAATTGAGAACTGAAGACTACGGAGCTCGCGGATACGAGGTCCTGGATCCAGAGGACCACGTTTGGTATTTTGGCAACTACCGTGCTGGCAGTTATTGGGACGCATGACACCGCTCTCCGCATTGCGCCTAACCCGTCGCTCAAGCGGGGCGCCAACGCAGGTCGCCAGGCCCGGGCTGGTGGTACTTGGTACGAACGTTGGGTAGATACAGAATGCAATTCAGCGGTCGAGACGGCCGAATCCGAACAGCTACAGCGCGGCGCAGCCGCGAATTGCCACCCGCGTCGAGCATCGAGCCACTACCAGAGGAACCGAGTGATGACAACTGATCCAAAGGTTAAAGGCCCTGCGTCTTACTTTCCCTCGATTGAGAAGACATACGGACAGCCAATCAGTTACTGGCTCGACGTCATCAAAGGGCTGGGGCCACTCAAGCACATGGAGCTTGTCAACGTGCTCAAGACCGAACACAAGGTCGGCCACGGACATGCCAACGCCATCGTTGCGTACTTTATTGCTAAGAAGAAGCAATGACGTACCAAGGCTCCTTTTTGTTGCCCGCGACTCGCTGAGCGAGCCGCTACCTTGGCGCCAAGACGAGTCGGCACTCTTGTCGCCCTCGGATAAAATATAAATGTGCAGCGAGCGTATCCATGCAGCCCAACCCCTCGCTCAAGCTGAGCCCCAACGGCACGCCGCGCTGGCCAGCACGCCATGCCATTGAGGTTTCACCCGAGCTAAAAATCGAACTCCGAGAGCGTTTGGCCGACTTTGAGCGCGACCCAGAAGCGGGATACTCCTGGGATCAGGTAAAGGCACATTTGAAAAGCGGTTCGTGGCGTACCGCCTGAAGTTTTCCAGTCGGACGGTTCGTGAAATCGGCGAATCGTTCGAGTGGCATGAGGATCAATGCAAAGGGCTCGGCTCTAAATTCGAGTTGGCTTTTGAACTTCAACTAAAGCGCCTTGAGCAGGTGCCGTTCCAGTACCCGGAAATTGTCCAGGGCATGCGCCGCACCCTCTTGCCACGGTTTCCATAGGGCGTTTTTTGCACTGTCACGAATGATCTTGTTCACGTTTTGGCGGTCATTCACAATGTGCGCAATCCGAAGCGTTGGCCACATGTACGTGCCCGTTATCCGCGAGGCGGCCAGACGGGTTGGGCGTGATGTGAAAGCTGTACACGGGGACGTCGTAGCCTTGTTGAATGCAGGTGCTCTCAGTCGCGCGGCAGATGGGGTGTTGCGTTCCCGTTTGAGGCTGTAAAAGTTGAGTTATTTCTTGAAGCGGCGTAGTCGTCTGCGCTGCGAGGCAGAACCCCCCCCACAAAAAAGGTCAACCCCACCCCCCCTATGGTGTTCATACGCCTCATTGTCCTGGGCACGACGCAGACTCCCAAGACTCATTTTTTGATGTTTTAAGAGCCATTTAGGCCTGTGGCCCAGGTATTTACTGCCTGGGTTGCTATGAAATTGAGAGTAGCGCTGCATGCGCCTCCATCCAAAATTGGCTTAGGGCTTGAAATTGCCGTCGTTGCGCGGTTGGGGGCTGGCGCAGCTGGCGGGGGTTGTCACTTCGCGGTTGCCAGAGGCGGTGGTTTGGTTGCTTTCCCAGACGGCTGCGCTGCCGTTCCACTTCACATACTTGTACTGCACTGCGGTGCTAACGGGCAGGTTGGCGGTGCCAGTCCAGGGCACGTTGGCGCCGCTGCCCTGAATGGTTAGCGCAAAGCCGGAGGCGGGCGTCCAGTTGCCCAGCGCGGTCTGGTTGCCCACCACATACAGGTTTTGCCCTACTACCGTGTTGGCGTTAGCAATGGTGAAGGTCACGGGGCAAGCACCGGCCGCAGCCAGGGTGCTGGCCGATGCCGCGGCGCTGATGCCCGAGCTATTGCCCGCAGCATCAAAGGCTTGCGCCGTGAAGCTGTAGTTGGTGGAGGGCGCCAAGCCCGTGTTGGTGAAGCTAGTGGTGGTGGTGGTTCCCGCCTGCGCGCCATTGCGCAGCACCTTGTAGGTGGCAACGCCCACATTGTCGGTCGATGCGGCCCAGCCCACGGTCACGGCAGAAGAGGTCACATTGCTGATGCTTAGGCTGGTCGGTGTTGTGGGCGGTGTGGTGTCGCCACTCGCCAGTTTTTGATTGACGTGGAGAGCGACTGCTGGCACCGCGCTGCCGCCATTGGCCGGAACGCTCAGTGTGACCAGGCCGCTGCCGCTGACCACTACGCTGCCGCCCGTGCAGCCACTTTGCGCTGCATTCACTTGGCCCTGGATGACGTTGCAATACGTGCCTGCGGGCAGGCCGGTTTGCAGCGTGGCGTTCCAGGTGGCGAATTCGTTGTTGATGGCGACAAAGCCTTTGGCGCCGCGGCTGAAGGCGATCTGGTTGACTGTGCCATTGGTGAAGTTACTGACTCCCTGGCCCGAGGTGGTGGAGCGGAACTTGACCATATTGGAGATGTCGCCCCAGCGGTGAATGAAGTCCCAGTTCACATTGATGAGGGGGTTGCCACTGGCATCAAAGGGGCTGGCGCTGGGGCTGGTTTGGTCTTTGTTAGTAAAGCGGAAACCGGAGTGCACCTGGGCGTGCCCATAGGGCCAGGCTAGCATGAAGATGTTGGCCAGGTCGTAGCGCTTGGAGCCCTGGGTGTCGTTGGTGATGCCGGTGTAGTTGCTGGCGTTCAGGGAGTCGCTGCTGCGCTCGGTGTCCCAGTTGTTGACAAACACCGTGGCCTGGGCGCTGTCCAAAAAGCCCCAGGTGCCGCCCCAGTTGCCGGGGGTGCCCATGTAGGTGCGAATTTGCGATAGCTGGTTGCCATTGGTACCCCGGAAGGTTTCGCGCATGGCGTAGGTGAACTTGAATTCATTGATGGTGCCGCTGCTCAGGTAGTCGGCACGGTTCACGTTGCCATCGGGAATGATTTCGTGCGTGACCCACACCGCTTCGCCCTGCTGCGTGGTTTGCGCTACGCCGCTGACAAAGGCTTGCAGGTCGGCGGGCTGCATGTGTTTGGAAGCATCAAAACGGAAGCCATCGACGCCCATGTTGAGTAGTTTGGTCAGGTAGTTTTTGACCTGTCCGCGCACATAGGTGGTTTCGGTGGCCAAGTCGATCAAGCCTACCAAGCGGCAGTTGCGGATATTGCTTTGGTTGCCGGGGCTGCCGTAGTCGGTATCCTGGATAGAGCAGTTGGCGTGAAAGTCATTGACGCCAAAAAACGGGTAGCTGTAGGTGTTGGCGTTCCAGGTGCGGCCATTGGTGGCTGTGCCCGAGCCGGGCGCCATGTGGTTGACGACTACATCGGCATACACGCGCACGTTGGCGGCGTGGCAGGTGTTGACCATGGTCTGGAACTCGCCCTCGGTTCCCATGGCGCTGTTGAGCAAGGTGTAGTCCACGGGCTGGTAGATGTCATACCAAAAGCCCAGGTTGGCGGCCCCATGCGGGGGCGAGACCTGCACCGCACCATAGCCCTGGGGGCCGAGCCAGTTGGTGCATTCTTTGGCAACGTCGTTCCACTTCCAGCGGAACATTTGCACCGAGGTGTCGTTGGGGTTGAGGGCGTAGGCGGGGGGTGATACGGCCAGTGCGGCACACAACATGGCACAGCTTGCCAGCAGGCGTTTCAGTAGGGGGGCGTATATACCGGTTGTCATTGTGTCTCCATCGAGGGTTAATTTTTCTACAACGGTCAGACCTCACGCACCCTCCGTCTCTGCGGCTGAAAATCAGTGCCTAGGCGGTCGCAGTGTAGTGTTGCTACTAAACGATAGGGCTTAGTAGAAACGCGTAGTAACCGATTTGTTTTTGTAAATATCTGAATTAATTACAAATATCAAAAAAATTACGTTGTCGATGTAGTCAAACTACACAATTAGAAAGAAAAACTCCAAGCAGACAGCCTGAGTCTGGCACCGTGGGCGGTAAACGACGTAGATTTTCCCGGTTTTGACGTCAAATCGGCCTGTAGCCCAGGTATTTATTGCCTGGGTTGCTATCAAATCAGGAGTTTTGAGGTCAGGCCTGTTTGTTTCCGCCATTACGGCGAATCTCGCGCAGCATGAAGAGGTAGAGGCTCTCCACCTTCTCACGCGCCCAGGGCGTTTTGCGCAAAAACTTCAAACAGGAAATGACACTGGGGTCCAGCGCAAAACAGCGGATGGGGATTTGTTCGGCCAGCTCGGCCCAGCCGTAATAGGCTTCCAGCTCTTCCACAATCGACTGCAAAGTCTTGCCATGCAAGGGGTTGCGTGGTTGCTCAGGGGGGGTGGGATTCGATGGCGTAGACATCTGAAAGAAAAAGGGGGGGGGTGACGAGCCTTGACCCCGGCACTGGCTCCACAGTTAGGGCTGCTTGGTTCCCCACCTGACCCGGTTGGCCGCTTCACCATGCGGGAAGGCCCGTCGCTGCGGATTGTACCCAATCCCCTGCGGTGAACTGGCTGAGCGCCTCAATATTTCCTAGCGCCGGTTGTCCAGCAAGATCACGAACTCGGCATGGGCACCACACTCATGGTGGATGACGATGCGAGACAAGTAGTTGTCGCCCGGGGTTATGCCCAGTGGGTCCGGCACATAAGTGTCCGGCACATAGGGGTCTGGCGGCGTGTTATCAGGCTAGCCGATTCAGAAGGCAAGTGTCTTACGCTGCAACCAATCCAGGGCGGTGCCGGTGACCAGGGGACTTAAGCGCTCACGCACCGTCGTGTGGTAATCGTTGATCCACTTAACCTCGTCGGCGTTTAGCATGCTGCGCTCAATGCAGGTTAAGTCGATAGGGCACAGCGTCAGGGTCTCGAAACCCAGCATCTTGCCGAAGGCACCTTTCTCAGGCGTATCCACGGCCACGTTCAGTACCAGGTTTTCGATGCGCACGCCCCAGTGGCCTTCGCGGTACAGGCCGGGTTCGATCGAGGTGATCATGCCTTCCTCCATGGCGTGGTGCGGCTCTGGAATGGCCTTGCTGATGCTTTGTGGGCCCTCGTGCACATTCAGGTAATAGCCCACACCGTGGCCGGTGCCATGGCCGTAGTCCAAGCCTTCGGCCCACAGCGGTGCGCGGGCAATCGAGTCCAGGAAGGGCGAAGGCGTGGCTTCGGGGAATAGGGTGCGGGTCAGTCCGATAGTGCCCTTGAGCACCGCGGTGTAGCCGCGGCGCTGGCTGGCATTCACAGTACCAATCGCCCAAGTACGGGTAATATCCGTTGTGCCGCCCAGATACTGGCCGCCCGAGTCGATCAGCAGCAGGCCATCGCCTTTGATGGTGGCGTGCGATGCGTCGGTGGCGCGGTAGTGGGGCAGGGCGCCATTGGCGTTGAAGCCGGCAATCACGGGGAAGCTCAGGTCCTTGAAGCCCGCCCGCTTGGTACGTGCCGCGCTCAACTTGTCGGCAACATCAATTTCGGTCAGGGTCTGTGATTTAACCGCTTCTTCAAACCAGGCGTAAAACTCGCACATGGCTGCGCCGTCTTCGCGCATCGCTTGGCGAACAAACTCGGCTTCAGTGGCATTCTTGCGGCTCTTGAACAGGGTGCTGGGGTTGATGGCCTCAACTACCACCACGCTGGCCGCCAGGTTTTGGCGCAGACCATACGTGACGCGGCGGGGGTCTACCAGCACGCGGGTGCCGGCTGGTACTGCAGCGAGGGTGGCCGGTGCTTGGGCATAGGGCTTGACTGTCACCCCATCGGCGGCCAAACGCGCGGTGAGGGTTGCGTCAATTTTTCCATCGGCCACGAACAGTGTGGCATCTGTGGCGGAGATCAACAAGTGAGAAATGAACACCGGGTTGTAGCTCACATCGGCACCACGTAGGTTCAGAATCCAGGCGATGTCATCCACACTGGATACAAAGTGCAGGCTGCAGGTGTGCTGGGCCATGGCGCCCCGTACCCGCATCAGCTTGTCGGCGCGGGTTTGTGTGGCAAAGGGCGGCAGGTGTTCAAACACGGCATTCGTCGGCAGGCCTGGGCGATCCGCCCACACTTCGGCAAACACATCGATATCGGTGCGCAGCGTAGCGCCTGCGGCGGCCAGCGTGGCGCGCAGGGCTTTCTCGGCGGCGAGGCCCAAGACCTGGCCGTCAACCAACACCGTACCACCTTGACCGGCTTGGCGCGCCAGCCAGTCGTTGTGGTGGGTGGCCGCGCCGGTGGGGATTTTTTCGAGGCGGATGCCCGTGCCACGCAGCTCGGCTTCGGCCTGGCTCCAGTAACGGCTGTCGGCAAACAGCACGGCCTCGCTCAGGCTCACAGCCAATGTGCCCATAGAGCCCGTAAAGCCGCTGGACCACTCGCGACCTTGCCAACGCTCGGGCAGGTATTCGGACAAATGTGGATCACTGGACGGCACCAACACGGCCTGGGCCTGGTGGACTTTCAGGGCATCTCGAATGCGTTCGATACGGAGCGTGACGGGGTGGGTGCGGGTGTCCATGGTGGTCCTTGTGGGGTGTGGAGCTGCCGAGGGTAGGGCAGTGGGGATGGAAGGATTTTAGGGCTTGAGGGCCGTGTTGTCGCCTGAAATAGCGTTGAGCGTGGGCAGGGTGCGAATGCCACGCAGCACCGGGTGGCGCCAACCCCAAAAGGCCAGCAGCAGCGCCGAGCAGCCACCAAAGGCCAATGCCGTGCGCAAGCCAAAGTGTTCACCCAGGTAGCCGCCCAGCAGGGCCCCGGGTCCGGCAGGAATCAAAATCAGCCAGCGCATGGTGCTGGTCATACGCCCCAGCAAAGGTTCGGGCGTTACCGCTTGGCGCAGCGCTAAAAAATTAATGAAAATCAGCACGGCTCCCGCGCCAAAGCACAGCAGCATGAAAACAAAAGAAGCCACGCCCCAAGCATTGGTGGGTGCCAGAGCCAGTTGCAGCCAGCCCAGGCCACACACCGCAAAACCCAGTGTTAGGCACGGACCTGGCCCTATCTTTTCGGAGATGCGATGGCCCAGCGTGCTGGCGCCCACGGTGCCCACGCCCAGGCCCACGTAGCACAGGCCCACTTGGTTGGCGTTGAGCCCGAGTTCGCGCGTGGCAAACAAAATTTGCACCACCATGGCGCTGTGGTGGCAGAGCTGCCACAGGCCCACTGCGGTGGCCAACGACAAAAGCAGCCAGTGGTGCGCCACAAATTGCAGACCTTCTTTCAAATCGCGGCCAAAGTGGGCATCGGCCTTGGGCTTGACCACTTCAACGATGCGCAGGCCGCGCAAGATCAGCACGCTCACCATCAGCAGCAGCGCATCGGCCACTAGCGCCAACGGTGCGCCTACCAGCTTGATCAAAACACCGGCTACACCCGGCCCGGCGACCTCAGCACCCGAAGACGCCAGCGCGTTTTTGGCGTGCGCTTCCACCAACCGCTCTCGGGCCACTACCTGGGTCAACACGATTTGCGCGGCCGTGCCCGCCGTCACAAACACGCAGCCAATCACAAAGGCGACCGCGTACATCAAATGGATGGTCAACACATCAAGCGCCCAGCACACCGGAATACTCACCAGGCACACTGCCAGCAGCATCTCGCCCCATACATACACCGGCAGCTTGCGCACGCGGTCCAGCCATACGCCGCACGGCAAAGAAAACAGCACAAAAGGCAAAATTTCCATCGCCGTGAGCGTGCCCATTTGGGTGGGCGTGGCGTGCAGCAGCACGGCGGCTGTCAGGGGCAGGGCCAGCATGGTGATCTGGCCGCCAAACGAGCTGATCAAAATCGATGTCCACAGGCGTCGGTAAGTGGGGTCGCGCAGCAGATCATCGGCCCTGAGTGCAAGCCAACTGGGGCGCCAGCGCTGCCACCAAGTTTGCCAGTATGGCCCTGCAGTATCCGGGGGGGAGGAAGGGGAAATAGTTATTCTCGCGAATCAGGCCGAAGATATGCGAACATTCTAGCCAGCGCCCAGTGGGTTAAAAATGCCCGATAGTTGAGGCTCAGGAGGCTTTCTCGATGGATTTTGTAACTTTGCTGACTTGCTGCGCTGTAGCTGAAGCGTGCTTGGCAGCTGCGCTGGTGAATTCGGGTCACGTCAAGGACCGGTCCGGTTGGCAGACTTGGGCTTTGTCGTTGTCCATGCGCGCTGGCGCTTTTTTGCTCTATCTGCTTCCGGTTTTTGTACCGGCCTGGAGCTTTCGCCAGCCTACCCAGTTTGCAGCGGTGATGTTGATTCTTTTTTCGGCGGCGGTGTCTATGAAAGGCACCGCAGAGTTTCTGGGCATAGCGCTACCCCGCTGGCCAGATCTCGCGCCATTGGCCCTGATTATTTTTGCGTACGGGCTCGCATTCACTGTTTTTGACTCACCCAGTGGGCGCATCGCATGGGTCTCCATCGGCCTGGCTTACGGCCTGGCCTGGTCCAATTGGAAGATCGTGCGTCAATCAATAGGGTCGGCCCATGAGCGTTGGTTTGTAGTGACCGCCTTGAGCTTGTGGGTAGTTGTCTTATTGGCTCGGGTGGCCAATGTGCTGGTGCTGCCCGCTGCGGCCACTGCTACAGCAATCAGCGTCGCATCGCAGCAGCCCTGGTTTTTTATTGGCTATCTGATCGCAGTTATCACCACCGTGGTGGGCCTGATTGGCTTACGCGGGAGCGAAATCATGGGCCATTTGGAGCAAGCACGTCTTGAGGCGGAGCGGCGCGTGAATACCGATGTTCTGACGGGGCTGATGAGCCGCGCCGCGGTGCTAGGGGAGGCCGAGCGAATGTTCTTGGCACTGGCAGCATCCAATCAGTCGATGGCCGTGCTGATGGTGGATTGTGACCATTTCAAATCCATCAATGACCGCTTTGGACATTTTGTGGGTGATTTGGCACTCAAAGAACTGGGCCGCGCAACCCGCGCGGTGTTGCCCGAAGGGGCTTTGGCGGGCCGTTTTGGTGGCGAGGAATTTATCGTGTTGCTGCCGTCTGCACTGGTGCCCGCATCGCTGGATATTGCCCAAGCACTGCGGCTGGCAGTGCGGGAAATCGCGCTGGAGAGCGGCCGTCGCAAGGTCGCTTTGTCGGTCAGTATTGGCGCAGCCACGGTGTCACCTGAAGACCGGACGGTTCAGGATGTTTTGAATCGCGCAGACACGGCGCTTTTGCAGGCGAAGACCAAAGGCCGTGACCAAGTGGTGTCTGGTTTTGCGCGCCTGTCAGATCATTCTCCTGAATCCTAGCTGTTTCGCCCTAGAGGCCTTTCTTCGGGCGATGCAGGTACCAAAAACCTAGCCTTTAGAATTGCCGCATGTCTTATCTCGTGCTCGCCCGCAAGTACCGTCCGCGCAACTTCACCGAAATGGTGGGGCAGGACCATGTGGTGCAAGCCCTCACCAACGCGCTGACCACCCAGCGCCTGCACCACGCCTACCTGTTTACCGGTACGCGGGGCGTGGGCAAGACTACGGTGTCGCGCATTTTGGCCAAGTCGCTGAACTGCCAGGGTGTGGACGGGAATGGTGGAATCACCGCCACCCCTTGTGGAGTTTGTGCGGCGTGCTCCGATATTGATAGCGGACGTTTTGTCGATTACACCGAGCTAGACGCTGCCAGCAACCGCGGAGTGGACGAGGTGCAGGCCCTGCTAGAGCAAGCGGTTTACAAACCGGTGCAGGGGCGGTTCAAGGTCTTCATGATCGACGAAGTGCACATGCTCACCAACACGGCATTTAATGCCATGTTGAAGACTCTGGAAGAGCCGCCTGAGTATTTGAAATTTGTGCTGGCCACGACCGACCCCCAAAAGGTGCCGGTGACCGTGTTGTCTCGCTGCTTGCAGTTCAATCTGCGGCCTATGGCGCCTGAGACCATTCGCGAACATTTAACCAAAGTGCTGGAAGTGGAGCGCGTGCCGGCAGAAATACAAGCGCTGCGATTGCTGGCTCGCGCCGCGCGCGGCTCGATGCGCGACGCTTTAAGCTTGGCAGACCAGGCGATTGCCTTCGGCGCTGGACAACTGCAAGAGGACACCGTGCGCCAGATGCTGGGCAGCGTGGACCGTTCCTATGTTTTCCGGCTGATTGAAGCGTTGGCGTTGGGTGACGGCAAGACGGTGGTGGAAACTTCTGAGGCCTTGCGGCTCCATGGTTTGAGTGCGGCGTCCACCTTGGAAGAAATGTCGACCGTACTACAGCGTATGGCGGTGGTGCAAACGCTGGCGCGCAGTGGCGCAGCCGCTACACAAGACGACGACAGCGACCCGGAGGCCAGCGAAACAGCGCGTCTGGCCGCGCTGCTGCCGGTCGATGAGACCCAATTGCTGTACAGCATTTGCCTGCACGGCCGTGCAGACTTAGGGCTTGCCCCAGATGAATACGCAGCGCTCACGATGGTGTTGTTGCGGCTCTTGGCCTTCAAACCCAGTGGCCCGGTGGTCCCTGCGGAAAAAAAAACTCTGAATAGTGCCTCGGCAGCCGTAATACCGGAGCCGGAGCCGGAGCCGGAGCCGGTGGCGCCCGCGGCTCTGCAGCCTGTGGCGGCGACCCCCCGCGCAGTACAGCCTTGGGAAGATGCGGCAGAGCCGCCACAGACGAGTGAACTGCTGCCGCCGGGCCAACGGCTGCACGTGCACGTGGCCGCACCCCACAGGGATTTAGGCGACGATTTTGAACCAAATAGGCCTGAGGCCCAGGTGGAATATGCCCAGCATGCTACAAAAGTTGTAGCAGTGCCGTTGCGTGTGCAGCCAGAGACGCGGTCCGATGTGGTGGCCGGTCAGGTTGCCCAAGTGTTGATTCCCACCGAGGAGGGCGATTTTTGGCACGCCACGGTGCAAGGTCTGATGCAGGCTGAAGCCATCAACGCCATGGTGCGCGAGCTGGCCTTGCAGTCGCAATTGGTTGCGCGTGATATCGACCAGTGGATACTTCGCGTCGAGCGCGAATCCTTGAACCAGCCGGGATCGCGTGATCGACTGTCTGCGGCACTAAAGGGTGCAGGCTATGCGGTCAAGCTGGTGGTAGAAATTGGCCGCGTGACGGACAGCCCAGGCCGACGCAACCATGCTGCGTCGGCCGAAAAACAGTTAGCTGCTGAGAAGATTATTTTTGATGATCCCTTCGTGCAGTCCATGATGCGGGACTTTGGCGCGAAAATCGTTCCGGGTTCCATCAAGCCCATTTAAGTTTTACCGCAGGCCCTTCGCACACTGACGAAGGCCCTGTTCATTCGCCATCTCTTTTAGAAAGAAAACATATGTTCAACAAAGGACAACTCGCCGGACTGATGAAGCAAGCCCAGGCGATGCAAGACAACATGAAGAAAGCCCAGGACGAGTTGGGCAATATCGAAGTCACTGGTGAGTCTGGCTCAGGCCTGGTCAAGGTCACTATGACCTGCAAGCATGATGTCAAGCGCGTGGTGATAGACCCGAGCTTGCTGGCCGATGACAAAGACATGATTGAAGACCTGGTGGCCGCTGCATTTAACGCCGCGGTCCGCAAAGCCGAGGAAACCAGTTCGGAGAAGATGGGAAAGATCACCGCCGGCATGCCCGGTTTGCCGGGTGGCATGAAGATGCCTTTCTGATACCACGACGGACCTGAGAATAAAACGTAACAATGTCGGATGCGAATTCCCTTGATGCTCTGATCCAGGCCTTGAAGCGCCTGCCGGGCGTGGGTATTAAGTCCGCGCAGCGCATGGCATTTCACTTATTGCAACACGACCGAGCTGGGGCTCAGACCCTAGCTCGCGCGCTGCAAGAGGCCACCACGCAGATTCGCCACTGCGAGCGCTGCCACACCTTCACCCAAGCCGCTGTATGCGCTACCTGCCTGGACCCGCGGCGTGACCATACCAAGCTATGCGTCGTGGAAACACCCGCAGACCAATCGGCATTGGAACGCACCGGCGCCTACCGCGGCTTGTACTTTGTGCTAATGGGCAAACTGAGCCCACTGGATGGCGTAGGGCCTAACGATTTGGGGCTGAAAAAGCTGTTCGAGCGCGCCTGCGATGGCGTGGTGCAAGAAGTGATTTTGGCGACCAATTTCACGGCCGAAGGCGAGGCCACCGCCCATGTGATTGGCGAGAGCCTGAAGGCCCGCGGCGTCAAGCCGACCCGCCTGGCGCGGGGCGTACCGGCAGGTAGTGAGTTGGAGTACGTGGACTTGGGCACCATTGCCCACGCGCTGGTCGACAGGCGGTAGCCGAAAGCTGATAGCTGACTTTAGTGCTTTTTAGGGTTGGCGCGGCGCACGGGTTGGCGCCGGGTGACTGCCCCTGTACCCGCGCTAGCTTTGGCGAGAGCGCTGGGCGCTAAAAATAGGACCACTGCTTGCCCGGGTTTGAAATTGGCCGATGAACTCACCTTATTCCACTGCGCGACCTGGGCAGGAGACGCGCGGTATTTGCGGGCGATGGTCGCGACCGACTCGCCCTTACCCGCTTTGACCACGGTGCGGCGCAATACGACCTCGGGCGATACAGACAGTTGGCCTGTGTCTGCGACCTTGACGGTGACATCCGCTTGAATGTGGTTGGCCCGGGGCACCAGCAGCGTGGAGCCCGCCCGAATCACCACACGGGGAGGGATGGCGTTGACGCTGCGCAGGTCCGCTTCGGTCATACCGACCCGCTTGGCGGCATCGGCAGGGCGCATGGTGGTGGGGGCTATCCACACGGTCCAACTGGCCAGGCGGCCGCCAGTGTAGGCCTGCAAGTTGCTCTCAAACACTTCAGCGTTATCCCACGGCAGCAAGAGTTGCG
This sequence comes from Burkholderiales bacterium, assembly GCA_025363275.1. Taxonomy (GTDB): domain Bacteria; phylum Pseudomonadota; class Gammaproteobacteria; order Burkholderiales; family Burkholderiaceae_C; genus Allorhodoferax. Next base: position 4,795 of record JANYEE010000186.1, on the reverse strand, counting down.
GTGTACCTGCAGCCAGGATCACTGGACGATTAATGGATGGATTGAGCGCCTTGAAGTCGTCAACCGGCACCTCGGCTAACTTGGCGGCGAGGGCCACATCAATATCGCGGCTGACCGTCACGGACTGGAAGTAGGGGTGGTTCTCAATCAGGGGTAACTTGGAGCTGTAGGCGTCCGGCCTTGCGACGATATTTTTAATAGCCTGAAGCTTGGGCACATAAAAGCGGGTCTCCATGGGCATACTCAGGCTCAGATAATCCGTAGCCAGACCCGCACGCTGGTTCTTGGCAATGGCACGGCCTACGCTGCCCTCACCCCAGTTGTAAGCGGCCAGTGCCAGGTGCCAGTCGCCAAACCGGTTGTGCAGTTTTTGCAGGTAGTCCAGCGCAGCGCGGGTCGAGGCCTGCACATCACGACGGTCGTCGCGAAAGGCGTTTTGCTTGAGCTCAAAATACTTGCCGGTGGCTGGCATGAACTGCCACATGCCCGCAGCCTTGGCACCCGACACGGCTTGGGGATTGAAGGCACTCTCAATGAAAGGCAGCAGTGCCAGCTCGGTAGGCATATTGCGCAGCTCCAACTCTTCGACGATGTGGAACAGGTATTTCTTGGAGCGCTCGGTCATGCGGTAGATGTAATCCGGGCGGCTGGTGTACCACTGCTCGCGGTCGCGGACCAGATCGCTTTGCAGGTCTGGCATCGCAAAGCCCCGGCGTATTCGGTCCCATAAATCGATGGGTGTGGCCAGCGGCGTTACCTGTTGCCAGGAGGCCTGCTGTACGGCGATGTCGGACATCACCCCGTCGTAGGGCTTGCCCCTGGAGTTGGCCGGGGCCTGCCGTGTATTGGGCAGCGAGTGGGCGGGTGGAGCCGAGGTTACGGCGGGCGCAGTAGCCGCAGGAGCCGTGCTGCCCGGTGCAGTGGCGCAGCCGGCCAATGTGGCGATAGCCAGCAGGAGAGAGGCGGTAATGAATTTCACGGGTTTTAATTTTTCAAGAACGCAGGGTGGCAAATCTGCTAACACCATGTACACCCTGGGCGTCAAACCGGGTGACTGAGGCGATACCTGCAGGGGCATCACTTCGCAAAATGGGGTGGGTGGAGCGCTCTGCGTCTATCAGCAGCGGTGCTTCGCCCATGCCACCAGACTGATCGGCAGGGTGATCGGTGTTTAGAATACCCCAGAGCTGGAGGGTACGCGCCTGCCGACAGTCCAACGCCGACTGGGCGTCGCCCGGATCGACTACCAAGGCCTTGCTCCTGCCCTGCAGCAACCAGATGTCATTGTCGGAAAAAGCGAGTAGCGGGTTTAACTTCATGGGTGAACAGTTTATAGGCTTACAGGATTGGTTCGTGACCGCGCCGGGCCAGTATTTACTGGACTGGGAACGCCGCCAGGTCGATGCCGCAGTGGCCGATATGTTTGGTTACCACGCGTTACAGCTGGGTGTACCCGAATTGGACGGTCTGCGTGACAACCGCATGCCTCACCGGTGGCTCGCCACCGAGGCTCCGAGCGCCGAGAGCCTGCCGGGCGCGGCGCACGCGTCCTTGTACACCCATTATTCTGCGCTGCCCTTTCTGGCGCAAAGCCTGGACTTAGTTGTGCTGCCGCACACGCTAGAGCTTAGCGATGATGCACATGCCACCCTGCGTGAGGTGGAGCGCACCTTGCTGCCCGAGGGCAAGGTGGTGATTTGCGGTTTTAACCCGATAAGCCTGTGGGGCTTGCGCCAAACCCGCGACCATGTGTACCGCCGCCTGGGGTGGGACAATTTATATTTACCATCAGCGGGTGAATTTATTGGCATACGTCGTCTGCGCGACTGGCTCAATCTGTTGGGCTTTGAGGTCGAAGTAGTGCAGTTTGGCTGCTACCGGCCTGCGGTGCGTAGTGAGGCCTGGCTGGAGCGCTGGGACTGGATGGACCGCATGGGTGCGCGCTGGTGGCCGGTGCTCGGCTCGGCTTATTTCTTGGTCGCGGTGAAACGGGTGCGGGGTGTGCGGCTGTTGGGCGCCACCTGGAAAACAGTCCCAGTGGCCGTGCGTAAACCGGCCGTAGCAGTCACCCAACGCACCGAAAAAGCTGAAGAATCATCAACCAGTGGAGCCCATTGAGGCCAAGTCTTTGAATCAAGTCGTTATTTACACCGATGGCGCCTGCAAGGGCAATCCTGGCCCTGGGGGCTGGGGCGTGTTGTTGCGCTCGCCCGACGGCTCTCAAAAAGAACTCTCGGGGGGGGAGTTGGGTACCACCAATAACCGCATGGAAATGATGGCTGTCATCCAGGCTCTGGCAGCGTTGAGGCGTCCGTGCGCCGTTACCCTGCACCTGGATAGCCAGTATGTGCTCAAAGGCATCACCGAATGGCTGCCGGGCTGGAAAGCCAAGGGCTGGAAAACCGCCGCCAAACAGCCAGTCAAAAATGTGGATTTGTGGCAGCAGTTGGATCAGTTGGTAGCTACCGCCGGACACAAGATCGACTGGCGTTGGGTCAAAGGCCATGCCGGTGACCCGGGCAATGAGCGGGCCGACGCTCTAGCCAATATTGGCGTCGAAAAGGCTTTGCGCGGAAGTTAAGCGCTGGTGCAAAAGCTGGGCTTAGGGACCTTAGCCTCCGATGTAGCTCATTTCAACACGGCGTTTGCCGACATCCGTGCCTGTGTTTGCAGGAAGTTGGCTGCGCAGTTCTGAGTAACGTTCGCTGCGGCCCTGCCAGATGTGGCGAATGGCGCCAGCCAGCGCCGCATCATCTGCCGCGCCGCGTACCAGGCTGCGTAGATCATGTCCCTGGCTGGCAAACAGACATAGGTATAACTGCCCCTCGGTGGACAGGCGCGCACGGTTGCAATCGTGACAAAACGCCTGCGTGACGCTGCTGATAACACCCACCTCGCCAGCGTCGGTGTCGTGTTGACCGTCGGGCGTTGCATAGCCCCAGCGTTGCGCTGTTTCGCCGTGGTTGGCAGCTTCCAGCGGGACCAGCAGAAATTCAGCGCGGAGGCGTTGAATAACATCTGCTGACGGCATGACCTCATCCATACGCCAGCCGTTCGTGGCACCTACGTCCATGTATTCGATGAAGCGCAAGACGATACCCGTACCTTTGAAGTGGCGCGCCATCGGGATAATTTGGTGGTCATTGGTTCCGCGCTTGACCACCATGTTGACCTTGATGGGCCCCAGGCCTACTGCTTGGGCGGCTGCAATGCCGGCCAGCACATCGGCTACCGGAAAGTCCACATCGTTCATTTGTCGAAAAACGGAGTCGTCCAGCCCGTCCAAGCTCACGGTCACTCTTTGTAGGCCCGCAGCTTTCAATGCGGCGGCCTTGCGGGCCAACAAAGACCCATTGGTGGTCAATGTGATGTCTAAGGGTTCGCCGTGCGGTGTGCGCAGGGCCGCCAGCTGGGCTATCAGCACTTCAATATTTTTGCGGAGCAGCGGCTCACCGCCGGTGAGCCGTATTTTCTGTACACCATGGCGTACAAATTGGGTCGCAATGCGCGTGATTTCTTCAAAATTTAGCAGCGCAGCATGTGGCAAATACGGGTAGTCTTTATCGAACACCTCTTTGGGCATGCAGTAGCTACAGCGGAAGTTGCAGCGGTCTGTCACGCTAATGCGCAAATCGCGCAGAGGGCGTCCTCGGGTATCTTGCAAGTAGCCGCTGGGTAATGTCGCGTCACTCGCTAACCCAGCGCTGGCGGGCACTGGTATGGAGTCGTGACGAAGATCAAATAAGGGGATGACCCGTGGGGGGGAGGTTTCAGACATGCGATATTGTCTACCGGGGAGTGCTGACGCGTACAGCATCTGCGTGCAAAATGGGTCGGGCTTCCAAAAAGAAACAAATTCCGTTGGTCTGAGCATTCACTATGAAACACACGTTGCTGATGCCTTTTCTCTGGTCTTTTGCTGTAGTGGCATCCGCTGATCCGGCGGTGCTGGCCGCCGGCGTTACCGAGGCGGACTTCCTGGGGGATATGCCGGTGGTTTTATCGGTTTCTCGGCTGGCGCAGCGGCTGGACGAAACACCGGGTGCGGTGACCATCTTGGATCGCCAGTTCATACGGCTGTCGGGTGCGCGTGATGTGGCAGATCTACTGCGGCTGGTACCGGGTTTCCAGACTACAACCTCGTTTGAGACAGATGCCCCAATGGCAACTTACCATGGCCGTACGGACGATTGGGCCAACCGCATCCAGGTGCTGGTGGATGGGCGATCGGTGTACGCCGGGCATTTGCAGGGATCTGCGGGCTTGGGATGGCAGACGCTGGCATTAGACGATATTGAGCGCATAGAAGTGCTTCGCGGCTCCAATTCGGCAGCCTACGGTGCCCGCGCCTTTTTGGGGGTTGTCAATATTGTGTCTAGGGATGTGCGGGAGACGATAGGTATTGCGGCCGCTGTAACTTCTGGAGAAAACGGGATTCGCGATGCCAGTGTTCGTTGGGGTTGGAGTGACAACGATGCCACGTATCGACTGAGTGCCGACACGCGATCGGACAATGGACTGAGAAACGCTTTTGGTAGTAGCGCGATTACCCGTATCAATGCTTCCTCGCATTTCAACGTCAATCGTGAAACTGAACTCAGCGTACGGCTCGGTTCATTGGGTATCGATGCGGGTCGGGGTACGCCAGGGGACGCTGGTAACAATGGACGTATCCGGTTCTTAGGGTCCCAGTTTGCCCAAGTCGATTGGCACACCATCTTGGATGAGGATCGCGATATCAACATCAGTGTTTCACACACAGAGCATACGTTTCGCGACTTTTTCTCGCTAGATA
>JANYEE010000170.1 GCA_025363275.1 Burkholderiales bacterium | reverse complement strand
GAAGTCATCGGCTCCAAATACGCCAACCCCGAGATTGGCCGACGCAACCTGGAAACCCTGGTGGCCGCCACGCTGGAAGCCACGCTGCTGCAACCCACCAAGCCTGCGACCCAAGCATTTTTGGAAGCAGCGGCTACGCTGTCGGTCAACAGCATGGCCGCCTACCGCGCCCTGGTGTACGAAACACCTGGCTTCACCGAATATTTCTTCAGCTCCACGCCCATCCGGGAGATTGCAGAGTTGAATATTGGCTCGCGCCCCGCCTCGCGCAAAGCCAGCCAGCGCATCGAAGACCTGCGCGCCATCCCCTGGGGCTTTAGCTGGGGCCAATGCCGCCTGACACTGCCTGGCTGGTACGGCTTCGGCTCGGCGGTGCAAACCTTCATCCAGGGCGCGGGCCCGGAAGAGATGAAAGAACGCACCGCCTTGCTGCAAAAAATGGTCAAGCAATGGCCGTTCTTTCGCACCCTGCTGTCCAACATGGACATGGTGATGGCCAAGAGCGATTTGGCACTGGCCTCCCGCTATTCCGAGCTGGTGAGCGATGCGCGCCTGCGCAAGCGGATATTTACCGCCATTGAGGCGGAGTGGCATTTGACTGCCCAGGCTCTGGCCACCATCACTGGCGAAAAAAACCGACTGGCCAATAACTCGGCGCTGCAGCGCTCCATTCGCCACCGCTTCCCCTATATCGACCCCTTGCACCATTTGCAGGTCGAGCTGGTACGGCGTTACCGGGCAGGTCAGGCCGATGAGCGTGTCCAACGCGGCATCCATATCTCCATCAACGGGATTGCGGCGGGGCTGCGCAATACGGGTTGACGCTAGCGCGGCCAGTGCAGACTTGTTAGTTTTGCGTGGCTATGTCGTCAAGAGCACTTCATTGGCGACCTGGAAAGTGCGCTACGGAAAGATCAAAACGAGCATTCGAAATCTGGGCGCTTTTCCGCTTTCAGGCAGTATTCCCGATGAACTGGAAACGCTTGGTTTGATCCAGTACCGTCAAACCCTCTCAGGCATGAACCGCATCATCTATGAGGTTCGGCAAGACATTATTTACATTCACATCATCATAGACACGCGCGGTGACCTGAAGGACGTCTTGATGCAACGGCTGCTGCGTTGACGAGCTGCGTGGAATATTGGCCCCAATTACTATTAAATTGATAGCTAACCAAGCAATAAACACCTGGGCCACAGCCCGATTAGATTCGTTTTTTGGTGTTTAGGCAGTTTTGGGACAAGAAAAAGCCCGGCAAGCCGGGCTTTCTTCATTCCCTGTGGGGCTTACTTGGCTGCTTCTGCTTTGGGCGCCTCTGCAGCGCGTTTAGCGGCGGCTACAAAGTCACCAGCATACACCTGCACCAGTTTGCTTTCATCGAAGTACTTGGTGATCGCCGCGTTCACTTCAGCCAGGCTCGTCGCTTTGAGTTTGGCTTCGTTGTCGGATACAAACTTCATCGTGCGGCCCAAGAACTGCTGGCTGTTCAGGGCTCCTGTCAGTGCGCCATCCTGTGACCGGTTAATCTGGTTGTTTTGCAAGATGCCGCTCTTGGCATCGGCCAGCTCAGTCTCCGTGACACCGTCTTTCACCAAACGGGCAATTTCCTCAGCCACGCCAGCCTTCAGCTTGGCCAGGTTTTGCGGCGCATAAATGGCATACAAGCCCAAGGTGCTGTTGGCGTCGTTGGCGTTCAGTTGCAAGAAGGAACCCGCGCCGTAGCTGATGCCATCTTTTTGGCGCAAACGGTCAATCACACGGTTCTTCAAGCCACCACCGCCAAATATACGGTTGGCCAGGATCACAGCCTGCGCATCGGCGGCATCGTCCTTCAGGGGTAACGACACGCCCGCGATGTAGAAGGCGTTGGCCTTGTCCGGTGTTTCAAAGCTCAGCGCCGTGCCTTTGGTCGTGCGGTAGGGGTTGGGTACGCGGCTGTATTTGGCCTTGCTCTTCCAGTCACCCAACAGGGTTTTCAGGGCTTCCTGGGTGGTCCTCACATCGAAGTCCCCCACCAGGGAGACCTGGCCGCTGTTGGCACCGTAAAAGGCTTGGTGGAAAGCCTTCAGGTCACCCAGCTTGATCGCTTTGACCGACTCGATTTGCTCCGCAAAACTACTGCCGTAACGTACATCGCCCTTTTTGTAGGGGTTGTCGTAGCGGGACAGTTCGTTCTGTGCAATCGCATCGGGCTGGCGGCGCTGCTCTTCCACGCCCGTTATCCACTCGTTGCGGAACTGCTCAAACTCAGCCACCGGGAATGACGGGCTGCGAAGAATCTCGCGCAGCAAAGCCAGCGTTTCAGGCAGTTGGTCGCGACGGGTTTCAAAACTCACGCTCAGGCTGTTGCCATCACCAGTACCCATATTCACTTTGGCTTTGAGCTCTTCCAAACGGTCGGCAATTTGCTGACGGCTGAGTTTGGTGGTACCACGCAAAATCATTTGTGCAACCACTTGCGACGTTTCGCGTTTGCCAACCAAAGTTTTCTCGTCACCCATGCGCAGGATGATTTGGCCATGCACGGTGTTACCGCGGGTGGATTTGGCTAACAGTGCCACCTTCATGCCATTGGGCAACTCTGAGCGCACAGTGCGCTTGTCGATGTTCTCGGGGCTGGGGTCGAACGCTTCACCCTGCGCGACTGCCGCTTTGCCCTTGTAGTCGGCCAGCAAGGCAGTCAGATCGGGCGCCACTGGTAAATCAGCGCGCACGGGCTTGTCGGTCGGCAAAAACTGACCGAAGGTACGGTTGCTCTCCATCAGGTAGTTTTCAGCAAACTTCTGCACGTCAGCCACGGTGGCTTTCTCAATGCGGTCGCGGCGTAAGAAGTACAGGCGCCAGTCGCCCGTGGCCACAGCCTCAGACAGCCCCACCCCAAAAGTCACTGGATCGGACAGAGCCTTGTCGAACTCATTGAGCACCGATGTCTTGGCACGCTTGAGTTCCGCTTCGCTAATAGGCTCTTTTTTTATGCCTTCCACTACGCTGAGCAAGACCTTTTTAGCTTCTTCGCGCGATTGGGTTTTGTTCAGGTTGGCAAAGAACATCAGGTAGCCAGGATCACGCAGCGCGAGTGAGTCCGCATTGACGCCCGCCGCTTTTTTCTTGTCCACCAAGGCTTTGTGCAGGCGGCCTGTGGGCGTATCGCCCAAGATAAAACCCACCAGCTCGGCGTAGGTGGCATCGGCGTGTGCGCCGGGAGCAATGTGGTACAGCGAGCCGATGAGGTAGCTGTCACCCACCCGAGATACCGATACCTCGCGGGCACCGTCTTGTACTGGGTCTTGGGTGTACAGCGTTGGAATCACGCGCGCTGGCTTGGCGATGCCAGCAAAGTGCTGCTCAATGCGCTCCAGCGTTGTGGCTGCATCGAATTTACCCGTGACGATCAGGGTCGCGTTGTCAGGCTGGTAGTAGGTGCGGTAGAAAGCTTGCAGATTCTCAATCTTGACGTTCTCTACGTCGGTGCGGGCGCCAATGGTGCTTTTGCCGTAGTTGTGCCACTGGTAGGCCGCAGCCGTCATGTTTTGCCACAGCACGCGGCCCGGGTTGTTTTCGCCCGACTCCATCTCATTGCGTACCACGGTCATCTCGGTGTCGAGGTCGCTGCGGGCAATGAAGCTATGGACCATACGGTCGGCCTCCATCTTCAGTGCCCAGTCCAGGTTCTCGTCACTAGCGGCAAAGGTTTCGTAATAATTCGTACGGTCGTAAAACGTGGTGCCGTTGAAGCGCATGGCACGGCGGGCAAACTCCTCCACAATGGTTTTGCCAGGCAGGCTGGGCGTGCCCTTGAAAACCAGGTGCTCCAGCAAGTGCGCCATGCCGGTCTCACCGTAGTTTTCGTGGCGGCTACCCACCATGTAAGTGATGTTGACGGTGGTAGTAGGCTTGGATGCATCGGGTGCCAACAGCACACGCAGGCCATTGCGCAGTCTGTATTCGGTAATGCCTTCCACGCTGGTGAACTGAACGGCTTTGGAGCCAGCTAGGGGCGTGGATACTGCGGCTCCTGCAGCGGCTACGGGGTCGGCAGCGGCAGCGGATAGCGAAAGGCCCAGGGCGGTAGCCAGAGCCAGACTCAAGGTTGTCAAACGCATTCAGATTCCTTAGAGGAAGTAGTAAAGGTGGCGATGATACTAGCGACCCAGCAACGCGCGGACTGCCGCTAATTGCCTCCGAGAAACAGCCACCAACTCGTCCACCCCCGACAGCCGCACGGCCCAGCCCTCGCCCTCCTCAGGCTCGTAGTGTTTTTCCAGCGCACGCACCGCGCGCCGGGCAATCAGGGCATTGCGGTGCACCCGCAGAAACTGCTCTGAAAAGCGGGCCTCAAGCTCATTCAAAGAGCCATCCAAGATGTAGCTGCGCTGCCCGGTGCGTACTGTCACGTATTTCAGCTCAGCTTTGAAATACACCACCTCAGCCAGCGGTACGCGCTCGGTGCGACCCCGCTCCTGAATCACCAGCACCAGGGCGTTGGCATCGTCTACTGGTGCAATGCGCGACTGCAAAAAACGCTCTACTTTGGCTAAGGCGGCTTGCAGGCGCTCCAGCCGCACGGGCTTGGTCAGGTAGTCCAGCGCATCCACCTCAAAGGCCTCCAAGGCGTGCTCTGTGTGGGCAGTTACAAAAATAATCGCCGGTGCGTGGGCTACGGCCTGCAGCGTGCGGGCGAGCGTCAGGCCGTCCATGCCAGGCATGTGGATATCCATCAGTGCCACATCAAAGCGCTCTAGGCGCAACAAATCCTGGGCCTGGTGGGCATGGGCTGCCTCCGCAACCAACTGCGCTGCGGGCGCCTTGCAATCGCCCAGCAGGGTCCGCAGGCGACTGCGCGCCAAGGCCTCGTCATCGACCACCAAGACCCGCAACGGCAACGCAGGCATGGCATTCATAAAGGTACCTCAATACGCACTTGGTACACACCATCGCGCAATCCGCTGCGAAACTGGCCCTGCACATCGTGCATCAAACCCAGTCGATCGCGCACATTGCGCAGGGCAATACCCTGGCCCTTGGGGCCCGCGCCTGCCGGCACAGTGTTGGTAACTTTGATCACCACCACCGAGCCGCGGCGCTGCGTGCTGATCTGGATCTCAGCGCCCGTTGCACTGGGCTCGACGCCATGGTGCACCGCGTTCTCTACCAAGGGCTGCAGCAGCAAGGGTGGCAGCGTGGCCTTGCCAGCGTCAGGGTCAAGCGACCAGTGCACCCGCAAGCGCTCGCTAAAACGCACCTGCTCAATGGCCAGGTAGCGCTGGGCCAGCCCGATCTCATCGGCCAGCGTAGTGGTGCTACCAGCATCCACCAGCACATGGCGAAACAAATCACTCAAATCCTCCAGCAGAGTCTCGGCCTTGGCAGGCTCTGCCCGTACCAGGGCGATGGCACTGTTAAGGGTATTGAATAAAAAGTGCGGACGAATACGGGACTGCAACTCCGCCAGGCGCGCTGAGGTATCTGCCGGTGTGCGGCCCTTGGCTCGCATGACCAAGCCCGCCACCAAAATCGAGGACAGCAGCGCACCGCTAAAAATGCTGGCAACCCACGGCGCCTGGGGCATCAGGCCTGAATAGGCCAACATGCCACAGCCATAGGCTCCCGCCAGCCCACCTAGCACGACCGCAGCGCCGTACTGCAGCCTGGGCGTCAGCCTGCCCAGCAGGGTTTTGATAGAGCAAGCGATCAGCAACCAGGCCAAAGTTGCCGGTAGCGCACCGCCCGTCACCAATGAAAAATGGATGATCCAATCCAACGAGTTTTGGGCGGCGTACAGCGAGCCTACCGCCAGCACCAGCTCCACAAACAACACAGCGCGCAACACCACGCCCACATGGCAGGCATCAAACACCAGGCTTGGGCGCGCCGCTGCGGGCTCCGGCGTGGGGGCCAGATCCTGGAACGCCGATAATATTTGGGTGTCCTTCATGAATCTGGATTTTGACTCCATTCTTATCATCGCCCCCCATGTCCCAAAACCAATTCGACAAAAAGTCCCAGGCGTGGTCCGCGCTGTTCTCTGAACCCATGAGCGATCTGGTCAAGCGCTACACCTCCAGCGTGTTCTTTGACAAACGCCTGTGGCAAGCCGATATCACCGGTAGCTTGGCCCATGCTGACATGCTCGCGGCGCAAAGCATCATCAGCGCCGATGACCATGCCTCCATCCAAAAGGGGATGGCCCAGATTTGGGATGAGATTGAAGCGGGTAGTTTTGAATGGAAGCTGGATCTGGAAGATGTGCACCTGAACATCGAAGCGCGCCTCACGCAACTGGTGGGCGACGCCGGCAAGCGCCTGCACACGGGCCGCAGCCGCAATGACCAGGTGGCCACCGATGTACGCCTGTGGCTGCGCGGCGAGATCGACCTCATCGGAAGCCTGCTCATCGACTTACAAAAAGCTCTGCTGGTGATTGCGGAGAAAAATGTTGAGGTGATCCTGCCGGGCTTTACCCACTTGCAAGTGGCCCAGCCGGTGAGTTTTGGTCACCACATGCTGGCCTATGTGGAAATGTTCAGCCGCGACGCGGAGCGCATGTTGGATGTGCGTAAACGCGTCAACCGCCTGCCCTTGGGTGCCGCCGCCTTGGCTGGCACCAGCTATCCGCTGGACCGCGAGCGCGTGGCCCAGACACTAAAGATGGACGGCGTTTGCCAAAACAGTCTGGATGCGGTGAGCGACCGTGATTTTGCGATTGAATTTGCTGCGGCGGCCAGCTTGGCCATGGTGCACATCAGCCGCATGAGCGAAGAACTGATTTTGTGGATGAGCCAGAGCTTTGGCTTTATCGATATTGCCGACCGCTTTTGCACGGGCTCGTCCATCATGCCGCAAAAGAAAAACCCGGATGTACCCGAACTGGCACGGGGTAAAACTGGGCGCGTGGTCGGCCACTTGATGGGGCTGCTCACGCTGATGAAAGGCCAACCCCTGGCCTACAACAAGGACAACCAGGAAGACAAAGAGCCGCTGTTTGACACCGTGGACACCCTAAAAGATACGCTGCGCATTTTTGCCGACATGGTGGGCGGCATCACCGTCAAACCGGAGGTGATGGAGCGCGCAGCGCTGAAGGGCTATGCCACGGCCACTGACCTGGCGGACTACATGGTGAAGAAGGGCCTGGCTTTTCGGGACGCCCACGAGGTAGTGGCCCACGCCGTAAAAACAGCGATTGCAAAAGGCGTGGACCTATCCGAACTCTCCTTGGTTGAACTGCAGCAGTTCAACGCCCAGATTGGTCCCGATGTATTTGAGTGCCTGAGCCTGCGCGGATCTTTGAATGCAAGAAATATTTTGGGTGGCACGGCGCCCAGCCAGGTCAGAGCACAAATCTCGCGCCACCAAACACGGCTGGCCTAGCACCTTTTCAATCCTTCACTCCTTCACCCCTTCACTTTCCATTATGTTGCCACCCCTACTTCCCCTCCCGCTCAATTCCCGCGCGCCCTGGGCCACCAAATTTTGGTCTGTTGCGATATACCTGTGTCTTGCCACCAGCGCGTACGCGCACACAGGTGAAGAGAGCGCTAACGGCTTTTTGGCGGGTGTCTTGCACCCTTTAACTGGCTTCGACCACTTATTGGCCATGGTGGCGGTCGGTATTTGGGGTGCAACCTTGGGTCGTCCGCTCATTTGGGTTTTGCCGGTCGCATTTCCTATGCTCATGGTTGTAGGTGGCATCCTGGGTATCACAGGCGTGCCCTTGCCTTATATCGAGTCGGGTATTGCCACCTCGGTCATTGTGCTCGGGTTGGCTATCGCCGCGGCATGGCGTGCCCCGGTCCCGGTGGCAGTGGCCATCGTGGCAGCTTTTGGTGTTTTCCACGGCTACGCACATGGTGCTGAGCTTCCTCAGTCAGCGTCTCCGGCTGCTTATGTAGCGGGATTTGTACTGTGCACCGGAGCACTGCATCTCGCAGGTATTGCCTTGGGTGCTCTGCAATCTTTTCCCAAAGGACCCCAGGCCCTGCGTGCCAGTGGGGGGCTCATTGCGCTGGCTGGAGTTTGGATATTTGCCGGTATGCCCGGCATGCCATGATGATTGGAAAACTGCCTTTTTCAATCGCCTTAGGGGCTGTCTGTCTACCTGCGTGGGCCCACGGAGAGTTGGGTGGTGGGTTGGGTATGCTCAGCGGCGTCACCCATTTCCTGACATCTCCTTTAGCGCTGGCGGCGTGGGTCGGGTTGGTAGCCGCTGTATTTGTGGTGGACGAAAAGCGCGTTCCTGCCCTGGTCATCGCCAGTGCCTTGGCTGCAGGCTTGGGTGCATTTAGCGTAGATTACGTGGCGACTTACCTGGCTTCTATGGTGGTGGTGCTGATCGGCCTTACCGGTGTTTTTGCATGGCGCCTATCCACTATGGCTGCGGTGCTGCTGGCGCTGGTAGCGGGCTTCACCAGCGGTTTGGCCTCCGAGTTAGAGCCACCCACGCTGGCCCGTGCACTGGGGGTCGCAGCTACGCAAGCCGCTCTGCTCGCGGGCGCACTCTACACCGTGCCCGCACTAGACCGCATAGCCCAACTCAAAGCCCTGACGCCCATTGCGCGCCGGGTGCTGGCCTCCTGGGTCACGGCCATCGGAATGCTGATGACGGCCCTGGCCATCCATCTGACTAAACCATGACCCCACTACGCCATTGGCTACACATCGTCACACTCGTCGTTGCGTGCACCGCAACACACGCTGACGCCCACGAGTTCTGGTTCGTACCCGCACCCGCCCCCCAAAAGCTCGGAGAAACGGTGCCCCTGCGCCTGGAAGTAGGAGAATTTTTTGAAGGCGACGCAGCTGGGTTTTCAATCTCACGCACCGCGCGTATGCGCCACTACACAGCGAAGAGCCAACAGGATCTGAAACCATTTTTGTCGCCAGTGGCACCGGAGGCCGACGTTCTTTTTAGTCTAGATAGCAAAGGCCACCACCTCTTTGTGTTCGACAGCGAGCCATTGACCATCAGCCTGAGTGCGGACAGGTTTCACGCCTATCTGCACGATGAGGGATTGGATTTTGTCAAAGCCGTCCGAGAGAAAGAAGGTACGGCGAGCCTGCCAGGGCGAGAGCGCTACCGGCGCAATGTCAAAACATTGATGTTGGTGGATGCGGCGGCTACCACCGACCGCACCTTCGCGCTGACAACCGGCCAGCGCCTGGAGCTTACGCCCCTACAAAACCCATTTGCTTTGCGGCCTGGCCAGTCGCTGGGTCTGAAAGTCGCGTTTGATGGCAAGCCTTTGGGCGGCGCATTGGTCAAAGCTTGGCACAAGCGCGGTGGTCAACTCTTGATCATCCGGGCGCGTAGCACGGCAGATGGCACCGTGACGCTTGATTTGCCGTTTGCCGGTGCATGGATGCTGAGCGTGGTGCACATGGTGCCTGCCTCCGACACCACGGATGCCGACTGGGACAGCTACTGGGGCAACCTGAGCTTCATGTTGCCCGAGCGCGGTGGAGTGACGCATCAAGTTGCAAAGCCAACAGGTCCACTGACTCCTCCAGCACACCGTTGACGTCCGCCCGCCTGCAGGACTTGAGATATCCGTGTTTCCACCAATTACGCTTGCTTACACCGTTTACCAATAAAACACAGCGGCACAGCGCCCTGCCCCGTTAAGTTAGCACCTGTGTAATAGCATAGGCACTTTAGGAGTTTCACTATGGACAACACCATTAAAGCCACACGCCGTATTCACCCCTTGGTAGCCGCAGCGGCTGTATCGGTCACGCTGGTCAGCCTGCTAGGAGTTGCGGCTATTACTGGTGTGCTGCCAAGTTCGCACGGGCTGACGGCGCAGTCTGCACCAGAAGCGGGCCCTACCCACAAGCCGGGCACCGTCGAGGAGAAGCCTGCGCACAAGACGCATGCCGTAACGGCACAGTCCACACAAACGGCACAAGCAGCACCTGCGCCAGCCCCCGTACCGCAAAATGCACCTGAGAAAAACAGTGCCGTAGGCATTGGCGTAGGCGCTTTGGTGGGCGGCGCCCTGGGAAGTCAGGTCGGTAGCGGAGATGGCAAAACCCTGGCCACCATTGCCGGCGCTATTGGTGGCGGCTACATCGGCAACGAGGTCGCCAAGAAAAACCAGAAATAGTCGGTCAGCCCACGCGGGGTACTTCAAATGCGGCTTTGGCATCCAGCGCTCTGCGGCGGGCGTGGCAGCCCTCCAGATGGTCGTTCACCAAGCCCATGGCCTGCATGAAGGCATAGAGCGTGGTGGGGCCTACGAAGCTCCACCCACGCTTGCGCAGGTCTTTGGACATGGCGGTGGACTCTGGCGATGTGGTCACACCATTTAAGGTCTGGCGCGTGATCAGGGCCGGGCGGCTACTGGGAACAGGCTCGTAGCGCCAAAAATAGGCGGCTAAAGAGCCAAACTCTTGCTGGAGCGCCAGCGCCCGACGGGCGTTGTTGATGGTGGATGCGATCTTGCCGCGGTGGCGCACGATGCCCGCATCCAGTACCAGGCGCTGCGCATCGGCAGCATCAAACTGCGCTACCCGGGCCATCTCAAAGTTGGCAAAACCCGCGCGAAAGGCCTCACGCTTATTCAAAATAGTGAGCCAACTCAAGCCGGCCTGAAAACCTTCTAGACAAATCTTCTCGAACAAGCGGCGCTCGTCCTTCACGGGGAAACCCCACTCGGTATCGTGGTAGTACTGGTAGCTGGCGCTGGCTTGGCACCACGCGCAGCGGGTGGTGTGGCTGCTGTCGGTAAACAGGCCGGTGGGCGGCTCGGCCGGGGTGATAGGTATAGGGATGGAACCTGGCATGGAGAGGATTGGGTCGTCTGGCATGCAGCCAGTGTTCCAGAAAAAAGGCCTGCAGAGCGGTTCTGCAGGCCTTTTCGTGCCAAATAACGGTCAAGTGATGATCCAATGAAGCTCAGGCCCAGGTAAAACCTGCCTGAGTAGCTATCAAATGAATAGCAACCTCAAAGGACTGGCCTTTTACATCGCCTTGTAAAAGATGTAGTCTGCAGCGTACTTCACGATCTGCTTCTCGCCTTCGTTGGTCTTGGCGCACATCGTCTTGGGTGCGGTGCCGCCCATCGTGGCTACGCGCTGGATGTAGCTCACGCCTTGCATAGCGCCCATGCCCATGGCCGGGTTGGCTTTGACCAGTTGGTTAGGAATGTTGCCATCGCCATTGGGAGCCACTGCCATTTGGGTGCCCGTGATTTTGGAGCCGTCCATGCTTTCCCAGGTAGCGGGTGGGCCGTAGTACTTGCCCACCATCGTGCCCTTGCGGTCCTTTAGGCCTGCGGCTGGGCCTACGAATACCCACTCAAACTGATCGGCCATGTCTTTCTTGGCGCGGCACTGGTAGGTGATTTCGCCACCTGAGGTGACGGTTTCCATGGCAACGCTGTTGCCCGCAGGTACTTTCACAGCCTCTGGCAGATTGGCCTGGCTGTAGGGGGCCATCATCGGGCCCTGGCTGGCGCAGGCGCTTAGCACGGCAACAGTGGCCACAGAGAGTAAAAAACGAGAGTTCATGGGCTATTTTCCTTGGGTGGGTTGAGAAACGGGATGAGAAACCACTGCAGAGGCGCTGCGGCGCGACAGCGATGCCAAATAGGCCACCACATCGTCACGGTCACGCTCTTTGTCGAGGTGAAACTTCATCTCCTGGCCCGGCACCACCTTTTCGGGGTCGGTCAGCCAGGCTTTGAGTTTGGCGCGGTCCCACACGTGGGTCGCCGACTCCAGGGCTTCTGAATAAAAATAGTCAGGGGCCTTACCCGCTGGGCGGCCCACTACGTTGCGCAGCGCGGGGCCCGCGCGGTTGGCATCCAGGCTGTGACAGTTCACGCAAATGGTTTCGAACACCACCTTGCCGCGGGCTGCCTGCTGTGTGGCAGCCGCCACAGGCTGGGCCAGGCTGGGTAAACACAACAGCGCCAGCAGTGCAATACTGAGATGCGACACGGGCCTTGAATGAGCCCTAACAATTGGTTGGCAAGCAGAAGGTGTCATGGTCAGCAGGGCCTATTGTTGAAAACGCGCTAGGGCCGACCACGTCAACCTTGATGAAGAATACGCCCGCCCAGAGTTTTTGGATTCAAAGTAACCACAACGTTTAGTCGGGAATAGAAAACCTGCATCCAGGGCGACATTGGCCGCGTATTGAGAACATGGTCACCACAACCCTCTACAACACGCACTCTAGTGCCTTTTCGGTCTGTGGCCCCGAAGAAATATACCTGAGCAGCTATTTTTTTGATAGCAAAGAGCACTGGTTAAAGGCATTTTCCAGCCGCCTGGCCCGGACGCTGGCCTTCATGGACAATGGCGCCATGAACACCGACATACAAGACGCCACGCTGATCGCCCTGCTGGACCGCATTGCACAGCAAGACCACGCAGCGCTGAAAAGCCTGTACGAGCAATGTGCCTCCAAACTTTATGGCCTGGCCCTGCGCGTGGTGAGCAACCGAGACTGGGCTGAAGACGTGTTGCAAGAGTCCTTTTTAACCATCTGGCGATCGGCCGGTGACTACCGCGCGTCCTTAAGCCCGCCCATGGCCTGGCTGGGGCTGGTGGTGCGCAGCCGCGGGCTGGACATGCTGCGCCGCCGTGCGTCTGATCGCAGTCACTTGACCCAAGAGCTGGACGACGTACTGGCCGACACATTGGAAGGCGACTCCGCCAGCCCCCTGGACACCGCCCAAGCCAGCGAACAGGCCTGGGCCTTGCACCAGTGCCTGGTGCAACTGGATAAGAAGCAACGGGAAGTGGTCAGCCTGGCCTATGTGCGCGATATGAGCCACAGCGAACTGGCTGCACAACTCCAAATCCCTCTGGGCACCGTCAAGACCTGGATTCGCCGGGGGCTGGACCAATTGCGCACCTGCATGTCCCGCTTTGCCTGAATACGAGCGCCCCACACTATGAACCTGATCCAACACCCCGAGCTGCTTGAGCGCATTGCCAGTAGCTATGCCCTGGGCACCTTGCGCGGTGGCGCACGCCGCCGCTTTGAGGCTATGGCCCGCGATCAAGCGCCTGTGCGCGCCGCAGCCCTTATCTGGCAAGCCCGCCTATCGAGCCTGACCGAACTGCAAGCCCAAGTAGCGCCCAGCACCACGGTGTGGACGCGCATTGACAACTTGGTGCGTGGCGATTTGGAAGCCAAAGCCCAAGCGGCGCGCCGCCTGGCCGCGCAAAGCGGCGCGGCCGCCCAAGGGTTTGCTAGCTGGCTACAAAGTCTGGCGCTTTGGCGCGGCGCTACGGCCGCAGGCGCAGTGGCTACCGTGGTGGCAGTAGCCGCGGGCTTTCAAATGCGCGACACCGTGCAACAGCAGCTGGCTGGCGAGATTGGCCAACTGCAGGCCAAGCTGCAAGCCACACCCCAAATTGAATACGTAGCCGTGCTGGCCGATGACAAAGCCGCCGCAACCATGCTGGTGACCTTTGACGCCAAAAGCAAAAAACTGACACTGCAACGCGTGGGCGGGTATCAGGAAGCGGACGATCGATCCCTGCAGCTCTGGGCCTTGCCACCTGCGGGCGGCCCGCGATCTTTAGGCGTGCTGGGGCAAGAAAAGCTGCTACGTTTAACCGCCGGTGACGGTGATGTGCGCGAAGTGCCAACGCTTGCCATCAGCCTTGAGCCCAAGGGCGGCGTGCCTGGCGCGGGTGGGCCTACTGGCCCGGTGCTATTCAAGGGTGCTTTGATTCAGAAGTTGTTGTAGGGTCGTCTTGGTCGTTCAGATTCACGCCCAGGGTACTCAGCTTTTTGGCGTAAGAATCTCTGCGCTTGGCTGCCTTGGCCGCCGTCTCGGTAGCCGCCTGAATCGCCCTGGGACCCTTGTTTGCCGCCACCTGAATCAACTGGAACTTATGCGCAGCCTCTGCCTGCGCCCTCCTGAAGGTGGCAATAAGTTCCGCATGGGGGGCGGGTTGATTCACAGGACCTTCATGGGTTGAAGTGCTATTGAATTAGGAGCATCAGGCGCGTATTTTACGAGCATTAGAAGCAGTTGTTCGGTCTGATAACGGGCCGGTTCAGGTTGCATAATGTGGCTATCACGGGTCCATTTGGAGGTCAATCAATCATGAAATCGGAAGGGTTTACGCTGGTGCCTCTGATTGTGTTGCAACCCGCTCGGGCTGCACAACATTGGGTTGCACGCGTTGGCTTGTGGATTTGTCTGGCGACCACCAGCGCAGCGTGGGCTGAGCCGTTGACGCTGGCAGTGTCGCGAACCCCACTTTCTTTGCCACTTTACGTCGCGCAACACAACGGATATTTTGCTGCTGAGGACCTAGAAATCAAATTCAACGAGTGCCTGGGCGGCCACCGTTGCCTGCGCCAGGTGCTCGATGACAAGGCGGATGTAGCTACCGTAGGCGATCTGCCGGTGGTGATGAACAGTTTTTCCCATAGCGATTACGCGGTCATTGGCACTTTCACCAAGTCCAGCGACGACATCAAGCTCGTCACCCACGGGCGCGCCGGTATCAAATCTGCAGCACAACTGGAGGGTAAACGCGTCGGCGTGAGCAAAGGCACAGCGGGCGAGTATTTTCTAGAACTTTATTTGCTCACTGCGGGTCTGGACCCGAAAACCCTCACCGTGGTGGACATACAGCCCGAAGACATGGTGCAGGCCCTGCAGTCTGGCAAGGTAGACGCTATTTCTGTCTGGCAGCCGTATGGCTACTTGGCCCTCAAGGCCATGGGCGCAAGCGGCGTCGTGCTGTCGAATGCCAATGCGTATGTCCAGACTTTTAACCTCGTTAGTCACCGTAACTTAGTGGGTGTCCGCGATACGACGTTGGTTAAGTTGCTGCGCGCCGTGGATCGCGCTGAGCATTTCATTCAGGAACAGCCCGCAGACGCCAAAGCGATTCTGATGCAGCGACTGGCGCTGGAAAAAGATTTTGTGGACTCTGTATGGCCCGGACTGCGCTACCGGCTGGGACTGGACCAAGCCTTGCTGTTGACTATGGAGGGCGAGGCCCGCTGGGCCCGCCGTGAAGGCCACGCCAGCGGCCCGCTTAAACCCAATTTTTTGCAAATGGTGCACAGTGCGCCGCTGCGCAGCGTCAAACCTGACGCCGTGGCCGCACTGCGATAGCCCCACTATGAAACTGCGCAACCTGCTGTTTAGCGCGAGTCTGGCGTCGTTGACGGTAGGACTTGTTGCAACACTGGTAGCGCTCAGTGCCGTGCGTGAGGAGAACCGTACCAGTGTCGTGCGCACGCAGGCTCAAGAGGCCTCGCACGAAATCTCCAACTTGCTGGTACTGACGCAAGAGTACGCACGCCATGGCGAGCCGCGGGCTGCCGAGCAATGGCACCAGCGCCAAACCGCCATTGCCCAGTTGCTGGGCGGTGATGAACTTAGGCTGGCCGAGGACCCCGGGCTGACTGAGTTGCGCAGCGTGGGCGAGGCCCTGCCACAGCTGTTTGAGGCCTTGGAACAAATCCCGCAAGACGACCGGCCTTTCAACGTTAGGCGCAAGGAGGTACTGATAGACCAGCTGCTGACCAGCACCCAGGCCATGAACGATTACGCGTACCAATGGTTCCAAAGCGCGACCGTCGCGCGTCGTGCCGCCGATGAGACATTCCAGTTCGCTGCCTTCACCACACTGGCCGCTTTGCTGCTGATATTGCTGTCGCTGGTGCTGCTGGTGCATCGGCGTGTGCTGCGTCCCTTGCGCCGCCTGGATGCGGCAACCGCCGCCGTAGGCCGTGGAGATATGTCCCAGCGCGTGAAAAGCGAGGCCAACGATGAGCTAGGCGATCTGTCACGGCGCTTTGACAGCATGACTCAGACTCTGGCTGAAAACCAGCAGAAACTGCAAGACGCTGCAAAACGTTTGCGCCTGATCACCGACAACATGCCCAGCCTGATCGCCTATATTGACCGCGATTTGCACTACCAGTTCATCAACGCTTCCTTCCAGACCTTACTTGCGTTAGACACCGGTAACCCCATGGGCAAGAAAGTTGCTGACGTTATGGGGCCAACCAACTATGCCTTCCTCAAGCCACACCTAGAGGCCGCCCTGGCAGGTGAACGACGGCACTTTGAACGAGTCAACATGGTGCGGGGTAAAGCGGTGTGTCTGCTGACCGACTACATCCCCGACGTCAACGAAGCGGGTGAGATCGTTGGCATCTTTGCTACCGCCATGGACATCACCGAGTTAAAAACCATTCAACGCGCGTTTGCAGACGGTGAACAGCGCCTTCGCGCGATTACCAACAACATACCCGCTATGGTGGGGCATTTCGACGCCCAGGAGCGTTGCCTGTTTGCCAACGACACCGTGCTGAAGATGCAAGGCATTGATGCCAAAGATATATCGAAGCACACAATGCAGTCTGGCCTGCGGGATGACAGCTACGAACAGCATGTGCCGTACGTACGCCGCGTACTCCAAGGAGAGGCCTGCGGCTTTGAAGGGCACATCCAGCGGCAAGGACAAGACGTTTTCTTTCAGGCGCACCTTGTTCCCGATTGGGGGGCGCAAGGCGAAGTGCGCGGTTTCTATCTGATGACGTTTGATGTCACTAAAGTGCGCCGCGCCGAGCAGGCGCGCAAGCGCAGCGAACAGCGACTGCGCCAAATCACCGACAACCTGCCGG
Organism: Burkholderiales bacterium; assembly: GCA_025363275.1. GTDB lineage: Bacteria > Pseudomonadota > Gammaproteobacteria > Burkholderiales > Burkholderiaceae_C > Allorhodoferax. Next base: position 10,884 of record JANYEE010000170.1, on the reverse strand, counting down.
TTCTAATCTCCTACATTGACTCGCAAGGCGTCGTGCAATTTGCCAACGAAACATTCCGCACCTGGCTGGGCGTTGATCCCCAAACCATGGTGGGTAAGCCTATTCGCGACATCGTGGGTGCCGAGTTGTATGAGCCACGCCGCCCGTTTGTAGAACGCGCCCTGCTCGGGCACCGGACGGAGTTTGAAGCGGAAGTGACCGCGCTGGGCGTGACACGTAACTTGGTAACCAGCTACATCCCCGAAATGGACGGCGATGGCAAGGTACTGGGCATCTACACCCTCAGCTCCGATGTCTCAACGCTCAAGACCTACGAGCGCCAGCTGCAGGCGCTTGCCCGATTTGACAACCTCACTGGTCTGCCTAACCGGCTGCAATTTAACGAGAAGATGACCGAAGCCCTGGAGCGCGCTGGGCGCAGCAAAAGTGCACTCGCATTGATGTTCCTAGACGTAGACCGCTTCAAGTCCATCAATGACACGCTCGGTCATGGAGTTGGCGACGCCGTGTTGTGCGAATTTGCCAGACGCCTGCAGGCCAGCGTACGTCAGGTGGACTTGGTAGCGCGTCTGGCAGGTGACGAGTTCGTAGTGATTCTGGAAGGGCTGCACAGCAGCGCTGAAGCAACTGTTATCGCCCGCAAGATCGTCGTCACAGTGGCCAATCCCATGGATGTGAATGGTCGCACACTCCAGGTCACCACCAGCATCGGTATCGCCTTCCAGGACTCCGCTGCAACGCCCATAACCGTGGTCAAACTGCTGGCCCGCGCAGACGAGGCCTTGTACGATGCCAAGTCCGCAGGGCGCAACACCTTTCACTTGGCATGAGTCATTTCTTCACCTACCGTATGCGTCGCTGGATCGCACTGATCCTGCTGTCGGCCTCAGGCAATGCCCTCGCCGTACCACTGAACTTGGCTGTATCTGGCGGACCCGTGTCGCTTTTGGTGTATGCGGCCGAGGAAAACGGCTACTTCAAGAGTGAGGGACTGGACATGCATCTGATGGAGTGCAGCAGCGGCCGCACTTGCCTGAAACTGCTGACCGATGGTGCGGTAGATCTGGCGACTGCAGCCGACGTCGTGGTGGCCATCAGCAGTTTTGCACGCCCTGACTTGACGATCCTGGGGACCTTGAGTACATCGTCCCACCAAATAAAGTTGATTGCACGGCGCAGCGCGGGCATTGCCCTCCCTGACCAGGTGCGCGGCAAGCGCTTGGCTACGGTTCAGGGCACCTCAGCCCAGTATTTTTTGGACAGTTGGCTGCTGTTCCACGGCATTGAAAGCACGATGGTCCGGCACGTTTACCTAACTCCCGACGCACTCGGGCAGGCGCTACAACGCAAGGAAGTGGATGCGGTAGCGATCTGGGAACCACTCGCTTCCCAGGCCGTTCAGCTTCTGGGCGATGACGCTCTCGCACTTCCCAACCCAAGGGTGTACACCCAACATTTCAACCTGGTGGGCACACAAAAAGGGGTTCAATCGCGACGGACTGATTTGCAAAAGGTGCTTCGCGCTTTGGTCAGAGCCCAGCAATTTATCCGCGAACAGCCCGAGGCTGCGATGCAGATGCTGGCGCGCAAGTTGAACCTGGATAGCACTGCTGCCCAGCTGCAGATGAAGGAGCAGGACTACCGTCTTCGGCTAGACCAGTCCCTGGTCACCACTTTGAGCAGCCAACTGCGCTGGGCGGTCCGTGAAGGCCACGTTAAATCCGACGCTGTATTACCCAACTCCCTGCGGCTAATCGAAACTTCCCTGCTGCGCGAATTAATTCCCACATCGGTTGATGCAATTAAATAGCACTTGCGTCGTTCAGCTTTTATCAGCCGCAGCGGATTAAATCCGCCGACGACGCGGCACTACATCTAGCTGAAAGCTTACCGAGCCCGGCGTGGTGGTGATAACGACGGATTGCGACGCCTTATCCAATATCTGCGCGCCGTGCCATACCTTCACGACGGCAGGGCCTTCGGGCAAATCATCAAACGTGACCGTGCCGGTGTCGCCGGTTTTCACGGTCCATGGGGAATCGGCTACGTAAATATGGCCACGCATCGAACCGTGGATAAAGCAACCCAGCAGCGAAGCACCGGTGGCACCCACCCGATCCATCACCAGTTCAGCACCACTGGGCGGCCTTCCCTCGGTTTTACCGGGCAGCAATAACGCATTGCCTTCAGAGGCGGTGCTTACTGCGCCGGGTGCTGAGCCTGGCAGTGACATGCGTACGTGGTGATTCCAGGCGTCGTTGTTCACAAAGCGCACCGTCGCGCCCACACCCACGACTGTCACGGCGGGAATGAACTGCATCTTTTCCTGATTGATAACGGCATTCAAGGGCGGACGACTTTTGGGCGTGCCCCGCACCGATGGCGTTACCACCACCACCGCATCGGGGGCGGGCTTGCCGTCCCGGTCCAGCACCGTGACTTGCAGGCTTGCGGCTTGGGCCGTATCCCAGGTCATACCCAGAAAACCCAGAGCGCACACCAGAGGAAGCACCCGGGTCCAACGTCGGCTTGATGGTGATTGCGACATACCAGCCTTATTTAACGCTGATGATGTCACGGTGCATAGGTGCTAGGCGCGCCAGCAACTGGTTTTGCGTGGTGAACGCAATACCGTTGGCATCCATAGACTGCTGCAGCACCTCTACCAGCGCATGGAAGTCGGTCTTGGTGATGTCCATATTGCTGTGGGCAGATTTCATGTCAGCGCCTTCGTACACGCAGGGGCCACCACTCACTTTGCAAAACTGCTGCATCAGCATCTTTTTGAGGTTGTTGGCATTGGTGTCCTTGAAAGCCGGAGCCAGGCGGGCATCCACTTTCAGGCGGTTCACAAAGTCGTCCGTCAGCTTGGTGAGGCCAGCCACTTCGCCCAGGGCCACGTACAGCGAAGCGTCTTGCGCAGCAGCACTGGTTTGGGCGTGCACCGCACCAGGTACCGACACGGCTACCAACAGCAGGGCGGCCAACAGGGGGGAGAGAATTTTTTTAATCATGATCGTGTCTTTCTTAGAAAGCGAACTGTGCCGACAAGTAATAACCGGTTTGCTGACGATTAGCCGTGATGCCGGGCACGATGCGGCCGAGGTCCACATAGGCCAAAGTTACCGAGGTGCTCTTGTTGGGCGCCCAGGCCACAAACAAATCTTTCCACGCGTCTTCGGCCAACGCATCGCCCAAGCCCGCTGCGCGGCCCAGGTCTTCCAAGTTGTTGGGCTTAACGCGGTACTCAGCGCCAATGGCGATGTTCTTGTTCAGCAGGTAGGCCACCGACACTTCGGGCACCCAACTGGCTTTGTCCTTGCCGGGCGATGCGGCACCAAAGCCCAACAGGCCGTTTTGGTTCGCGCGGGTGTAGCGCAGCGTGCCGTTTACCAGCAGGCCCTGACCTAGGAACAGTTTCGTCGCGCTAACGTAAAAATCGGTGTCTTCGGTCTTGGCATCCAGAAACTTCAACACGGAGCCAATCGATCCAGGATCCACCTTCTTGTATTGCAGACCCACAGCGATTTGCGGCATCAGCGAGTCGCTGTCCAGCACCGCATCACCGGCCACTTTGACCTTCAGGCCCAGAATATCCATCTTGATTTTTTGGCCAGGTTGCACGCCAAATGGGGCAATGCCGTTCAGTGCTATGGCAGGGGACGCATCAAAGTCTTGGCGGGCAATGGAGACCTCAAAACGGTCTTTGTAGCCCAGAGCTGCGCCTATCACATTCAGAGAATAATCTTGGCTCACCGCGCGGCTGACAAAGGCGCTGGCGCCAATTTCACCATCCGTGGCATTGGTACCAATGGTGGCCCAGGGGGTCAGGCCACCGCCGGCTGCGCCGTCAACAGAACTCACGCCACCGGTAAGTAGCAATTTCCCGGTATCGGCCATTGCCGCGCTACCGGCCAGGCTGGAAACGCCAACCATGGCAATCATCAATGCAGATTTCAAGTGTTTCATCGTGAAGCATCCCATCAGAAAGGTCTAAAACAAAGGATATACAGCGGCAACCGGGGCAGTTTTCACCCGCGCGCTACCAGAATACGCCACCCGGTTACAAATGGATTCATTTTTTTCACTTTTTTTTCAGGTAGATGCCCCACCGCCCCTGCCGCCGCCCTAACTAAGCAGCCGAATCAATCCATCCGGGTGAAACGCCCAACCGGCCAGGCCCGCCATACCCATCATCACACCAAAGCCGGATGGCAGCAACGCCAGCAAGTACAACCACGGCAGCTGCGTGAGCGAGGAGACTGCCAGCAAAGAGATGGCAATGGCGATGGCCGCATCCGACAAATCGAACTGGTCATCCCGGAAATTCAGGGCATCGTAGGTCTGCTGGTCTTTCTCGGCCTGGGCTTTGATCTCTTCTTTCTTTTGCTTCTGGTCTTGGGCCAGAGTTTCATACGCAGAGATTTGCGCCTGGTAGGCCGCCTGGGCGTTGGCCGGCGCCGACAAGGCCTGCAGCCGCAGCTGGGCTAGTGTGGACTTGGCAATCTCTTCGCGGATATTGCGGGCCTGGTAAAACTGCCAATGGTCCAGTTTGTCGGCCTGGGCCTGTTGCATGGCCTGCACGATATTGTCGTCTTTAACCTTGCAAATGCCCATAAAAGTGGCCAGCAGCGCCACCGTGATGGCTACCGCGGGGTTCAGCCAGGGGCGGCGCACTTGGGCATCCGCAGGTTTGGCAGATTCAACGATTTCAAGCGGATCAATGTCCATAGGGTCAGTGCATGGTCTGGCCATGTGCGCAAGTTGAGGGTGGGTGGATTGTCCACGCACTGTGTAAAGGCTTTACAAACCCAGAAACGTCAACCAAATCGGCTACGCTTGCGCCTTCCAAGGAGGAGTCGCCGTGGGATACAACGATCTAAAAACATGCGCGGTCAGAGTTTTTGCGGGTCTGTGGGCCACTACCGCTTTGAGCGCACAGTCTGCCCAGGTGGTCAGCGTGTCACCGCATGGCGAAGTGGCCCAGATCCGCCAGGTAGTGGTCAAGTTTGACGGGAGTGCCGTCAACTTTGGCGACCCCAAGGCCGAGGCCCCTGCTAGCCTGAACTGCAGCGACGCCCAGGTCTCCAAAGGCACAGGCCGCTGGGTCACCGATCGGGTCTGGTCTTACGACTTCGACAATGACCTACCCCCAGGCGTGCGCTGTACCCTGCAGATGAAAATTGGAGCCAAATCGACCGATGGCCCAGGTATTTCAAGCCTGGGTAGCTATCAATTCAATAGCGGCGGACCTTTTATCCAGCGTATCAGCCCCTACCAGGGCACCCGCATTGACGAAGAGCAGTTCTTTGTCTTGCAGCTCAATGGCGCGGCCACGATGGCCAGCGTGCAGGCCAATGTGTGGTGCACGGCCCAGGGCCTGGGCGAGCGTATAGATATCCGCCTGCTGACCGGAAAGGAGCGGGAGGGTCTGCTCACCGCCCAGGGCATGCAATTGGCTGCGAATCAGGAGCCGCTGAAATATGTGACTCTTGCCTGCAACCGCCGCCTGGCCCCATCGGCCAAAGTGCAACTGGTGTTTGGCAAGGGCGTGAGCACACCGCCGCTGGGCAACAGCGCCACGGGCGTGCCCAACTCGGTAGAAAAGCGCTTCAACTTCCAGGTGCGCGAGCCCTTTGCGGCCGACTTTAGCTGCGAGCGCGAAAACGCCCAGAGCGCATGCCTGCCGCTGCGCCCCATGCGCCTGAGCTTCAATGCTCCAGTGCCTGTCAAGCTGCTGCAGGGCATCCGCCTGGTGTCGGCCAAAGAAAGCCTGAAGCCCACGCTGGGAGGTGATGGGGAAGGCGGACAGGACGACGACCACGTGCTCAGCGGCGTCATATTCCCCGGCCTGTTTGCCGAGCAAACGGCGTTTACGCTGGAGCTGCCCAAAGGCTTTAAGGATGCATCCAACCGCAGCCTGCGCAATGCCGACAGCTTCCCACTGAAAGTATCTACTGGCGCCATGCCGCCTTTGGCCAAGTTTGCAGCGGCGCCCTTTGGCATCGTAGAGCGTTTTGCCGAACCTACGGGTGTAGCCCTGCTGCCAGTGACGCTGCGCAATGTGGAAGCCGCGCTGTCGGTGCAGGGCTTGACCCCCGGTAAGGTCAGCACGCTGAACCCCACATCGGATGCTGAAATCATGGCCTGGTATGCCAAAGTGCGCAGCTACGACGGCTTCAACGTGCAACGCCGCCGCGCCGCGCAAGATGTGAAAGGCCCGCTGCCCAAAGCCACTGCCAACACCAGCAACGACTGGATTCAGTCCCGCACGGTATCGCTGCTGGGTGGTCAGGCGAACGTCAAAACCCTGGATTTGCCCAAACCCGCCAACAACGACCCACGGCCGTTTGAAGTGGTCGGCATTCCGTTAAGCCCCGGCTTCCATGTGGTGGAGATTGCTTCGCAAAAGTTGGGTAAATCCTTGTTGGACGAGGCGCTGGGTGAACAACGCACGATGTATGTGCGCACCTCGGCGCTGGTGACGAATTTGGGTGTGCATTTCAAGCTCGGCCGCGAGAACGCGCTGGCCTGGGTCACCACGCTGGACAAGGGAACTTCCGTAGCCGGCGCATCCGTGCGGGTGTCCGATTGCCGCGGCAAAGAGATTGCCACCGGCACCACCAACGCCCAAGGCATTGCACAGTTCACGGGCATATCGCCCGAGGCACCGGGCTGCAATAGCGAGAACACCTACACCCAGGCCTACTTTGTGAGCGCGCGCGCCACCCAGCCTGCGGGCGATGGCAAAGGCACCGTGCAAGACATGGCCTTTACCTGGAGCGACTGGAACCGCGGCATCGAGCCCTGGCGCTTCAATCTACCCACCAGCCGCGAGGCGCGTCCCGACGAACTAGCCCACACCATTCTGGACCGCAGCCTGCTGCGCGCGGGCGAAACCGTGTCGATGAAGCACCTGCTGCGAAACCAAACCAGCCAGGGCTTTGGCCTGCCCAGACTGCGGCCCGACACGCTGCGCATTACCCATGTGGGTAGCGGGCAGCAGTACACCCAGCCCATCACCTGGCGCAGCACCGCCACCGGTGGCTTGAGTGCAGAGAACACGTTTTCCATCCCCCCGGCCGCCAAGCTGGGTGTGTATCAAGTCACCCTCAACGGTGGCAACACCGGGCGTGACTTTGAGACCGTGCAGTTCCGCGTGGAGGAGTTCCGCCTGCCCGTGCTGGAAGGCCGCGTAACGCCGACGGAAAAGAAGGCTCTGGTCAACACCAAAGTCGTGCCGGTGGATGTGCAGATCAACTATGTATCGGGCGGCGGCGCAGCCAACCTGCCCGTGCGCGTGTCGGCATTGGTGCGCAAGAAGTACCTGAGCTTTGCGGACTACAGCGAGTTCAACTTCACAACCAACAACCGCGAACCCGGCGGCGAAGGTGGCGAGGAAGACCAAAACGCCAGCATGGACAACCGCGTGATTGCAGACAAACTGCCTATCACGCTGGACAAGAATGGCGCTGGCAAAGTGACGGTAGACAAGGTCCCCACCAGCCGCCAGCCGCAAGACCTGCTGCTGGAAGCCACCTACTCCGACCCCAATGGCGAGGTGCAGACCATCCGCAGCACGCAGACCCTGTGGCCTGCCGCTGTGGTGGCGGGTATCAAGACTGAAGGCTGGGTATCCAGTAGCCAGAAAATCAAGTTCCAGGCCCTGGCGCTGGACCTGACGGGCAAACCACAGGAAGGCGTGGCACTGGAGGTGAAAGCCACCGCCCGCATCACCACCACCACGCGCAAGCGCATGGTGGGCGGCTTCTATACCTACGACAACAAAACCAGCACCAAGGAAATGGGCAGCGTCTGCAGTGGCAAGAGCGATTCGCGCGGCCTGCTGCTGTGCGAAACGGCGCTGGTTGAGGCCGGTGAAGTCGAACTGGTGGTGACCGCCAAAGACGCGTCTGGCAACAGCATCCAGGCGGCCAGTAGCGTGTATGTCACCAAGCAAGGCGAGCTGTGGTTTGGCGGCGAGAACACCGACCGCATCGACCTGCTGCCCGAGAAAAAGAGCTACCAACCCGGCGAGACTGCCAAGTTCCAGGTGCGCATGCCCTTCCGCTTTGCCACCGCGCTGGTGACGGTGGAGCGCGAAGGCATTGTGCAAACCGAGGTGGTGCAGCTCAACGGACAAGACCCCACTATTCAAATGAAGATTCAGGAAGGCTGGGGGCCTAATGTGTACGTGAGCGCGCTGGTACTGCGCGGCCGACTGCGCGAGGTGCCGTGGTACAGCTTCTTCACCTGGGGCTACAAGGCCCCGCGCGAGTGGTGGACCAGCTTCTGGTACGAGGGGCGCGAATACGTGGCCCCCACCGCGTTGGTGGATTTGAGCAAGCCCGCGTTCCGCCTAGGCGTGGCTGAGATTCGCGTGGGCACCAAGGCGCACCAGCTCGACGTGAGCGTGAAGGCCGACAAGGAAAGCTACGCGGTGCGCAGCCAGGCCAAAGTCACCATCAGCGTGAAGCTGCCCAACGGCCAGCCCGCGGCTGGTGCCGAGGTGGCCATTGCCGCCGTGGACCAGGCCCTACTGGAGCTGATGCCCAACAGCAGTTGGAACCTATTGGATGCCATGCTGCAGCGGCGCAGTTGGGGTGTGGAAACGTCCACCGCGCAAATGGAAATCATCGGCCGGCGCCACTATGGCCGCAAGGCTGTGGCACCGGGCGGCGGTGGCGGCCACAGCGGCGCGCGTGAGTTGCTGGAAACCCTGCTGCTGTGGAACCCCAATGTGAAGCTGGATGCCAATGGCCAGGCCGTGGTCACCGTGCCGCTGAACGATGCGCTCACCACCTTCAAGATCGTGGCGGTGGCCGATGCATCCACGGGGTTGTTTGGTACTGGCTCCACCAGCATCCGCGCTACGCAGGACCTCCAGATCATCAGCGGCCTGCCGCCGCTGGTGCGCGAGGACGACCAATACCGCGCCCAGCTGACACTGCGCAACACCACCAAGCAGGCAATGAAGGTGCTGGTGACGCCGCGTGCCACGATGATGGAGCTGAGCGCCGCGCCGGGCCGCCCCAAGCAAGTGAACGCCCCCTCGGGGGGAAGCGACCCACTCGCAGAGGGGGAGCGTGGGGGCTTGTACCCGCAAACGGTGGACATTCCCGCTGGCGACGCGCGCGAAGTGGCCTGGAATGTGACCGCACCGGCCCAACTGGCGCTGACGCGCAACGAGGCCATCCTGTGGGAGATTGAGGCCAAGGACACCATCAGCGGAGCGCGTGATGCGCTGAAGGCGCGCCAGCGCATCATTCCTGCGGTGCCACTCACGGTGCAGCAGGCCACACTGGTGCAGATCGATGGGTCGCTGACCATGGACGTGAATGCCCCCGCTGACGCCCTGCCTGGCCGTGGCGGCCTGAAGATGGCGCTACAGCCGAAACTGGCCGAAGGCCTGCCGGGTGTGCGTGACTGGTTTGCGCTTTACCCCTTTGCCTGCCTGGAACAAAAGACCAGCAAGAGCGTGGGCCTGCGCTCTGTCTTGCTGTGGCAGACCGTGGCCACGCAGATCCCCAGCTACCTGGACAGCGATGGCCTAGCCAGCTACTTCCCGCCGCGCGATGGCGAGGCCAACCGGGGCAGCGACACGCTGACCGCCTACCTGCTGGCCGCCACGCATGAGGCGTCCACCATCAACCCTGCGTTTGCGCTGAGCGACGAGGTGCGTGCGCCCATGGAGCGCGGCCTGATCGCGTTTGTGGAAGGCCGTATTCAGCGCGAGTTCTGGAGCCCGAGAAGTGGGAAAGGTGGGGACCTGGACATGCGCAAACTGGCCGCCATCGAAGCGCTGTCGCGCTACGGCAAGGCCCAGGGCCGCATGGTCAACAGCATCACCATCGCGCCCAACCAGTGGCCCACACACTCGGTGATTGATTGGCTCAACATCCTGAAGCGCGTAAACGACGTGCCCGATCGCGACAAGCGCATCGCCGAGGCCAACCAGATCCTGCGCAGCCGCATCAGCTACCAGGGCACCAAGATGATCTTCAGCAGCGAGAAGGACGACTACTGGTGGTGGCTGATGCAAAACGGCGACGTGAACACCGCGCGCCTGATCCTGGCCGTGATGGACGACCCGGCCTGGAAGGACGACATGGGCCGCCTGGCCAACGGCTTCATCAGCCGCCAGCAAAACGGCGCCTGGCACACCACCACGGCCAACCTGTGGGGTGGCCTGGCACTGGAGAAATTCAGCGCCAAGTTTGAAGCCGTGACGGTGGCCGGCACGACCAAAGCGTCCACGAGCACCGGCAGTGCCGCGGTGGACTGGAGCAAGGTCGAACGCATCAAGACCACCGATGCATCCGGCGCTGCGCACCAGACCAGCATGTTTGGCGCACCTGCATCGCCGGGCAATCTGCGGAACAACACCATGTTCCTGCCCTGGGGCAATACCGCCGAGAAAGGTGCAATTAAGGACACGCTCAACGTAACCCACCAGGGCGCCGGCAAGCCCTGGCTCACGCTGCAATCGGTGGCCGCGGTGCAACTGAAGGCACCCTTCTTTGCGGGCTACCAGATCAAGAAGACGGTGACTCCCGTGGAGCAGGCCAACAAGAGCCTGCCCGCCGGCAGCTACACACGCGGTGACGTGCTGCGCATCAGCATCGAGGTGAACGCCAGCGCCGACATGACCTGGGTCGCCATCACCGACCCCGTGCCCGGCGGCGCCACCATTCTTGGTAGTGGTTTAGGTCGTGATTTCGAGATCGCCACGCAGGGCGAGAAGAAAGAAGGCTACGGCTGGGCCGCGTTCGAGGAACGCAGCTTCGAGTCCTTCCGCAGCTACTACGAGTACCTGCCCAAGGGCGTGGTGAAAATGGAATACACCATCCGCCTCAACAACGTCGGCGAGTTCTCGCTGCCACC